>JAHFDS010000379.1:0-5627 GCA_023248855.1 Myxococcales bacterium
CGCGCACCGGCCGCCGGCCACGGTTCGCCTGTTCGGATCGGACCGGGTCGCCGTGCGCCTCGGCGTGCCCCTCGTCGTGCTGGCCGACGATCGCGGCCGCGTGCTCGCCGCCGATCTGCGCACGCGCACCCTGGTGAGGGATCTGCGCACGTGACCCTCGCGCACTACATCCACGCCGTGGGTGCCGGCGCCAAGCGCGCCCGCGCGCTCACGCGCGACGAGGCCGTGGAGGCCATGACCCTCGTGGCCACCGGGGCGGCGGATCCCGTGCAGGTCGGGGCGCTCTTGCTCGCGCTCCGCATGAAGGGCGAGACCGCCGAGGAGCTGGCGGGGTTCTCCGACGCGTTCGCCCGGTTCGCGCCGCGCATCGCCGCACCCACCGGCACGCTGGTGGTGGACGCGCACGCCGACGGCCACCGGGACCCACCCAGCGTGCTCGCGCGGGCCGCTTGCGCCGTCGCCGCGCTCGGCGTCCCCGTGCTGCTCGGCGTGATGCCCGACGATCCGTTCGCCCGGCACGACCTCGGCGCCTCGCTCGCGGCGCTCGGCCTCGGGGGCGAGCTCGACCCCGCGCGCGCCGCCCGCGACCTCGCCCGGGCCGGCCTCGGTGCGCTCGATCTCCGCCACGGTTGCCCGCCGCTGCATCGGCTGATCACGTTGCGGCCCCTCCTCGGCGTTCGTACCGCCGCGCACACCGTGGCCAAGCTGCTCTCGCCCCTTGCGCCGGGCCCGCACCTCGCGGCGGTCTTCCATGCGCCGTACCTCGAGGTCACCTGCCGCGCGTTGGTGCTCTCGGGCGCGCCCGCGGGGGCGGTCGTGCAGCAGCTCGGCGGCCTGCCCGAGGCCGCTCCAGGAAAGCGGCTGCGCCTTGCGCGCGTGCCCGACGCGGTGACGACGTCGCTCGACATCCCGGCCGCCGAGGCCGCCGCGGACCCGCTGCTCGCGCGCACCGCAGCCACCGCGGCGCTCATGCTGCACGCCACCGGCCTCGACCTTCCTGCCGCGCTCGCCGAGGCGACGGCGGCGCTCGGAAGCGGCCGCGACGACGCGATCGCCGCACGCCTGCGCGGCTGACTGGCGCTACGAGCGCGCGGGGGCCGGCTCGCCGCCGCCCGGCGCCACG
This sequence comes from Myxococcales bacterium, assembly GCA_023248855.1. Taxonomy (GTDB): domain Bacteria; phylum Myxococcota_A; class Polyangia; order JAHFDS01; family JAHFDS01; genus JAHFDS01. Next base: position 1,124 of record JAHFDS010000379.1, read on the forward strand.
ACGGTCTGGACGACCTCCTCTTCCGTCGGCATCGCGCGGCGCAGCCTGGGCAAGAGCACGAGCAGGACGCCGGCCGCCATCAGGCAGAGCACGACCAGGATCGCGAAGAACCGGCTGTGGGGCAGCTTGGCCCAGTAATGCTCGCCGACGTCTCCGGCGAGCTTGTTGCCTATCGAGGTCGCGAGGAACCACGCCCCCATGAGCGAGCCCCGCAAGGCCTGCGGCGCGAGCTTCGCCACCAGCGACAGGCCGACCGGCGACAGACACAGCTCCCCGAGCGTGATGACGGCATAGCCGCCGATGAGCCAGAGCGGCGACACCTGGCCGGCATCGCCCCCCGCGAGCCCGGCTGTCGCCATGAGCCCGTAGCACGCGGCCGTGAGCACCATCCCGAGGCCCACCTTGGCCGGCGTGCTCGGCTCGCGCCCCAGGCGGCGCATGCGGCTCCAGAAGAACACCACGAGCGGCGTGAACAGCACCACGAAGGTCGAGTTGAAGACCTGGAAGATCTCGGGATTCCAGGACGTCCGGGTGTTCTTCTCCGCCCACGAGGTGAGCGTCGAGCCGTTCTGATGGAACGCCATCCAGAAGAGCACCACGATCCCGAAGATGATGAACAGCGCACCCACGCGCTGCCTCTGCACCTCCGGCGAGGCATCCTCGGTGGTCTCGACGACCTGCACCCGCGGCCAGGCCACCACGAGCACGGTGATGATGGCAGCGCCCCAGAAGAACGCGTCGGTCCACCGTACCGTGATGGAGGCGACCTCGACCTGCCCGAGCGCCGCCCCGACGCCCTCGATGACGAGCGACAGCGGATTGCGCAGGCGGGCCAGGACCGGCACCACGGCGCCGACCGAAGGCACGAGCGCCGCGACGATCGAGACGAGGGACCACGCCGCCGCGACGGCCGTCAGGATCCAGAACCGGCGAGCACGGCGCGCGAGGTGTGGCGGCAGCACGCTTCTGGGGTGCCCCTGCGACCTGCGGAGCGCGATGCGCTGGGCGGCGATGTCCGCGTGCTCGATGGGCCTGCGCAGGAGGATGAAGAGGATGGCCGACAGGCACATGCCGATCGCAGCGCTGCCAAAGGACCAGTGCCAGCCGAAGTGCGACAGCACGTGAATCTTGGTGAACGGAATGTCGCCGGAGCGCATGAGGTCCGCCACCAGCGGCCCGAACAGCGCCCCCACGTTGATGCCCATGTAGAAGATCGAGTAGGCGGAGTCCCTGAGCGGGCTGCCCTCGGGATAGAGGCTGCCCACCATCGAGCTGATGTTCGGCTTGAAGAGGCCATTGCCGAGGATGAGCAGCAGGAGCGCCGAAAAGAAGATGGGCCTGCCCGGCAGCGCCATGCACAGGTGACCCGCGCACATGAGCAGGGCACCGATGATCACGGTCCTGCGGAAACCCAGGAGCCGATCGGCAACCAGCCCACCGTAGTAGGGCGTGAGATAGACGAGCGCGATGTACGCGCCATAGATGTTGATGGCCTCCTCCGGCGACATCCCCATGCCGCCGGAGCCGTCCACCTTCGCCGGCTCCTTGATGTAGAGGTAGAGCAGCGCCACCATCAGGTAGTAGCTGAAGCGCTCCCACATCTCGGTGAAGAAGAGGACGTACAGGCCGGAGGGGTGCTTCGGTTTCATTCCGGCCATGTGTGCGCGTGTATGCCACACGTTCGAGCACGTTTGCAACGTGTGCCGGCCCTCGCTGGTTTCTTCACGGTCGCGGCGAATTCCAATGCGCTGCGCCGGCGCAGTGCGTCAATGGCGTGCGGAAAAAATTCACTTCGATCGCGAGGGATCGGTCAGGTAATCGAGAATGATCTCATCGAGACCCGGCTCATGAGCCTCCGGCGGGAGCGGGACAGCAGGGGTGGCGGGCTTGGCCACGGTCCCAGGAGCGCGGGCCGACACCGGCGGCACGCTCGTGCGTGGCGGGGGCGGCGGAGGCGGCCGCACCTGCGGCGGTTGCTGCGAGAGCCGCTGGGCGGGGTGCGGGATCGAGCGGTAGGCCCCGGTCGTCTCCAGCGGCGACTCCGCGGCCTTTGGCGGCACTGCGACCGATCGATCGGGGGCACGCGGACCGGGCCCTCCCATGCGGCTCGGGGCGATGACGGGCGCTCCCGTGCCGACCACGATGGGCCGCGACACCACGACGCCCTCGCTGGTCGGCCCGGTCGCGGGTCGCGCCCCGACGGACACAGGGGCTGGCACCGGGGCGCGTGGCTCGCCGACCTCCTGGGCGGATCGATCGACGATCGCCGAGGCGACGCGGAACTCGCCCGTGGTCTCGAAGGGACGCTCCTGCGTGCCCACCCTGCGCGCCCAGATGCGGGGCCGGCCGCCGACGCTCTCTGGTGCGACGGCGTGCGTCGAGGGCGAGGGCCGAGCCGGCACCGGGGCCGGCACCACGTGCGCCGCCGGGGGCAGCGGGTTCGGGTGCGGCCGGGGATGGGTCACCCCGGCCGAGGCGACCGGGGCCACCGGCGGCGGGGCCACGGCTGGCAGTGCCATCGGCGCCGCGATCCCTGGGAGCGCGACCCGCGGAGGCGCAGCCCGCGGCGCGTCCTCCTGATCGCGCAGCGTCACCTCGGCCTCGAGGGCGCCAGGCCCGATCTGGGTCAGCTCCTCCTCCGAGACCTGCATGATGGGCTCGGTGCGCTCGGCCTCCTCCGCGGACGCCGAGGCCTCCTCCGGCGCGTCGAGGGCACCGAAGATCGCCACGATGCGGTCGTCATGGTCGCCGGCGAGCAGGCTCTTGAGCACGGCCTTGTGCTGCGCCTGCATGAGCTTTCGGATGTCGTCCTCGGCCAGCGTCGCGTCGTAGTTGCTCTTCCTGGACGTGATGATGGTGCCGCCGAAGAACAGATGGGTGTAGACGTGCGCTTTGAGGATGCCCGAATCCTCGGTCTGCACGTGGTACACGCGGCCGTGGTAGCGCGCATTGTGGTTGAAACCGCGTACCGGCGAGCGAGGACGCACCGGTCCCGATCGTAGATCAGCCGGCGCGCCCCAGCACCGGCATATTTTCCGGCCGCAGGCCGGAACACGCTGGCAAGCCGGCCGCAGGCCGGAACACGCTGGCAAGCCGGCCGCAGGCCGGAACACGCTGGCAAGCCGGCCGCAGGCCGGAACACGCTGGCAAGCCCGCCGCAGGCCGGCCGGGCCGCGGGCCGTACCGACGAGATCCCGCCCCCCTGGACCGATCAAGCGCCGGATCCGTTGAAACTTCCTCGGGGTTCGGCTATTGGTTCATCCTATGGACAAGGCGCTGGAGCAGCGGTTCATCGACACGCTGCGCAACCACCTCGTCACGCTGCCCTTCGATCTGAAGGCGCTGTACGAGGCGAAGGACGACCCCAACCACGAGCGGGCCGTCCGAGAAACCGTGTGCGGCGCCATCCTCTACATCCTGCACCCGCAGGAGTCGAACGAGCGGATTCTCGGCCGGACGGACGACGTCGTGCTGCTGCGCCTCGTGCTCGCGTGGATCCGGGCGCAAGGAGGCACCGACGAGTTCTGTGCTCGCTTCAGCGAGCTGTACGGCTCGCTCGACGAGGATCTCGCGACGTACAAGAGCGCGCTCGGGGCGACCTACACCTGGCTCGAGTCGAAGATCGGGGAGCTGCGCAAGCAGGTCCACCGCGCGAAGAAGGTGCCGACCTACCTCGACGACGACGAGTCGGCCGAGACGTTGTACGAGGACGGCCTCGAGTTCGGCACGAACTACGAGATCACCGAGGAACAGATCCAGGGTCGGCTCAAGCAGTCGAAGCCTGTGCTCGATTACCTCGAGCGCAAGAAGCAGCTCGACTCCATGCGCATCACCTGACGCGCCTGCGAGCCGCGGTCGTTCGATGTCAGACCCCCAAAGACCCGACCCGCCGGGTGCCGGTCCCGTAGGTACGTTCTCGCACCTCTCGCGCGCGGCCGATGTCGTCACCATCGCGCGCGAGATCTCCGAGCAAGGCCTGCCCCCGCCCGAGGCGCTGTCTCGCGAGGCCATGCAGCACGCGCCGCGGGTCGGCGAGGTCGCGCCCGAGCACGTGCGCGCCGAGGTCACGCGCCTTCTGCTCGGCCCCGGCATGCACGGCGCGCTGCAGTGGCTGCACGAGGTGGGCGCGCTCGGGCTCCTCCTGCCCGAGCTCGAGGCGACGGTGGACTTCTCCCAGGAGGCTGGGCGCCGGCACAAGGACGTCTGGGAGCACACCAAGCAGGTGGTCCGGCAGTCTGTTCCGCGCCCGCTCGTGCGCTGGGCGGCGCTGCTCCACGACATCGGCAAGGTCCCGACGCGGGTCTTCACCAAGGACGGCAAGGTGACGTTCCACGGCCACGCCGAGGTGGGCGCGCGCATGTTCGACGACGTGGGGCGCCGGCTCGGGTTCGACCGCCCGTTCCACAAGGAGGTGCGATTCCTCATCCTGCACCACCTGCGGGCGAACCAGTACGACGGCTCGTGGACCGACGCGGCCGTGCGCCGCTTCGATCGCGAGATGGGG
>JAHFDS010000379.1:5637-7790 GCA_023248855.1 Myxococcales bacterium
CAAGCGCCCGGGACGGCGGCAGGAGGCGCTGCGCTCGATCAGCGATCTCGCGGGACGCATCGAGGCGCTGCGCGCCGAGGACGCGGTCGTGCCGCCCCTGCCGAGCGGCATCGGCGACGAGATCATGCGGCGATTCGCCCTGCCGCCCTCGAAGCTGATTGGCCTGCTCAAGCAGGCGTGCGAGGAAGCGGTGGCGTCGGGCGAGCTCGAGCCGCACCACGACGCGGGCTACTACTGCGAGTGGCTGGTCGCAAAGCAGCTCGTCAAGCCGGTCTGATCCCTACGATGCCCGGGAGGCGACCTTCGCGGGCGGCTTGCGCCCTCGTCGCGGCAGGGCAGGACGCGTGGTGGCGGGCGGCGTCGGGCCAATGACCTCGTCGAGGAACGCGTAGGTCTCGGCCCAGCAGCGCTGCGCTGCGCGCCGCCAGACCAGCGCCTGGAACGCGTGCACCTCCCCGGGGAAGTAGCGCGCCTCCGCACGCACTCCGAGGTGCTCGAGCGCTGCGGCCAGGCGCCGCGTGTCATCGAGCAGCGGGTCCTTGGTCCCGACCGAGAGGAAGAACGGCGGGAGCGTACGATCCGGGCGCCTTCCGCGCTCGAGCACCACCACGGGATCCGCCAGCTCGCGCCGCGGATCGTCCTTGGCCACGCCGCGCAGATAGGCGTGCTCGACCTCCCACAGCCGGTCTTGCAAGAAGCGCGGCAGCGCACGTCGGCGTGAGAACCGCGACGTGTCCGACACCTGGAAGATGCCGCACTGCGGGATCACCGCGCGCGGGCGCAGGCCGCTGTCCCAGACGCGCTTTGCGAATGCCTCGTGGCGCTGGTACGACGCCAGCAGGGCGAGCACCGAGACCAGGTTCGCGCCGGCCGACTCGCCCGCGAGCACGAACCGCGACGGATCGCCGCCGTAGGCCTCGGCGTGCCTGCTCAACCACGCGTAGGCGTGCGAAAGGTCCTCGAGCGCCGCCGGAAACGGGTGCTCGGGCGCCAGCCGGTAGCTCACGTTGCACACGAGGTAGCCGCGCCGGGCGAACGCCAGCGCCATCACCCAGTGCGTGTCCTTCGACAGGATGCGAAAGCCTCCGCCGTGCACGTAGAGCACCACGGGCAGCGGGCCTTTTCGCTCCTTGGGACGCCACACGTCGAGCAGATGCTCGGGGATCACGCTGCCCCGCGGCCCCTGCCGGTACGGAAGGTCGCGCAGGACCTCGACGCCGTGGCGCGACGGTCGGGCCAGGGGAGTCCGTCCGCCGACCCCCGCCAGGCTGCGAAAGGCTCCGTCCACGAGAGACGCGCCGACCGCCTGGCGCACGCGATGGAGCACGCGCTTCATGGGGCCATCATATGCCATGGGCTCAGATGCCGCAGGCGCGCCCGAGCTCGTCGAGCTCGGGGGACGGGCCGCCGTTGTAGGCACGGGCACGTTCGAGCGAGTACCGAGCCAGCCCGGAGGCGGGCCGCCCTGGCTCACACAGGGCGCGAGCCACGAGGTAGTGCCGCCACAGCGCCGCGCGGCGCGTCTCGCGATCGGCCGCGCCGCCGCAGATCGTATCGAACGCCTCGAGAAACGCGCGCGCGCTGGGCTCTCCCGCGGTCGCGTCGCCGCCTGGCACCAGGAATGCGCCAAAGAAGGCGCCCTCGTTCCGCTCCGTGTCGAACTCGACCTCGACGAGATCCGGGGCCATAGCGGGTCGCTTCGGATAGCCCGGCTGTCCGCTGAAGTGCCGGTGCCAGGTCGGCACGTCGGGACGAGCGCCCTCCGCGACCACGCCGTACCAGCGCTGGAAGAGTCCCTGGTGGTTCGCGGTCTCCACACGCGCGCGCGGCGGCACGCTGTCCCAGATGAGGCGGGTGACCTCGTCGGCGGCCCAGAAATCGTGGCGATCGAGCGCGCGAAAGCTGCGCGCCCCCTGCCCGAGGGCGAGCAGCAGCGCCGCAGCCGCGATCGCTCCTGCCGCGCGTCGGTGCCGGTGGGCGAGCAAGCAAAGGGGCAGCACGGCGAGCGCCCACAGGGCGCCCAGGCCCGGCGCGGTCCAGCCCTGGCGATCGGGGTTCGTGGGATCGAAGCCCACGACGACCGTCGACAGCGGCGCGGCGGCCGCGAGGCCGAGCACGACCACCGAGAGGCCGAGGCGCCGGCGCGCACGCGG
>JAHFDS010000380.1 GCA_023248855.1 Myxococcales bacterium
ACGTGCCGCAGCGCCTCTTCGGTCGCACCGAAGGCACCGGTCGGGACGCCGAGCGCCCTGGCGGCCTTGAACACGGTCGGATCCTCGAAGCGCTCGCGCCCGTCGTGCCAGGCCGCAAGGCCCATCGGATCGGACACTCCGCCCTCGAGGCCCACGCGGCCGAGCCCTGGCGCCGCCGCCTGCATGGGGTCGCCTTCCGCGAACGGCACCCAGGGCGTTCGCACTGGATAGGTCCCGGTGAGCATCTGATAGGCGTTCACCGGGCCGTCGAGCCAGCGCGTGCGCATGTCCGTCATCCACGCTCCGCGCTCGAGCATGCCCATAAGGTGCGGCGCGTGGGCCAGGCCCGCCTCGAGCTGGCTCGTGCGCAGGCCGGCCACGTCGATGACCACGACACCGTCGGCCGGCAGCTCGTGCAAGACCGGCTTCTTGCCCGAAAAACCCGCCCAGGATGTGACGAGGTCCCGCGCAATCCGGGGATCGGGGGGGAGCGCCACCAGCTCCGCGGGCGCGCCCGACGGCGCGAGGAACCCGGAGAGCGGGACGCCCTGCGAGGTCGCTGGCGGCGCAAGGCCCAGCGCGGCCAGCACCGTGGCGGCCACGTCGACGTGATCGATGGGATTCTCGATCATGCCCTTCCGGAAGGCGGGCCCCCAGAAGAAGATCGGCACGTAGAGCTCCTCGGCGTGCATGCCGCCGTGGCGTCCGTAGGTGTGGCCGATCGGGCCAGGCAGCTTGGTCTTGGCGACGTCGCCGGTGACGTAGCCGTCCCTCGGGAACACGATGAGGTCGGCCTGGTTCGGCCCCGCCGCCCGGACGTCGGAGAAGCGACGCGTTCCTCCGTGGCCGTCCCAGGAGAGCGTGTACCGCGCGTCGAGGCCCTCGAAGGTGCCGGCGAGCACGAGGTCGATGACCATGTGCGCGATCGCCGACTGCCGCGCCGCGCCCGCGGGCGTGCCCGCGCCGGGTGTGACGGCGTAGACCTGCGCGTCGCCATCCTCGTCGAGGACCTTGACCTCGTCCTTGGTCACGCCGAGCTCGGGCCGGGCGTCGAGCACCTTGGCGAGCTGGTCCGCGAACGCGGCCTGCTTGTCGGCGTCCACCTTGCCGTGGTCGAGCGTCAGCACGAAGCTCGTGTCGCCCTCGTGTCCGGACGCCTTGACCGCGTCGAGCAGCTCCCCGAGGCCGCGATCGATGTCGGCGACGAGCTGCGCCACGGCGGGCGCGTTGGCGCCGGTTGCCGTGGGCTGGTCGTCGAGCGCGACCAGCGTCCACACGAACATGACGTCCGGTGGCGCGCCGCGAAGCGCGGCCGCGCGCCAGACCGCCGCCGCGTCACTGAGGGTGTACCGGTTGAGCGGGACGCCTTCGGGCGCGGGGCCGTCGTTGTGGAACGTCGCGCGGATCTCCTTCGGGTAGCGCAGCATGTCGAAGATGTAGTCGACCAGCTCCTGGTCGATCTGCAGAAAGCCGAGCAGCCTGGCGCCGAAGATGGCGAAGTGGATGTCGTCGGCGCCGCGCTCCCACGGGGGCAGAAGGCCCACGTACGCCGAGTGGAGCCCGGCCAGGCGCGCGCTGTCGTAGATCGTCTTCAGGCCTTGCCCGACCGGGTTCCTGTCCCAGAAGACGTAGTCGCCCAGGCCCAGCTGGTCGAAGCTGATCTCGGGGCGAAAGCCATTGCTGCGTGACAGGTAGGCGTTGTGCGGGACGTTCGTGCGCTCGGGCCACGCGCCGGTCAAGAGCGTGTAGTTGTTCTGGTTCGAGTGCGTGGGCAGGTCCACGCGCGAGAAGCCGAACAGGCCCTCGCGCGCCAGGCGCTGCAGGTTCGGCGCTTGCGCCTCCCACAGCACGGACAGGCCGTGATCGTCGATGTCGAGGTAGACGAGGTGGGGCTTGACGCGAGCGCCGCCGGCGCCGCCGCCGCCGAGGGGGCCGCGCTCGCCGCAGCCGAGGGCGAGCGCCATCGCGATCCATGCACACCGCCGCATATGCCGCGAGCCTACCCCGCGCGCTGCTGCTGGAACCAGCGCTGAACGACCTCCTCGTGCAGCGGGAACGCCAGCGGCTCGGGCGCGCCGAGGATGCGCAGCTCGGAGACCTCGGGGTTCGGCATGAACGTCGGCAAATCGCGCACGCCGATGGCCGGCGCGAGGCCGAACACGAGCAACAGCCCACCGGGGGCGCTGCGCACCGCGAACTCGCGCACGACATCGGCGCCGATGCGGATGCCGGTCTCCTCGAGCAGCTCGCGCGCCACGCCCTCTTGCCACGTCTCATGGAGATCGAGAAAGCCCCCCGGCAGCGCGAGCTGGCCCTTCTTGGGCTCGATCGCGCGGCGCACGACCAGGAGGCCGTCGTCCACCGGCAAGAGCAGGATGCCCACGGGCGTCGGGTTCTCGAAGCTCGTCGTGCCGCAGCCGGCGCAGGTGCGCGGCCACCGCTGCTCCCGGGCGAAGGCTGCACCGCAGTAGCTGCAGTGCGCGTTCTTTGGCATCCGCGAATTATGGCAGAGAGGTGCGGTCGGAAGGGGCGGGATCCCGGGCGTTGCTCGCGCGTCGCATGGGGTATCGTGACCCCACCCATGCTCCGTTCACGACCGCCAGAGCGCAACCCGTCCCCACTCGTGCTCTCGCTCCTCGCCGCGTGCTGCGCGGTGTGCGCGCCGCGCGGCGCCGAGAGCAACCACGCCACCCCAGAGCGCCCACCTCCGACCACACACACGCTCCAGGGGGCGCCGCGACACCAGGGCGCGTGGAAGGAGGTCGAGCGGCTGGTCGACGAGCAGAAGCTCGAGGCGGCCAGCACGCGGGTGTCCGGGATCCGCGCCGAGGCCAGCAAGGCCGGCGACGAGATCGACTGGGCGCGTGCGCTCGTGCGCGAGGTACAGCTTCGCACCGGGCTACACGGCTACGAGACGGCCGTGCGCTTCCTGCGCACCGAGGCCTGGCCCAAGGGGCCGACCGCGACGGCGCTGCTCGACCTCTTCTACGCGCAGGCGCTCACGACCTATCTGCAGGCGTACAGCTGGGAGATCCGCCAGCGCGAGCGCGTGGAGCAAAAGGGTCCGATCGACCTCAAGCAGTGGACCGCGGGTCAAATCTACGCCGAGGCGCAGCGTGCCTACGCGGAGCTGTGGCGCAGGCGCGCCGACCTCGGCAAGCTGCCAGCCGGCACGCTGGGCGACGCCATCGTCACGAACACCTACCCCGACGACGTGCGCGGCACGCTGCGCGACACCGTCGGCTATCTGTTCGTCGAGCTGCTCGCCGACACGTCGCACTGGTCGCCGGAGCACTCGGCCGAGACCGCGCAGCTGGATCTGGCGGCGCTGGCGACCGGCGACTTCGCGCGCTCGACCCGGCTCGATCCGGGGGACGCCAGCATTCATCCGCTCATCCGCATGGGTGCGATCCTCGACGACCTCGAGGCGTGGCATGTGGCCGAGCGCCGGCCCGGGGGCCAGCTCGAGGCGCGACTCGAGCGACTGCGCCGGCTGCGCGCCTCCTACAGCGACCGCGCCGATCGCGCCACGCTGCGCACCGACCTCGAGCGGCACCTGCCCGCGTTCCGCCAGCACCCGTGGTGGGCGATGGGCCAGGCGGAGCTCGCGGAGGCCGTGCGCGACGACCTCGGCGACAACGTCCGTGCGCGCGATCTGGCGCGCGAGGGCGAGCAGGCCTTCTCGGGCTCCTTCGGCGGCCAGCGCTGCGCCCACGTGCGCGCGCAGCTCGAGCTGCCCGGCCTGCAGCTGCAGGGCATGAAGGTCGACGGCGCGCAGAAGCGCTCCTTGCAGCTGCAGCACAAGAACGTCGAGCGCGTGTTCTTCCGCGCCTACCGCCTCGACATCGACCGCGCGCTCGGCAGCGCCAGCCCCGACGGCTACCAGCTCCTGCCGCATTATCAGGCGCTCAAGAACCTCATCGCCAGCCAGCAGCCGGTGACGTCGTGGTCGGTCGGCTTGCCCGCGACGCCCGACCTCAAGCAGCACGCGACCTACGTGACGCCGCCCGGGCTCGCGCTCGGCCAGTACGTGCTCGTCGCCTCGGTCAAGCCCGACTTCGCCCCGAGCGGCAACGTGCTCGTGGCTGATTTCCTCGCGATCTCCGACCTCGTGCTGTCCGAGCACAACCTCCCCGACGGCGGGATCGTGACGCGGGTGCTCTCGGGCGCGAGCGGCGAGGCGGTGGCCAAGGCGACCGTGGAGCTGTGGCAGTCGAGCTGGAGCGCGGGCAAGCCGCGCACGCACAAGCTCGAGTCGAGGAAGACCGACGGCGACGGCGAGGCGACGTTCTCGCCGCCCGGTGAGCCCTCGGGTCTGTTCTTCGTGGTGCGAAAGGGTCCGGACGTCCTGCTCGATCCCGATCAGCGCTGGATGGGCCGACCGGGCACCCCGGGCGAGCAGACGAGCACGCTCGTCTACACCGATCGCAGCATCTACCGTCCAGGTCAGACCCTCAAATTCAAGGCGGTCGCGTACCGTGGCGTGCCGCAGAAGGCCGACTGGCGCGTGGTCGCCGACACGGCGATCACCGTGCGCCTGCGCGACGCCAACGGCCAGGAGGTCGCCAAGCAGGACCTGCGGACGAATGGCTTTGGCTCCGCGGCCGGAGAGCTCGCGATCCCGAGCGGGCGCCTGCTCGGGCAGTGGCGCCTCGACACCACGCTCGGCGGCGGCGCCGGCGTGCGCGTCGAGGAGTACAAGCGCCCCACGTTCGAGGTCTCCGTCAAGGACCCCGAGGGCGTCCTGCGCCTCGGCCAGGCGAGCACGCTCACGGGCGAGGCCAAGTACTACTTCGGCATGCCGGTCACGAGCGGCCAGGTCAAGTGGCGCATCACGCGCGAGCCGGTCTACCCGTGGTGGTGGGGCTGGGACAGCTGGTGGATGCCGCCGGCGCCGACCAGCGCCCGCGTGGTCGCGCAGGGCGTGTCCACGATCGACGCGCAGGGCCTGTTCCGCGTGAAGCTCACGCCGGCCGCCGAGGAGCGCCCCGGCGCGAGCACCAAGGGCGTGTCGTACCGCTTCCACCTGTCCGCGGACCTGACCGACGAGGGCGGTGAGACGCGCTCGGCCGAGCGCTCGTTCCGCATCGGGTACACCTCGATCGAGGCCAGCATCTCGTCGGAGACGCAGTTCCTCGTGCGGGGGCAGAAGGCGACGCTCGACATCCGGCGCACCAGCCTCGACGGCGTCGCGCGGCCGGGCAGCGGCCACTACGCGATCTACGCCCTCGAGGCGCCGAGGCACGCGGTGGTGCCGTCGGAGGAGCCGCGCCCGGTGCCGGCGGATCCGGCCGCGCGCCGCGAGTACGACAAGGCCTACCGCACGCCCGGCGACGCGTTGCGCCCGCGCTGGGAGACGCCGCCGGGGCTCGAGCAGCAGATGTACGCCTGGGCCGACGGGGCGGAGCGTGCAGCCGGAGAGCTGCATCATGACAAGGACGGCAAGGCGACGGTCGCGGTGCCCACGCTCGCCCCGGGCGCCTACCGCGTCCGCTACCGGACCCGGGACGAGGCCGGCAACCTCGCCGAGGCGTGGAAGCACCTCATCGTGGTCGGCGCGCAGCAACGGGGCCCCCTGGCCTTGCCGGTAGCGTCGCTCCTGCTCGTGGAGCGCGGCAGCGTCGAGGTGGGCGGCAAGGCGCGCGTGCTCGTGCACTCGGGCTTGCCGCAGCAGCCGCTCACGCTCGACGTGTACCGCGACGGCCGGCGCATCGACCGAAAGCGCCTCACGGGTAGCCAGCTGGTCGAGCTGCCGATCAAGGCGGAGGACCGCGGCGGCCTCGGCCTCGTGCTCACGGCCGAGCGCGACCACCAGTGGCTGTCGCAGCAGACCGCGGTGTTCGTGCCGTGGAGCGACCGCGAGCTTGCGGTGTCGTTCTCGACCTTCCGCGACAAGCTGCGCCCGGGCGCCAAGGAGACGCTGCGCGTCGAGATCAAGACCAAGGACGGCAAGCGCCTCGAGGCCGGCGCGGCCGAGGTGCTCGCGTACATGTACGATCGCTCGCTCGACGCGTTCGCGGCGCACTCGCCGCCCTCGACGATGTCGCTGTGGCCTTGGCGCGGACAGTCGCCCTACGCGCGGGTGCACCTCGGCGGCGTGTGGAGCGAGTGGCTGGTGTCGGACCTGTGGTCCTTGCCCGGCTTCGCCTCGCCGCGCGCAGATCAGCTGTCGGGGGAATCCGGCTATGGCATCGGCGGCCTTGGTCGCGGTGGCATGCGCACCCGCAACGGCCACGGCGCGGTCGCCCAGTTCGCGGTGGCGGCGCCCGCGGCGCCGGCGCCCGCGGCCGAGCGGGAGGAGGGGCGGATGGCCAGGCGAACCGCGGTGGCCGACGAGGCCCCCGCCAAGCGCCCGATGGGGGGCCTGGCGAAGAGCGAAGCCAAGGACCGCGACGGCGACGGCCTCGCGGACTCCCGCGACGCGAAGGAGGCCGAGGCGCAGGGCGGAAAGCCCGTGCAGCTGCGCGCCAACTTCGCGGAGACGGCGTTCTTCGCCCCGCAGCTCCTCCACGGCAAGGACGGCGTGACCGTCGAGTTCCAGGTCCCCGACTCGGTGACCTCGTGGGCCGTGTGGGCCCACGCGCTGACGCGCGATCTGCGCGGCGGCAGCGTCCACAAGGACACGCGGAGCGTCAAGGACCTCATGGTGCGGCCCTACATGCCGCGCTTCTTCCGCGAGGGCGACAAGGCCGACCTCAAGGTGGTGGTCAACAACGCCTCTGAAAAGGCCCTCTCCGGCACGCTCACGCTCGACATCCTCGACCCCGAGACGCAGAAGTCGCTGGCCAATACCTTCGGGTTGGCGAATTCATCTCGCCCGTTCTCGGCGCCGGCGGGCGGCAGCGCGACGCTGTCGTTCCCGATGGTGGCCCCGAAGCGCGTGGGCGTCGTCGCCTTTCGCGCCATCGCCAGGGCGGGCGACGTCTCGGACGGCGAGCTTAGGCCCTTGCCCGTCCTGCCGAGTCGCCTGCACCTGTCGGAGTCGCGCTTCGTGACGCTCAAGGACGCGGCCCGGCGCACCATGCGCTTCGACGACCTCGCGAAGAACGACGACCCGACGCGCACCCATGAAAAGCTCGTCGTCACGATCGACGGGCAGCTCTTCTACTCGGTCCTGCGCGCCCTGCCGTACCTGCTCGATTACCCGTACGAGTGCGTCGAGCAGACGATGAACCGGTTCCTCTCGGCCGGCATCGTCTCGAGCGTGTTCCGCGACCACCCACAGGTGGCGCAGATGGCCAAGGAGCTGTCGAAGCGCGAGACGGTGCTTGAGCGCTTCGACGCGCCCGATCCGAACCGCAGGATGACGCTCGAGGAGTCGCCGTGGCTGGTCGAGGCGCAGGGCGGCGATTCGCACGGTCTTCCGGTGAGGCGCATCCTCGACCCCGCGGTCGCCCGGGCCGAGCGGGACACCGCGCTCGGCAAGCTCGAGAAGATGCAGACCACCTCGGGCGCATTTCCGTGGTTCCCGGGCGGCCCGCCCTCTGCCTACATGACGCTCTACCTCCTGCACGGGTTCTCGCGCGCCGTCGAATTCAAGGTCGAGCTGCCGAAACCCATGGTGCAGAAAGCCTGGGGCTACGTCGACCGCACGCTGCGCGACGACCTCGAGCGCATGATGGGTCTTGGCTGCTGCTGGGAATTCCTCACGCACGTCAACTACGTCGCATCCGCCTACGCAGATTCATCGTGGCTCGGCAATGCGATGCCGATCGAGCTCCGAAAGCGCATCCTCGACTTCTCGATTGCGCACTGGAAGCGGCACTCGCCGTACCTCAAGGCGTATCT
>JAHFDS010000381.1 GCA_023248855.1 Myxococcales bacterium
CGCAAGGAGCGCTCGAGCGCCGCCCACAGCGCTGGCGTGACGGCGGCGCCTCCGGTGACAACCACGTGGTCGAGCTCGTGCGCGCCGACCCGCGCCGCCCGCAGAGCGCCGGCCGCCAGCTCCTCGAGCCGGTCGGCGACGTCGCGGCCGAGCTCGGCCAGCTCCGAGGCCAGCAGGGTGCGCTCGAGCGCGAGTGGCTCGCCGTCCTTCCAGGCGACGTACGGCAGGCGTATGGCGACGGTGTCGGCGCGGTCCAGGGCGATCCTCGCGCGCTCGGCCGCGAGCCGGAGGCGCAGGCGCGCGATGGGCGCGTCGAGGGCGATGCCGTGCGTTCGCTCGACGTCGCGCTGCAGGAGGCGCATGAGGCGCCGGTCGAGCTCGTCGCCGCCGAGATCCGCGGCGCCTACCTGCGCGCGGACCTCGAGCAAGCCGTCCGACAGCTCGACGATCGCGAGCTGGGCGCCGCTGGCACCGATATCGACCAGGCCGTACAGGCGCTCCTCGCGGGGCGAGTCCACCAGCGCGAGCGCCGTGGCCGTGGTGTCGTTGATGAGCGCGCACGCGGGGCGGCGCGCGAGCCGCGCCGCGTCCAGGAGCGCACGCCGCTCGAGATCGCCGAACCACGCGGGCACGGTCATCACGGTCGATTCGATCTCGGTGCGGAGCGCCGCCTCCGCGCGCTCGTGCGTGTGCTCGATCAGCTTCGCCACCAGCGCCGGGATGGCATGACGGGCCGCGTGCGCGGCCACCACGAGCTCGCCGTCAGCGCCAGGGTGGAGCACCGCCGGGGCATACGCCGCGAGGGCGGCGGTGGCGGCGCAGGTCGGACGGGCGCCGAGCAGCCGTCGCAGGCTCGGCAGGTAGCCGCTCGGGGATTCCAGCGCGTGACGATCGGCCTCACGGCCGAGGTGCACGCCGTGCGCGTGCAGGACCATCGAGGCGGGCTCGCCGAGGTGCCAGGGATCGGGCGCCAGCACCTCAGGCCCGTTGCCGGTCCAGGCGGCCACGCGCACCCCGCGAGCGCCGAGATCGAGGCCGATGATGCGGCGAATGCTCACACTAGTGCCTGTCCCTGAAGTCCGTCGGCAAACCCATGCGATCTCCTAGCCCCCTGATGTCCCTCGCCCCCGACCCCTCTCCGTAAGGGGGCGCCGGAAGACCGGTTCTCCAATTCTTCCGGGCAGCACTAGCCCCCAAGCCGCCGGGGCGGGTTGCGCGCGCTGTCACGCCGCCTTTGATGGAGCCGCCCGAGCTGCAGGGCGGCCTCGTCGAAGCCGTCGTCGAGCGCGAGCGCCGCCTCCAGGTGTTGCTGCGCCAGCGCTTCGTTCTGCGCCGCCAGCGCGAACACGCCGAGCACCAGCTCGCGCCCCGCACGCGCGGCGGCGTCGTCAGGATCGAGCGCGATCGCGGCCTCGAACAGGCACCTCGCGTCCTCATAGCGCCGCTCGCTCAGGGCCCCGCGGGCTGCCTCGACCTGCCGGGCGACCTCGTCGTGCGGCGGCGCGGGCGGCGCGGCGAGCGTGAGGTCCTCGTAGCGCTCCATCGGATCGGGCGGCAGCGAGACTGGCGCACTGCGCAGTGCGGGGGCGCCGGCCAGGTGCCGTTGCAAGCGCTCCTCGCGCGCGACCGTGGCGTACGCCGCCACGAGGCGCGTCGTGATCTCGCGCAGGAGCCGCCGCACATCCGGCGCCGCACGCAGGTGTGCGTTCGGGTGGAAGCGCTTGGTGCGCTGGACGAGGCGCTGCCGCAGGGCGGCGAGCGGCTCGCCGGGCGTCGCGCCGAGCACCTCGTGCGGGGTGCCGCTCCAGACGCGACGGAGCTCCCGGCGGAGCGCCGTGCGCAGGGCTTCGCGACGGTCGAGCGGCAAGTCGCGCTCGGTGGCGCGGGTCGCCGGCTCGCTTGCGCTCGGGACGACGGAGGGGGGCGCGAGCGACGCGGTGACGGGCTCGTCCGCCTCGATCTCGATCTCCTCGTCGACCTCGGGTGGCGGCGCGGTGACCGTCCGGGCCCACACCGTCGTCGCGGGCTCGTCGGCCTGGGGCGCCAAGGGCGAGGGAACGCCCATCAGGGTCGTTCGTAGGTCGCTGGGTGGCTCGGCAGCGGCCGGGGTCGGCGCCTCGGAAAGCGGCACGAGCGTGGGTGGCTCTCGGCCCGGAATCACCGTCGGCGGCTCGTCGCCGGCCGGGATCACCGTCGGTGGCTCCACGGTGGAGGGGGTGGGCAGCTCGACCTCGATGGGCACGTCGTCGTCGGCGATCTCGACCGCTTCCCCTGGCGGCGGCGCGGCGGGGGCGACGATGCCGCGCAGCGTCTGCGTCAGGGCGCTGGCTGGCGGCGGAGGTGCCGGATCGGGCACCGGGGCCGCCTGGGGCGCGAGCCCGAACAAGGTGCTACGGCGACCCTCGGTCACCGGCGCGGGCGGCGCGGCGCCCCGGAGGGTGCTGCGCGCCTCGCGTGTCTCCGGTGGCGGTACCTCCGCGTCCTCCGGTTCCCGTGCGCTCTCGAACAGCAGGGTCGAGCCGACCTCGACCGGGCGAACGCCGGCGTCGCCCGAACCTACCGGACGCGTCCGGCGCTCGGGGACCGCTGGCCGCGCCTGCGCGCTCTCGGTGCCCGCGAGCATGCCCGCCAAGGTCTGACGGGGCGAGATCGGCGGCACAGGTTCTTCGGGTCCCGAAAGCCGCGCCGGGGTCAACGACGGCCGGCGGCCGAGGCCTGACAGGTGCGAGGGCGCGTGCAGGCGCACGAGCATGAAGATCGCCTCTGCGATCCGGGGCTCAGCGGGCTCGAACTGCACGCCGATGCCAGGCTCGCGGTTCTCGGCCGCCGCCCGATCGGGTGAGACCACGTGCGCGATGCGCCCCGCGATCTGGAACTCGCTGCCGTTCGGATCGGTCAGGACGACCTGGACGCGGCTATGCAGCGGGGCCGGCGTGCTCGTCCGCAGGAAGATTCCGCCGCGGCTCAGGTTCTGCGCCGCCACGACCGCGAACTGGTCCCAGCTCTGGCACTTGACCCGCACCTCGGCGGCAAAGGGGACCCGCGGATCCTGGCGCACCGGACCGCCATCTTACTGTGTTTCCTCCCACTTCGCGCTTGGCTGCGTGGAGGGGCGGTTCGCCGTTTCCTCTACCAGCCGCAGCGCTGGCCGCGATTCTGCTCCTCGAGCCACTTGCTGAGCGGCTGGAAGTACTCCATCAGGGCATTGGCGTCCATCTGGCGCTCGTCCGAGATGGCGGCCAGCGCCTCGGGCCAGGGGCGGCTCGCACCCATCTCGAGCATCCCGCGCAGCTTGTCGCCGGCCGCCTTGCTGCCATAGACGGAGCACGCGTCGAGCGCTCCGGCATGACCCGCGGCGCGGCACATCGCGCGGTGGAACTGGAACTGCAGGAGGCGCGCCAGGAAGTAGCGCATGTATGGCACGCCCGACGCCACGTGGTACTTGGCACCCGGGTCGAAGTCCGCTTCGGTACGTGCGACCGGAGCGGCGACGCCCTGGTATTTCTTTCGCAACGCCCACCAGTGCGCGTTCCACTGGTCCTCGGGCACCTTGCCGCCGTACACGTCCCAGCGCCAGCGATCGATGAGCAGGCCGAACGGCAGAAAGGCGATCTTGTCGAGCGCGTCACGCATCTGCTGGTTGATGTGCGCCTTGTCGCTCTGCTCGGGCACCCTGTCGAAGAGGCCGATCTGCTTGAGGTACGCAGGGGTCACCGACAGCGCCACTGCGTCGCCGATGGCCTCGTGGAAGCCGTCGTTGGCGCCGTCCTGCAGCAGGACCGGCCACCTCGGGTAGTAGAACTGGTAGTAGTTGTGGCCGAGCTCGTGGTGGATGGTGACGAGCTCCTCCTGTGTCGGGCGGATGCACATCTTGACGCGCACGTCCTGGTCGTAGTCGAGGTCCCAGGCGCTCGCGTGGCAGACGACCTCGCGGTCGCGCGGCTGCGTCAGCATCGAGCGCTCCCAGAACGTCCTCGGCAGGGGCTTTAGGCCAAGCGACGTGTAGAAGCCCTCGGCGACCTTGACCATCTTGACGGCGTCCCACTTGGCCTTGCCGATCGCGGTCGTGACGTCGAGCGAGCTCTGGCCCGGGTAGGGCTCCACCAGCGGGTAGATGTTGCCCCACTCCTGCGCCCACATGTTGCCCAGCAGATGCGCCGGGATCGGGCCCGAGTCCGGCACCTTCGCGCCGTACTTCTCGTGGAGCTTGCGGCGCACGTAGCAGTGCAGCTGATCGTAAAGCGGCTTGACCTGCCCCCACAGACGGTCGCTCTCGGCCGCGAAGGCGTCCGACGGCATGTCGTAGCGCGCGCGCCAAAGGTCGCCGGTGTCGGCAAAGCCGAGCTCCCGGGCGCCGGCGTTGGCGAGCGCGCTCTGCCGGGCGTAGAGCGGGCGCATGGGGCGCGCGAGGTCGTGCCAGCCGCGCCACAGCTCGAGCAGCACGTCGTAGTCGCGCTCGGTGCGCATGCGATCGCCGAGCTCGGTGAGGTCGAGGCAGGTCTCGCTCTGCTTCGCCTCCGCGGGCTCGTGGCCCTTTCTGGCCTTCTTGGCCTTCTTGCCGGCGTCCTTCTCGGCCTTGCCGAACCTCGGCGAGCACACCTTGCCGGTCGAGTAGAGGGTCTTGAGCTCGGTCGAGAGCTTCGCGAGCTCCTCACGCAGCTCGGGGCGATCCTGCGCGATGAGGACCGCCGAGATGCGCAGCATCTGCAGCATGCGCGTCTCCTCGGGCGGAAGGGTCACGCCCGCGAAGCGGCGCGCCTCCTTGAGCGCGCGCGACATCGCTCCCATCACCTTCTGATCGGCGAGCGCCGCGAGCTCGTTGGTGTCGTGGGTGATGAACGTCTCGTTCACCCACGACACCTGCTGCTGCTCGATGAAGAGCTTCTTGAGCTCGCCGTCGGTCTTGCGCAGCCACGCCACGGCCTCCTCGACCGTGGGGGGCTTGTCGGCGGGCGCCGCGGCAGCGACGGCGGTCTTGGGCGGCGGCGGCGGCGCCTTGGGCGGCAACGGGCCGCTTTCCGAGGCGCACGCGGTGGACAAGACGAGCACGAGGGCGAGTCGGCGCATGGCGCTTGCTACCGCGGCTGGCCCTGGGATTCAAGCCCAAGGGGGCGGTCTACCGGATCGCGCGCTGGCGGAGCCAGTGGTCGGCCAGGACCAGCAGCAGCTGGGCCTCGACGATCGGGGCGGCGCGCGGGAGCACGCACGGGTCGTGGCGGCCGCGCGGCTCGAGCGTGGTCTCGTTGCCGTCCTGGTCGACGGTCGGCTGCGGGCGCAGCACGGTCGCGGTGGGCTTGAACGCCACGCGGAGGATGACGTCCTCGCCGTTCGAGATGCCGCCCTGCACGCCGCCGGAACGGTTCGTGCGCGTGCGGACGCGGGCGCCCTCGCGGTAGAAGAGGTCGTTGTGCTCGCTGCCGCGCAGGCGCGTGCCGGCAAAGCCCGAGCCGACCTCGAAGCCCTTGGCGGCCGGCAGCGACAACATGGCTCTGGCGAGATCGGCGTCGAGCTTGTCGAACACCGGCTCGCCGAGGCCCGCCGGCACGCCGCGCGCGACCGCGGTCACGACGCCGCCGAGCGAGTCGCCGTCCTTCCGCGCGGCCTCGATCGCCTGGATCATGCTCCACGCGACGTCAGGGTCGGGGCAGCGCACCGGCGTCGCCTCGATCGCCTCGCGCGTCACGGCAGCGGGATCGCACGCAAGCTCGAGATCGGAGACCGACGACACCCACGCCAGCACCTCGATCCCGTGGCGGTCGAGCATTCCCCGGGCGACCGCGCCCGCGGCCACGCGCGCGGCGGTCTCGCGGGCGCTGGCCCGGCCCCCGCCCCGGTGATCACGCAGGCCGTACTTGGCATCGTAGGTGTAGTCGGCGTGCGAAGGACGGTACTTCGTGCGCATGTCGTCGTAGTCGCTCGAGCGCTGGTCACCGTTCTCGATGAGCAGGGCGATCGGCGTGCCGGTGGTTCGGCCCTCGAACACGCCGGAGGCGATGCGCACCCGGTCGGCCTCCTGGCGCTGCGAGACGATGCGGCTCTGGCCGGGCCGGCGGCGGTCGAGATCCTGCTGGATGCTCGCCTCGTCGAGCGGCAGCCCGGGGGGACAGCCATCGATGATTGCGCCGAGCTCTGGTCCATGCGATTCGCCGAAGGTGTGGACGCGGAAGAGGACGCCGGTGCTCGAGGCCACGGCCGCAGCATAGCAGGGCGCCCGCGCTCGCAGCACATGCAGTAAAATGTAACGGAGGCCCGTGCGCGAGGCACAACCCAGCAGAGCCGTGAACCCCCCGATGGCCCCGGCGCGCATCGTGCTGCTGCGTCAGTGCCGCCTGGTGGTGACCAAGGGCGAGACCCGCGGGGCCGAGCACGTCTCGACCGCCGACGTGGTGCGCATCGGAAAGGCTACCGAGAACGATGTGGTCTTGCCCGAGGAGACCGTCTCGCGCGTGCACTGCGAGGTGGCGCGCGACGCGCGCGGCTGGCTCCTGCGCGACCTCGGCTCCACCAACGGCACGTTCCTAGACGGCGCGGAGATCCGCGAGGCCTACATCCGCTCGGGCTCCACGATCACAGCCGGCAGCGTCCAGATCGCGTTCCAGACCATCGACGAACGCATCGTCATCGAGCCGAGCACGCAGGATCACTTCGGCGCGCTCGTGGGCGGATCACGGCCGATGCGCGAGGTCATCGGGGTGCTCGAGCGCCTGGCCGCGACCGAGGTGACGCTGCTCGTCGAGGGGCCCTCCGGCGCGGGCAAATCGCTCGTGGCTCAGGAGGTGCATCGCCACTCGCGGCGAGCGGCGGGACCGCTCGTGCGGGTGGAGTGCGGTCAGGTACCGCCGGTCGAGCTCGAGGCCGAGCTGTTCGGGCGCGAGCGAGGCAGCGAGGGGCGCGGGCGCGCGGGGGCGTTCGAGGGGGCGCAGGGCGGGACGCTGTGCCTTTGCGAGGTGGCCGAGCTGCCGGTGGACCTGCAGGCGAGGCTCGTGCGCGTGCTGGAGCGGCGCGAGCTGCGAAGGATCGGCGGTACGCGCCTCGTGCACGTGGACCTGCGGGTCGTCGCGACGAGCACGCGGTCCCTGACGCACGAGGTCGAGCGCGGGCGCTTTCGCGAGGACCTTCTGCGTCGCCTCACGGGCGCGAGCGTGACGCTGCCCGGGCTCCAGGACCGACGCGAGGACGTCCCGGCGCTCGTGCGGTCGCTGGGGGAGCGCCGGGGCCTCGACGCCGCGGAGATCGATCGCGTGCTGGCGTACCTGGCCGCGCATGCGGACGTGAGGTTGCCCGGGCATGTGCAGGGCCTCGACGCGCTGGTCGTCCTGCTCGCCCGCGCGGCGATGCCGGGCGATTCACCGCCGCCGACCGACTTCGACGCGGAGGCGTCCTATCGCGACAACAAGGAGCGCTGGAACGACGCCTTCGAGCGGCGATACCTCGCCTGGCTGCTCCGGCAGACCGGCGGCAACATCTCGCGCGCGGCCCGGGAGGCGGACATGGATCGCAAGCACCTGCACAAGCTGCTCAAGAAGCACGGCCTGGCGGGATGACGGAGGAGCCGGGGGCTCGGCGCAATGCATTCGCATAGGCGGATTCGTTCGCGGGTCGGGCTGGCAGCTGTGCTCAGCCTCGTGGCGTGCAGTGACGGTGGTAGCAAGGGGGCTGGCGGCGCAGCGGGGGTGAACGGCGGAGGCGGCGCAGGGGCGTCAGGCCACAGCGGCGCGGGCGGTTCGGGAGCGGGCGGTTCGGGAGCGGGCGGCGCGGGAGCGGGTGGTGCGGGTGTGGGCG
>JAHFDS010000039.1 GCA_023248855.1 Myxococcales bacterium
TCTCGGCGCTCGAGCGCTCCTTGCGGCCGGCGTCGCTCGTGCGCGTGCGCCGCGAGGACCTCCCCGCCCTCGGGGCCGCCAGCTGGGCGGCCTTTGGCACCCGACAGCTTGGCGAGCCGGTCGTCCTGGACCAGCTCACCCTTCCCCTTCGGTTGGCCTCAGGGCAGGGGCGCACGCAGACGCTGTTGCCACCGGGCCTGCCCCTGCCGGCGCGCACGATGCGCATCTTCTCGACCACGCGCGACGATCAGGCGGTGCTCGCGCTCGATGCTTACGAGGAGGAGGGCGAGCTCACCGTCGAGGGTCGCCCCCTGGCGCGCTTCGTCGCGACGCAGCTTCCGCCGGGACGCGCCGGCACGGTCCAGCTCGAGGTCACGTTCGCGGTCGACCCGGGCGGGCTGCTTGAGGTGACCGCACGCAACCTCCTCACCGGCGATCGGGTCCTCGTCGAACGTCACGCCGCCGCGAGCCCGCTCGACGAGGTCGATCTGCAGCGCCTGCGCACGGCCGGTGCCGATCCCCCGGTCGAGCTCACCGTGCGCGTGTCGACGGACGGCGTCCACAACCTCTACGCAGGCGCCGTGGGTGGAGTGCGCGGGGTGTTCGTCGCGACGGACGTCTTCCCACCGCTCGGCACGCCCCTGCGCTTGATGCTCCAGCTCGGCGACGACCCCGAGCCGCTACCCTGCGACGTTCGCGTCAGCTTCATCCGGCCGCCGACGCAGACCGAGCCGCCCGGCATCGGTTGTCAGTTCCTCGGCCTTCGCGCCGCGGCACGCCGCTCGGTCGAGGGATTCGCGCTCGAACGCGAGCCCCTGCTCTGCGAGTAGTCAGTCCTGCCGCTGCAGCACCTCGAGCGCCGCGCGATCCCCGATCGCGGCCAGCGCCAGGGACGCCCCTTCTCTTGCCGCGCGCGCACCCTGGTCGTCGCCCGTTGCCTGGAGGAACGAGGCCATGACGGTGCCGACCCGTGCGCGCCCGACGTCGGATCCGGCCTCGCGGGCGCTGTCGAGCGCGTCCACGAACGCGGTCAAGGCCCTGGCGCGATCCCCCACGTAGGCGTAGAGCTCGCCGAGCCGGGCCAAGAGGCGCCAGGGCGCCCGACCCGAGCCATCGAGCTGCGCGGCCAGGTCGCGCCCTCGCTCGAGCGCCGCGATCGCGTCCTCGGTGCGCGCCTCGGCCACATACGTCGCCGCCAGCTCGGTGAAGAGCTCGGACACCAGCGCCGCCGAGGGTCGTGATCGCATGCCCGCTCTTCCGCCGGCGCGTGCGCCGCGCGAGATCAGCTCGAGCCCTCGCTCGAGCTCCGCGCGCGCCTTGGTATTGGTTCCCCGGCCGCTCGCGATCGCCGCGAGCACGCGCAGAAGGCCAATCCGCGTCACGAGGTCCGCCTCGACCGCGGTCGCCTCGTCCACCACGGCCTGTGCCACCTGCAGCTCGCCAGTGAATCGCAGCGCCTGTCCGAGCTTGAGCGACACCGCACCGAAACGTGCCTCGTCGTCCTCGCCCTCCATCCGCAGCATCGCGCGCCGGGCCGCGTCGTGAGCCCGCCGGAACCACATGGTCGCCCCGTGGTCGTCGAGCCGTCGCTCGGCCTCGTCGCCGGCGGCCAGCAGCCCCTCCACCGCACCGCGCGCCGCACCCGAGAGATCACGGTGGTGCGCCACCACGTCGGGACGCGCTCGCTGACCGGCCAGCGCGTCCGCCAGCTTGCCGTGAGCCTCCTCGAGCGAGCCGCGCGGGACCGTCGAGTAGGCGACTTCTTGCAACAGGCGATGCGTGATCCGAACGGCCCGCTCGGCGGGCACGTCGCTGGTCTGGTCCTCCAGCCAGCCGTGTTCCACCAGGTACGCCACACCGCCGCGGATCGCGTCGGCGTCGAGGCAAGCGCGGAGCGCCTCGTGTCCGAGCTCACCGCCCGCGATCGCCACGAGCTGCAGCACGCGGCGCGCCGCGGGGGGAACGTCGGACAGGCGGCTCGTCACGAGATCGGGCAGCGTCGCTCCCTGCAGCCCTGCGGCGCCCATGCCTTCCACGAGGACCCAGCCGAGCTGCTCGATGTGCAGCGGCAGGCCTTGCGCCGCGGGCCCCAGCGCCGCGAGCATCTCCCCTTCGCGCAGCCCGCGTCGCGCCGCCTCCGCGATGGCCAGCGCCCGGGTCACCTGGGGGGCCAGGAGCGGCACCGGCAGCCGGGGGGTGCGCTGCGGGAACCCCCCGAGGTCGCGCGTGCGCGACGTGATCACGCAGGCGAGGGGCCTTGCCACGCGCGGCGACGCCGCCACGTCGGAGAGGAGCGAGACCGAGAGCTTGTCCCAGCGATCGACGTCCTCGCACAGGAGCAGGATGGGTGAGCCGCCCGTCGCGCCCTGCACGAGCACCTTGACGGCAGCGCGCAGCTCTCGAAGGCGCACGGCGCGCTCGAGATCGAGCGGCGCCTCCCCCACGTCGAACAGCTCGCGGAGCCCGGTCCACGCGCGCTCGTCGAGGCCCTGCTGGGCGAGGAGCAGCCGCGCGTCCTCCGAGCTGTTCGGCGCGCGGCCGAGCAGCGCCTCGGCGATCTGCGCGATGGGCCCGAGCGTCGCTGGCACGGGCTCCGCCTCGGCCGCGCCCCGGACCGTGCGGTAACCCAGGCCCGCCATCCGCTCCGAGAAGGCGTCGCAAAGACGCGTCTTGCCCACACCTGGTTCCCCGCTGACGAGCACGAAGCGTGCGTCCTCTACACCGAGCGAGCAAAGGCCCTCGAGCGCGTCGAGCTCCTGATCACGGCCCACCAGCGGCAGCGGCAAGAGCGCTCCCGTCGCGCCGAGCGCCTCGAACGCGCTCGGGATGGCCGTGACGCCGGTGTGGACCTCCTCCTCGAACGGTCGCTCCTCGAGCTCGAGGAGCTCCGGCTCGTCGAACACCAGGGGCGGCCTGGGGAGTGGGGTGCCCGCCACGCGGGCTGCCGCGCCACGCGCCCGCGCCATGGCGTTCTCCGCGCCGCACTCGGAGCAGAACCTCGCGTCCGCGCGGTTCGGCGCGCCGCACTCCGGGCACGGGATCAGGCGATCGCCCGGCGTGCGTGCGACGATGAAGCGGTCGAGCTCCAGCTTGACCTGCGTGGCGGACAGGCGGCGCGCCGGTTCCTTGATGAGACACGTCAGACACAGCTCGTCGAGCGCGCTGGGAATGCGCAGATCGGGCTGCCGTGCGGCCGGCGGGATCGGCTCCTCGTTCAGGTGCGCGGACACGACCTGCGACACGCTGCCGCCGAACGGCGGTGTCCCGCACAGCATCTCGTACAGGATGACGCCGAGCGCGTAGACGTCCTGCGGGGGCGCCGGGGGCTTGCCGCGCAGCCGTTCCGGCGCGAGGTACCGCGGCGTTCCCATCACCTCCGATTCCTCGCTGTCCTGCGCCCGCAGCGTCGCGGAGAGGCTGGGGTCGGCCGGGCCCGGCAGCCCGGACGAGTAGCTCCCGCTGCGCCGCGCATGCGCCTCGAGCTGCGTGGCGAGCAGGCGCGCGAGGCCGAAGTCGAGCACCTTGACGTGCTCCCGGCCATCGCGCAGCGCTTCGACCAGGATGTTGTCGGGCTTGAGGTCACAATGGACGATTCCGAACGTGTGCGCTTCCTCGAGCGCGCTCGCGATCTGGCTGCACAGGACCGCGATCCGCGAAGGTCGGAGCGGGAAGTCCGCAGCCACGAGATCGGTCAGCGACCGCCCGCGCAGGAACTCCATGACGATGTACGGCTCGTTTCCGTCGGCGTAGCCGAAGTCGATCACCGCGACGCTGTTCGCGTGATTGAGGCAGCTCGCGGCCCTGGCCTCGTGCTGGAACCGGTCTCGGAACGCCTCCTCGTCCTGCAGCCGGGGGTGCAGGAGCTTGACCGCCACCGTGCGGCCGAGCGAGAGCTGCTCGGCCCGGTAGACGCGCCCCATCGCACCCTCACCGATGCATTCGACCAGGCGGAAGTTCCCGCCGATCACGCGATCGACCATGCGCGCTCCCGCGTCGTCGTTCCAGGCCGGCAGCGACGCGCCGCACGCCGGGCAGAACGACGTCGTATCTGGAATCGAGATCTGGCAGACCCGACAGACGCGCACAGTCCTCCATTTTACATTAGGCCGGTCCTTCGGCGTATCACTTGCGCTGGCTCGACTGGGAGTCCGACAGGCCGGAGATGGCGCTGCCCCCGAGCAGGAGGAGCCCTCGCAGATCCTCGTCGTCGAAGCGCAGCATCGCGCCGAGGAAATAGTCCCGCCCGCTCGAGCTGGCGTCCGTGATGTTGCGGGCGTTGAGCGCGTCGTCGATGCCGCCCACGAAGTACAGGTATTTGAAGAACTGCATCGCGGCGAGGACCTTGAGGCGCGGGTAGACGTTGCCCCGGAAGTCGAACACGTCGGTCATGATCTCGAGCCGGTCGCGCAGGAAGTGGAAGTCGGCGCCGAGGCCGCCCGTCGACTCCTTGATGCCGAAGCGCAGGGTCACGCGGTCGATGCGCTTGGCCCACTGGAACGACAGGCGGAAGTCGTCGGTGATGGTGACCTGCTTCTCGCTCACGGTGTGCGGCCGCCGCGGATCGCTCGAGTCCGACAGCGTGATGGTCTGGCGCCGGAAGCCCCGCGGGTCCGACACCAGCTCGAGCAGGAAGTACTTGTCGGGCTTCGGCAGGATCGCGATCGCCAGGTAGTTCTTCAGGCGCGCCGAGAAGTAGTTGTACTCGCTGCGCAGCCCGACCACCGTCTTGATGCGCGTGAAGCCCTGCACGCCCTCGTCGATCGACCGCGTGATCTCCTCGACGTTCTCCGCGATCGCCGGGTCCTTGAGCAGCTTGCCCGCCTCCCCTTCGCCGCGCCCGAGCTTGCTGGCCTCGTCGTCGAGCTTCCCGAGCGCCTTGTCGAAGCGGTCTGTGGCCTCCTTGATCTTGTCCACTTCCTTTCGGACCTCGTCGGCGCCCTTCTCGAACGAGCCCCCTTGCGCGATCTTCGCGTTGATGTCGCGCGTGGCCTCCTTGAGCCGCTCGATCGCGTGCATCACCTCGTCGCCGTTGTCGACGATTGCGCGGTCGACCTCGCCGATCCTCGCTCGCGCACGGTCGAACATCTGCCGCACCTCCGGTCCGGCGCGGTCGACCTTGCCGCGGATGTCGCGCAGCATCTCGACCACGCTCTGGCGCCCCGGCTCCTCGTCGAAGCGCCTCAGGAGCGGGTCCGCGCGCGTCATCCGCTCGACGTCGAGGAGCATGCGCTTGAGCTCCGGTAGCGCCCGCGCGGTCTGGTTCATGAGGTCGTCGAGCGCGGTCGGCTCGCGCACGTCGGCCACGAGGTCTCCGTCGCGGAGCTGCCGGTGCGGCCGCTTCGTGACCCGGTCTTCGGGGGTGCCCGGGCGCACGTCGATGAAGTACTCGCCGAGCAAGGACGCCGTGGTCTTGAGCAGCGTCGCGTCCTCGTAGAGCACGACACCCGGCCGAAGGCGCAGCGCGACCCGCGAGGTCGCCATCTTGGCGTGGTTCGCCACGCCGGCCTCGAGGTCCGAGTCCTCGTCGGGTCCGCCGTCCGGGCGATCGACGATCTCGATCCGTCGCTCCTCGACCGCGCCGATGACGATGCCCGCCATCTTGACCGCGGAGCCCTGCACGATGCCGACGGTGTTGCGGAACCGCCCGTAGACTCGCCACTCGCCGGCGCCGTGGCGCCACCACCACAGGCCGAGCGCCGCGCCGGACCCCACCAGGATCGCGACCAGCGAGCCGACCTTGAAGAGCGCCGCCCACCTCACGCGCCACCGCCCATGACTACTGTTTGGTCGCGCTCGTCAGCGCCCCGCCGCCCACGAAGAGCACGTTGCGCAGATCCTCGTCGTTGAACTTCAGCATCGCGCCGAGGAAGTAGTCGCGACCGCCACCGCCACCCGCGGTCGCGCGCGTGTTGAGCACGTCGTCGGCACCGCCGACCACGTAGAGGTACTTGAAGAAGTTGTAGGCGATGAGGACCTTGAGCCGCGGGTACACATTCGCGCGGAAGTCGAACAGGTCCACCATGACCTCGCCCTTGTCGCGGCGGAAGTGGAAGTCCGCGCCGACACCGCCGGTCGACTCCTTGACGCCGAAGCGCAGCGTGAGGAAGTCGACCCGCTTGGCAAACTGGAACGTGAAGCGGAACTTGTCCGAGATCTCGGTCTTCTTCTCGCTGACGGTCTGCGGCACGAGTGGATTCGACGACTGCGTGAGCGTGATGGTCTCGCGCCGAAAGCCGCGCGGGTCGTCGATGAGCTCGATGAGGTAGTACTTGTCCGGCTTGGGCTGCAGCTGGATCGAGAGGTACGTCTTGAGCGTGTTCGCGAGGTAGTTGTACTCGCTGCGCAGGCCCACGATGGTCTGCAGGCGCGTCAGGCCCCCGATGAACTGCGACAGGTCCGTGGTGATCGACTCGACGTTCTCGGCGATCGCCGGGTCCTTCAAGATCTTGCCCGCCGTGCCCTCGCCCTTGTTGACGCCCGAGACGATCTCGTCCACCTGCCCGAGCGCGTGATCGAGCTTGTCGGTCGCCTTCTTGAGCTTGTCGACCTCTTCCTGGATGCCGGTCGCCGTCTTGTCGACCGTGCCGCCGTTCGAGGTCAGCCGGCTGATGTTGTCGGTGATCTCCTTGACGTTCTTGATGGCAACGACGATGTCCTCGCGGCTCCTGCTCGTGACGTCCTTGACGTCGCCGGCGATGCCGCGCGCGTCGTCGAGCACGTCCTTAAGCTTGCCGCTGATCTGGTTGACCTCGGTGCGAAGGTCTCCGAGCAACCCCGGCACGACGCCACCGTCGGGCGTCGTCATCCTGCGCACGTCTTGCAGGATGCCCTGCAGGATCGGCACGGTCTCGTTGATGCTGCGCGTGATCTCCTCGAACCCGACGGGCTCGCGCACGTCGCGCACCTGGGCGCCGTCCTCGAGCTCGGGGCCGCCCGGCGTGCCCGGATCGATCTCGATGTAGAACTCGCCGAGCAAGGACGCGCTCTTCTTGATGAGCGCCGCGTCCTGGTAGAGCTTGGTGCCCTTCTGGATCTCGATCGTGATGCGCGCCAGGCCGGGGTGCTTGTCGTCGAGCTCGCGCTTGTCGATGTTGCCGACCACGATGCCGGCCACCTGGACGCGCGACTTGTCCACGAGGCCCACCGCGTTCTTGAACAGCCCCCAGACGCGGTAGCCGCCGCCGCCGGCCTTGCGCTCGTTGACCGACCTCATGCCGGCGTAGAGGCCCGCCAGGCACAGGAACACCAGCAGGCCGACCCTGACCGCGGCGCCCCCCTTCATGAACCCACCTGCTCCGTGGCCCCGGTCACTTGGGTGGCCACGACAGGGGCTTCTCGCCCGGGCCGAGCGGCTCGAAGTCCACGGCGCCGCTGGTCTCGACGAACTCGCGCACGAACTCGAACTTCGACTTGAGGAACTCCTCGGGCGTGCCGCATTCCATGATCTGGCCCGCCCACAGCATGCTGATGCGGTCGCCGATGCGGAACGTGGACGCCATGTCGTGCGAGATCACGACCGACGTGACGTGGAACTCCTCGGCGGTGTGCTTGATCATGTCGTCGACGTTCTTCGTCTGGATGGGATCGAGCCCGGTCGTGGGCTCATCGTATAGCAGGATCTGCGGTTTCAGAACGAGCGCGCGCGCCAGACCCACACGCTTTCTCTGGCCGCCCGACAGCTCCGCCGGGAACTTCGACACGAGGTGCTGGATCTCCAGCTTCTCGACCAGCGTCTTCATGATCCCGAGCATCTCGTCCCGCGGCATCTTCGTGTGCTCGACGAGCGGGAAGATGATGTTCTCCTCGATGGTCATCGAGTCGAACAGCGCGGCGTACTGGAACACCATGCCGAACTTCTTCCGCAGCTCGTTGAGCTGCACGTCGTTCATCGGGATGCAGTCCACGCCGTCGACGTAGATGTGGCCCCGGTCCGGCTTGATGAGGCCCATGAGGTGCTTCATGAGCACGCTCTTGCCCTGCCCGGAGCCGCCGATGACGATGTTGGTCTTGCCGCGCTCGATGTCGAGGTTGAGGTCACGGATGACGTAGTGCTTCCGGTTGAACGTCTTGTGCAGCCCGCGCACGCGGATCTGCCAGCGATCGCTCTTCTGGCTCGGATCGACGTCGTCGAAGACGCCGGCCGGCTTGCCCGTGCGCGGATCCGGCGGCGAGACCCCGTCCTGCTTGATCGGGTCGAAGCCTGGGTCCGTCTTGGACGCGGTCGCGGGACTCGGCGTGGCCATGTTGGTGGATCAGGAAATCCCGAGGAGGGGCATGAGGATCTCGGTCAGGACGTAGTCGAACACCAGGACCAGCACCGACGCATACACGACCGCGCGCGTGGTGGCCAGACCGACGCCCTTGGCGCCGCCCTCGGCGTAGAAGCCCTGGAAGCACGCGATGAGCGACAGCATCGCGCCGAACGCCGCCGCCTTCAGCAGGCCCAGGGTGATGTCCTTGGGGTCGACCAGCAGCAAAAGGTTGTCGGTGTAGAGCGCCCCGTCCACGTTCATGATGTAGACGGCCACGAGGTAGCCGCCCCAGCAGCCGATGGCGGCGAACAGGGCCGTCATGAGCGGGGCGACGATCGTCGTCGCGAGCACGCGCGGGTAGAGCAGGTACTGGATCGGGTTCACGGCGAAGGTCGTCAGCGCATCGATCTGCTCGGTGATGCGCATCGAGCCGAGCTCCGTGGCCATGCCGCTGCCCGCGCGGGCGGTGAGCATGAGGCACGTCATGACCGGCGCGAGCTCGCGGGTGAGCGTCAGACCCACGACGCCGCCGACCATGCGCTCGGCCTGGAACTGCCGCAGCGCGATCACGCCCTGCAGCGCCAGCACCATGCCCGAGAACAGGCCGACCAGGCCCACGATGCCGAGCGATCCGACCCCCACGAAGTCCATCTGCTCGACCAGCAGGCGCGGCCTCGAGGGCGGGCGGATGCCCCACGTGATGACCTGCCACAGGAGCCTGGCGTGCTCACCGAGCTGGGCCAGAAAGCCGAGTGGACCGGCCCACACGGCGTCCGCGACCCGCACCACCACGTTCGGCTTCTGGTCACTCACCGACGTACACCCGCGGCACCCGCTTCGAGATCCCGGTCAAGATCTCATAGTGCAACGTACCCGCGTGGCGCGCGAGATCGGAGGCCGTGATCTCGACCGGGCCGCGGGGCCCCTGCCGCCGTCCGACCAGCACCACCTCGGCCCCCAGCGCCGCCTCCGGGATGTCGGTGACGTCCACCATGAACATGTCCATGCAGACGCTGCCCACGACCGGCGCGCGACGCCCGGCCACGAGCACCTCCGAGGCGTTCGAGGCCGCCCGCGGGTAGCCGTCGGCGTAGCCGAGCGGCAACGTCGCGATGCGCGAGCGGCGCCGGGCGCGGAAGGTCCCACCGTAGGAGACGCCCGTCCCGGCTGCGATCTCGTGCAGGGCGACGAGGCGCGTCGTCCACTCGAGTGCCGGCTCGAGGCCCGGCACCGCCACCTCGGGGACGGGGGCGTGCCCGTAGAGCGCGAGGCCCGGCCGTACCGCGTCGTAGCGGCTCTCGGCAAACCGCACGAGGCCCGCGCTGTTGGCCACGTGCAGCCGGCGCACGGCGATGCCGCGGCGCGCGACCGCCGCGCGCACGTCCTCGAAGCGGCGGAGCTGCTCCCCGGTCGGCGCGGGGTCGGCCGCGTCCGCCGAGGCGAGGTGCGTCGCCAGCCCCACGATCTCGATCTCGGGCAGCCGGGCCACGCCGTCGAGGAACGCCTCGAGCTCGTCCACGGGCACGCCGAGCCGGCTCATGCCGGTGTCGACCTTGACGTGCAGCCGGACCACGTCGCGCTGGATACGACGTGCGGCCAGGGCGAATCGCTCCACGGTCTCGAGGTCGTTGACCACGGGCGTGAGGTCATGGCGCAGCGCCTCGGCGTGGGCCTCCCCGTAGACCGCCCCGAGGACGAGGACGCCCGCGAGGATGCCGCTTCGCCGTAGCTCGAGGCCCTCTTCGACCAGCGACACCGCGAACGCGCGGGCCCCGGCCCGTTCGAGCGTGCGCGCGACCTGGACGGCGCCGTGTCCGTAGCCGTCCGCCTTGACCACGGCATAGACGCCGCACTCCGCTCCGACGACCGCGCGCACCCGTCCCAGGTTGCGCGCGATCGCGCCGAGGTCCACGCGCGCCTCGGTGGGCCGGATGGGGGTCACGAGACGCAGCTTAGCGGTCCAAGCCGACAGCCAACAACCGAACCCCAGCGCGGGCGAAGGCGGCCCCGGTTCGGGGCGCGGGTCCCCCGCGTTCGGGAGGGATTTGGGTCCGTGTGACCCCTGGCACGGATGTCACGTTGGTCCAACCACACGCGTGTCGTCCCGACGAGACACCTCGAAACGCGACGGGGCCGGTCCCGCAAGGGACCAGCCCCGTTCTTCGTTCGCGCACCAGCGTCTCACCGGTGCAGGCCGCAAGCCTCCTAGACGGCCTTGAGCGGCATGTTCTTCGGCATCTCACCGTTGACGAAGCCGCGAGCCAGCAGAAGGCCCCGACCGCGCGCGACCACGAGCCCCTTTCGGCCGAGATCCGCCAGGGTCCGCGACACCGTCTCACGGCAGGAGCCGATCATGTTGGCGAGCTCCTGCTGCGTCGGGCGGCGGCGAACCACCAGGCCCTCGGCGATGTGCTCGCCGTCGTCGGAGGCCAGGCCAATCAGCGTCCGGCGCAGCCGCTCCTCGACGTCCATGAGCGCGAGCCCGGCGATCGCCTCGTCGGCCCGGCGCAGGCGCTTGGCCATCGTCTGCAGCATGCGGATGGCGATCTGCGGCTTCTGCCGCACCGCATTCAAGAAGGCCTCGCGCTCGATCGACAGCACGACCACGCTGTCGAGGGCGATGACGTCGGCGGTGCGCGGACCGCCGTCGATGATCGAGACCTCGCCGAAGAACTCGCCCGGGCGGACGACGTTCAAGGTGACCTCTCGGCCGTTGGTGCCCGACACGGTCACCTTGGCCCGGCCCTCGGCCAGCACGTAAAACGAGCCGGCGACCTCGTCGCGTGCCGCGAGCAGGGCGCCCGAGCGGCGTCGCAGCACGAGGGTGCGCTCGAGCAGCGCCTCGATCTGCGGCGGCGAGAGATCCTGGAAGATGAACACGCGCTCGAGCACGGCGCGGTACCGGGTCGCCTCGGCTGCGCCGAGCGGCGATCCTTGCGGAGAACTCTGCTGCGTTGCGGTGGCGGTCGCGGTGGCGTGCATCATCGTCGTCCTTCCTCCGTCCGTCGTCGGCCCGCCCGAGCCTCGGCGGTGCCCCTCTGCTCTCGAAGGGAACCAAGAGCAAGGGCGATGCCACCTCCCTTCCGACGCTCAACTCTGCGTCTTTTCGTGGTGTCCGGGATTCCACACGGGCGTGCCCGCCCTGTCGTGGCGCACGTCACCACGACTTCGATGTCATACTGGGTGCGATGCAGATCACCGTAAATGGCGCGGCCAGGGACCTCCCAGATGGCACCACAGTGGCTGAATTGATTGAAATGCTTGATCTTCATGGCAGGCCCGTGGCGATTGAACGCAACCAGGACGTGGTTCCACGTGCGACCTACGCCGACACGACACTGTTGCCCGGGGATCGCGTCGAGGTGGTCAGCTTCGTGGGTGGGGGCTAGGCGACCGGGCCCGGGTGTGCCGACCTCGTGAGCACGGGGCACACTGCCCCGTGCGCCTGTACCCGGCGTAGAATGCCGCGCCATGCAGGACCACCTCGTCATCGCCGGCAAGCGCTACACCTCGCGGCTCCTCGTTGGAACCGGCAAGTACAGGGACCTCGACCAGACGCGCGAGGCGCTCGCGCGGAGCGGCGCCGAGATCGTGACGGTCGCCCTTCGGCGGGTCGACCTGTCGGGCAAGGGGCCGAACCTCCTCGACGCGATCGACCGCGAGCGCTACACGCTCATGCCGAACACCGCTGGTTGTTACAGCGTCGACGAGGCCGTGCGCACGCTGCGCCTGGCGCGGGAGCTCGGCATCGCGGGGCTCGTCAAGCTCGAGGTCATCGCGGACCCGAAGACGCTCCTGCCCGACAACGAGGGCACGCTCGAGGCCGCGCGGATCCTGGTCAAAGAGGGCTTCGTGGTCATGCCCTACGTGACCGACGACCCCGTCATGTGCCGAAAGCTCGAGCAGGCCGGCTGCGCCGCGGTGATGCCGCTCGCGGCGCCCATCGGCTCGGGGCTAGGCATCCGGAACCCGCACAACATCCGGCTCATCCGGGAGCTGTGCAAGGTGCCGGTGATCGTCGATGCGGGGGTCGGCACCGCGAGCGACGCCGCGATCGCGATGGAGCTCGGCGCGGACGGCGTCCTCGTCAACACGGCCATCGCGCAGGCCAGGGATCCGCTGCTCATGGCCGAGGCGATGAGGGACGGCGTGCTGGCCGGCCGCAAGGCCTTCCTGGCCGGGCGCATGACGATGCAGGCCCACGCCAACGCGTCGTCGCCGATGGCTGGCCTCATCGAGTGAACGCCCGGTTGGTGCCGCGCCTGATGGTGGTCGTGCACGGCCAGCAGGCGGGGCTCGAAGCCCATCTGCGGGGCGTCCTTTCGCTCCTTCCAGCCGGCGCCGCGATCGTGCAGCTGCGCGATCGATGTGCCGGCGGGCGGGCGCTGCTCGCGCTCGCGGAGTCGCTTCGGACCCTGACGGCGGAGCTCGGGGCGTTGCTCGTGATCAATGACCGAGCGGACGTCGCCCTGGCCGCCGGTGCGGACGGTCTACAGCTGCCCGAGCGTGGGCTGCCGGTCGCCCAGGCTCGCGGGTTGGTCGGCCCGCGGATCCTCCTCGGGCGCTCGATCCATGACCCCGATGGCGCGCGGCGTGCGGCCACCGACGGCGCCGACTACCTCGTCGCGGCGCCGGTGTTCGAGGTCCCGGGCAAGGGCGAGCCGCTCGGCCTCGAGGGCTTGCGCACGATCTGCTGCGCCTCCCCGTTGCCCACGTTCGCCCTCGGCGGCGTCACCCCCGAGCGTGTCCGGGGCTGCCTCGACGCGGGCGCCCACGGCGTGGCGCGGCTGCGTGACTGGCAGGGGCACCTGCCGGAGCTGGCCGAGCTCGTCAGCCGCGGATGAGCCCGAGCAGCTCCTCGGTGGACAACCGCCCGGCGATGTCGCCGCCGTCGAGCAGCGCAGCCGCGAGCTCGCGCTTTTCGGCGTGAAGCGACAAGATGGCGTCCTCGACCGTGCCGCGCGCGACCAGGCGATAGACCGTCACCGGCTTGTCCTGGCCGATGCGGTGCGCACGGTCCGTGGCCTGGTCCTCCACGGCAGGGTTCCACCAGGGATCGAGGTGCACCACGTAGTCGGCCGCGGTGAGGTTCAGGCCCGTCCCCCCCGCCTTGAGCGAGATGAGGAAGAGGTCGCCCTGTCCGGCCTGGAAGCGCGCCACCAGGCGCTCGCGCTCGAGCGGTGGGGTGGCGCCCTCGAGGGACAGGCAGCGAAAGCCCGCAGCCTCGAGCGCGGGTCGGGCGAGCGCGAGGTGGCTCGTGAACTGCGAGAACACCAGCGCGCGGTGGCCGCCCTCGCGCAGGTCCGTGCACAGGCGCAGCACCTCGGCCAGCTTCGAGGACGGCACATCTGACGACTCGTCGTAGAGGCGCGGATGGCACGCCAGCCGGCGCAGGCGCATCAGCCCCGCGAGCGCCTCGAAGCGCGGATCGCGGTCCTTTTCCGCCTTGCCCACCTTGCCGCCGACGCGCGCCAGGATGGCCAGGCGCGCGTCCTCGTACAGGTGCCGCTCCGCGACGGAGAGCTCCACGTCGAGGCGGATCTCCGTGCGCGGCGGCAGCTCGGGCGCCACCTGCGCCTTGGTGCGACGCAGCAGAAACGGCCGGATCGTGCGCGCGAGGGCCGCCTGGCGCTCGGGATCGCGCTCGCGCTCGATCGGGCGCGCGAAGCGGTCGCGAAACTGCTCGAGGCTGCCGAGCAACCCCGGTACCACCGCGCGAAACAGGCTCCACAGCTCGCCGAGGTGGTTCTCGACCGGCGTGCCCGACAGCGCCACGCGGAGCTCGGCGTCGAGGTTCCGCACGGCGCGTGCGCGTTGCGTCCCTGGGTTCTTGATGGCCTGCGCCTCGTCGAGGACCAGGGTCGAAAAGCGCACGGCGGACAGGGCTTCGGCGTCGCGCACGACGATGCCGTAGCTCGTCACGAGGACGTCGCCCGGCCGGAGGGACGCGAGCTCAGCGCGCGTCTCGCCGCGGTGCACGTGAAGGCGCAAGGACGGCGCGAAGCGTGCGGCCTCGTCGCGCCAGTTGCCGCACACGCTGGTCGGCGCGATGACGAGCGCCGGCCCTGCGGCGGCACGCGCGAGCAGGACCGCGAGCGCCTGCACGGTCTTGCCGAGCCCCATGTCGTCGCACAGGCACCCGCCGACGCCCCAGCTGGCGAGGCGCATGAGCCAGTCGAAGCCCTCACGCTGGTACGGCCGGAGCGTCGCAGTAAGGCCCGCCGGGATCTCCGGCACGAGCGTCCGCGAGGCCGACAGGCGCCCGCAGAGCGCCTGCCAGCGCGCCTCCGCGTCGACCGCTACGCCCTCCTCGGCGAGCGCCTCGAGGGCGGCCGCGGCCTCGGGCCAGAGCTCGAGGCCGCCGCGGCCCTGCTGGACGACGTCGGCGAAGGCGCCGAGCCGCTCGCGCAGGGAGTCCTCGAGCGCCACGAAGCGCTGGCCGTCGAGCGCGACGAACCTGCGCCCGCTGCGCAGGGCATCGAGCAGCACCGCGAGCTCCACGCGTGCGCCGTCCACCTCGAGCTCGCCCTCGAGGCCGAACCAGTCGCGCTTTCTGCGCACCGACAGCCGCACGTCCGTCGCGCGGAGCTTGCGCAGCACCGTCGGCCGCGCACCGTCCCACTCGACGCGAGGTCCGCACCCCGACTGCTCGCGCTCGCGCAAGGTCTCGCACAGCGCGAGCGCCACCTCGTCGTCGAGCCGGAAGGCAAACCCCGAGTCCACCGACAGCCCGAGCTCCCCGGCGAGCTCGTGGGCGCGCCGAAGCTCCTCGTCGAGTCCGCGGCTCGCGGTGACGCGTCGGCCTTCGCGGACGCCGTGCACCGTCTCGTCGCCAGCGCCTGGCACCTGGAGGCTCGTGCCCACGGGCCTGACCACCACCCAGCCGCCGACGCCGATCGGGTCGAGCAGGCGCAGCCGCAGCATGGGCTCGGGGTCCGCGTCGACGCGCTCGCCCTCGAGTGACGCCGGCAGCTCCACCGGCAGGCGCGCGAGCAGCGCCGGCAGGCGCTCGAGCAGACCGTCTCTGGCCTCGGCCGGCAGCGACTGGGTCTCGGCCAGCGCCGAAAGGAGCGCGTCCAGCGCGGGCTCCCGCGCGATCACCCACAAGCGACCCCGCTCGGCGTCGAGGACGCCGTGGCGGCCCGGCGCGAGCGCCTCGAGCTCGATGGGCAGCCCGTCCAGGGTTGCGATCAGGTGGAGGGCCTCGCCGGGGGCCTCCTTGACGCGCAGGCCGACCCTGGCGGGCCGGACCTCGAGCGGCCTCGCGCCATCGAGCAACACCCGGGGATGCCCGATCAGCGCGGTCAGCACGCGCGGCCCGGCCCGGTGATCCTGCCGGCCGAGCGCGATCTGCGAGGCCACGTGGAGGTCGGCGTCGTCGGCGCCTGGCACCCGCTCGGACGCGATGGAGCCGGCGTCGATGCGCGAGCCCGACGTGAACCCCCCGCGGCGCGCCTTCTGCAAGTAGGGAACCGCGAGGAACTGTCCCGGGTTGTCCTCGTGCAGGCGCCAGACGATGCGGCCGCTCGGCGGCGCGGTCTCGTCATCCGAGGACAGTCGCTCGAGCTTTCCCAGCAGCCGTTGCCAGGCGGGCACGCTCAGCACCTCGACCAGTCGATCGCGGGCCCGCCCCGGGCGCCCGAGCCACGACAGGCACGCGTGGACGAGCGAGAGCCTGTGGACGCACGGGCCCTCGGCAGCCGCCTCGCAGTCGCACGCCGGCACCCCGTGCTCGACGGCCACGTCGAGCGCTGCCGTGCCGCGTCGCGGCGGCAGAAAGCCCGGGATCGCCGAGCCGTGCGACTGCACGATCAGCCGGAGCGGGTGCTCCCGCAGCTCGACCGCCGCGGTCTCGAAGGGCGGCAGCGGACACAGGCAGGCCCGCTGCTCGCGGTAGAGCGCGACCAGCCGCGCGTGCACGCGCGCGAGCGACGCGCCCTCGGGCGAGCGCAGACTGGCCAGGAATCGCGCCTCATGGGTGGTCCACTCGGCGCGCATCCGCGCCAGGCGCACGAGATCGCCGCGCAGCCGCTCCCGCAGCGCCAGCAGGGCGCGGGCGTGCAGGACCGAGCGCGCGCGCTCGCCATCGGTGACCAGGTCGAGCACCGACACCTCGGCCAGGGGCTTCGGGATCTCGCCGTAGGGCAACATGTGGGCGATGGCCGGGAGCGAGAGCGCAAGGGCATCGCGGACTCCTTGCCGGTCCGCCCAGGCTTCGACCGCAGCTCGCTCCTTCCACGGGGGCTCCCCCACCACGCCGCGCACCAGCGCCGGCCCGGCCACGCCGGGAGCGACCTCCTCGCGCCGGAGCCGCGCCTGCCCGAGGTCGATCAGGGACTCGCGGACCGCGCGCTCGAGGACGCCCCCCACCGCTTGCACGCCCCGCGCTGCCAGCCTGGCCTCCGCCCGTAGCAGGTCCGCCAGGCAAGCCTGCCTGCCGAGGACGTCGACGATGGCCTGCTCGAGCCGGCGCGGCAGGCCGCTGTCCGTGAGCCAGTCCTCGATCGACGTGCCGAGCTCGTCCTCCATCCCCACCTCGAGCATCCAGTCGAGATAGGCGAAGAGCGTCGATCCCTCGGCGGGAAATCCCACGCGCGGCAAGATGGGACCAAGGCCTCCCCGCCCACGTCGGGCGATTCGGGCCTGTGCAGGCTAGAGGTCGTCCTCGTGCGGAGCTGGTTCGTTGCCGATGCCGGCCAGGAGGCTCGGGCGGACGGCGTTTCGCGCCGCGTCGCTGACGAAGCCGAAGACGAACGACATGGTCACGTAGAACGAGCCGACGATGGCGAGGTATTCGGGCAGCCAGCGCATCGCGCCGAAGCCATAGACCCCGAGGATGTTGGCGACGATGGCCACGTTGAGGAACGTGTTCTTGGTCAGGCCGAGCTTCGGGACCTTGAGCGGCGAGTGCATGAGGTACGCGCCGAACAGCATGTAGAGCGGGAACAGCTTCATCGGCACGAGCGACACCGTGAGCCCCCCGAAGAGGCGGGGATCCGCAAACGGCCCCACGCCCGTGACGCCCGGATCGCCGTACTTGAGCAGCGCCACGAAGAGGGACATCAGGGTGCCACCCACGACCGTCGTCGGCACGCCGAAGAAGATGCGGCTGTCCGGCGTCGTCACGACGTTGAACCAGGCGAGGCGCGCCGCCACCGCGATGACGTACACGCCGCTCACCGCGCGCAGGCAGAACAGGCCCGTCCCCTCCGACAGGCCATACGCCGGGTGTGTGGTGAGGTAGGCGTTGACCAGGACCGCGGGCGCGACGCCGAACGAGGCGAAGTCCGCGAACGAATCGAGCTGCACGCCGAAGGGGCTGGTTGCGCGCAGCGCCCGGGCCGCGAAGCCGTCGAGCTTGTCCGTCAGCACGCAGTACAGCCCGAACCAGCTGGCGAGGATCACGTCGCCCTTGAGCGAGTACATCACCGAGAGCATGGCGAACAGCAAGCTCAGCGAGGTCATCGCGTTCGGGACGAGGTATTTGAGGTTCTTCACGTTACCCTTCTCCCACTCGATGCTACGGGGTCCCGGGGTCCCCCGCAACCGGATCGGCCCCGCGCTGGATGACGCCCTCTTCGCCGATTCATCGCCCTTTCCTGGTCTGGGCGGCGCTGCTCGCGGCGCTCACGGCCGGGCTCTCGTTTGTCCCGCTCTTCGACCTGCTCGGATACGAGCTCTCGCTGGCGCTTTCGCTCGC
This sequence comes from Myxococcales bacterium, assembly GCA_023248855.1. GTDB lineage: Bacteria > Myxococcota_A > Polyangia > JAHFDS01 > JAHFDS01 > JAHFDS01. The sequence goes on from JAHFDS010000039.1 coordinate 17,953, forward strand.
GGTGACGCCGGCGAGCCTGCACCTCGGCTTCCGCGCGACCAAGGACGCTGCCGGGGCGCCCGCGCTCGCGCGCGGCGTGGCACGCTCGCTGGCCCTCCTGATCCTGCCACTCGCCCTGTCTTCGGCGAACGCGCTCCGCGTGAAGAACTGCGACTACCTCGGCGGGCTCGCCTTCTATGCGCTCCTACCCGGCGTGACGGCCCTGGTCGGCGCGGCGCTCGGGGGGGCCGGGGCGCTGCTCTCGCGCGGTCACCGGGGCGCGCTCGCGCTGCTGCTCGTGCTGCCGGTCGGGGGCATCGCCGTCTCGCTGCTGCGCGTGTACGACCGGCCGCTCATCTTCGCCTACGACCCGTTCTTCGGCTTCTACTCGGGCGCGCTCTACGACGAGGACGTGCGCGTGACCACGACGCTCGCCGCCTACCGCGGCTGGAACCTCGCATGGACGGCCGGCCTCGTCATGTTCGCGCTCGGTGTGCGCGCGCCGCCGCCCCGCCGTCGGCTGCTGCTCGCCGGCTCGGCCCTGGCCCTCGGTGCGCTCGTCGCCACCTGGTCGCTCGCGCGCCGCCGCTTCTTCCCATCTGCCGAGGACGTCGCCGAGGGTCTCGGCGGTCGCCACGAAACGCCGCATTTCGTCCTCCTGTACGCGCGTGGGAGCGCCACCGAGCGCGCCCTCGACGCGGTGGCCCGCGATCACGAGCTCCGCTATGCGCAGCTGGTTCGCGACACCGGCGTGACCCCGGCGCGCAAGATCACCTCGTTCATCTTCCCGACCGCGGCCGACAAGCGCCGCTGGATGGGGGCCGCGAGCACCTACATCGCCAAGCCCTGGCGCCGCGAGATCTACCTGCAGCACGAGGAATTTCCACACAGCGTGGTCCATCACGAGCTCGCGCACGTGTTCGGTGCCGAGTTCGGCGACCCGCTGCTCGGGCTGACGCTGCATGTCCGGGGGATGCTGCCGCGGCTCGACATGGGCCTGGTCGAGGGCCTCGCGGTGGCGCTGGCCGACGACGGGGACGGCGTGATGGTGCCGCACGAGTGGGCCGCCGCGATGAAGGCGCTGGGCCTTCTGCCGCGGCTCGATCACATCTTCGGCGCTGGCTTCTACGGACTGTCCTCGCAGGTCGCGTACACGGTCGCCGGCTCGTTCTGCCGCTGGATCATCGCCGAGCGCGGCATGCCGGCATTCCGTGCGCTCTACCGGACGGGGGGCGACTTCGAGCGCATCTACGGCGAGGCCTTGCCCGCGCTGGAGCGGCGCTGGAGCGCGTTCCTCGACCGGATCCCGCTCGATCCTTCGGCCCAAGGCCTCGCCCGCGAGCGCTTCCGCCGCCCGGCCGTGTGGCACAAGGTGTGTGCCCACCGCGTGGCTGCGCTGCGCACCGAGGCGCGCGCGGCCACTGCGGCCGGCGACCGCCTCCGAGCAGAGCGCTGCCTGCGCCAGATCGTGGCGGACGATCCGGGCGATCCAGCGGGCTTGCTCGAGCTGGCCCGCCTGCTCGCCGGTACCGAGCCCACACGCGCCGAAGAGGTGGCCCGCGCCGCCGAGCAGCACAGGTCGGCCTCGACGCCGCTGCGCGCCCAGGCGCTGGCCATCCTGGGTGACCTGGCCCTGCGTGCGGGCAAGGCGGACCAGGCTCGGCGCGCGCTCGACGCCATCGAGGCTCTCTCGGTCGACGAGGCGATTCGCCGCCAGGCTCGCGTCAAGCGCGTCGCGCTGGGCGATCCGCGCTTCGGCCGCCAGGTCCTCGCCTACCTCGATCGCGGTGACCTCGCGGCCATCGAGGAGGCCGCGCGCAGGGCGCCGGACTCCGGCCTGGTCGCCTACCTCCACGGGCGCGCGCTGCACAACCGCGGCGACGGCGCGAAGGCCCTGGCGGAGCTCGATCGGGCGCGGCGGCTCGGTGTGGGAGATGCGCTGGTCGCGCGCGAGCTCGCCCGTCTCGAGCCCCTCGTGGCCTACGCCACGCACCGCCTCGAGGACGCCGCTGCGGGCTGGAGCCGGCTCGCCGAGGAGCCCGCCACGAGCCTCTCGGCCCGCGTGAACGCCCAGGACTGGCTCGAGCGGGTTCGGTTCGAGCAGTCGGGCAAGCTGCCAGCACGCGCGATTTCCCCCGTTGAAGCTGTCGAAAAACCGGCATCCAGCCGTGGTCCGACCAAGTGATCTCGCGGGCGCATCTGGTGGCACACGACCTGCTGTAGCCTGTGCGCGCGTGATTGGCATCGTGACGAACCCCAACGCCCTCGGCGCCGTGCGCGATCGCAAGCTGGCCTTGCGCCTGGCCGACATCGTCGAGAAGGACGGCGTCGTCCACGAGACCAAGACGCCCGACGAGCTGCGCCGCGCGATCTCGGGCCTGTGCGACGCGGGCTGTGACATCGTTGCGACCTGCGGCGGGGACGGCACGAACCTCTCGGCATTGTCCGAGATCGTGCGCGCCTGGGGCGCGGCTGGCCGTCCCCTTCCGCGCTGGTGCATCCTCCGCGGCGGCACGCTCAACACCGTCGCCACCAACCTCGGTATCAAGGGCCATCCCGAGGAGATCCTCGGGCGCCTGGTCACCCTGGTCAGGCAGCGTGCCGGCATCCCGTCGAGGTTGCAGGACCTCCTCGGCGTCAACGACATGCACGGCTTCCTCTTCGCGGGCGCGATGGGCGGCCGCTTCCTCGAGGCCTACTACGGCGGGCCGACCACCGGCCCCGCGTGGGGCGCGGTCCTGGCCGGGCGCACCGTCGCCTCCGCGATCACGGGCGGGCCCTTCGCGCGCTGGCTGTTCGACCCGCTCGAGGCGCGCCTCGTGGTGGACGGGGTGCCCCTGTCCCAGACCCACTTCACGTTGCTCGTCGCCGCGACGGTGCGCGACGTCGGCATCGGCTTCCGCCCGACCTACCGCGCGGGCGAGGTTCCCGGGCGGTTCCACCTCGTGGCCTCGTCGCTGTCCGCGCTCCGCCTGGCCTCGCAGGCCACGCGCGTCCGCGGCGGTCGAGCTCTCCGCGGCACGCCTCACACGGACGTGGTGGCCGAGCGCGTCGAGATCGATTTCGCGACGCCCCAGACCTGGACCCTCGACGGGGACCTCTTCCGCACGACGCGCCTCGTCCTCACAGGCGGAGAGCGGATCCACGTCCTGACCCCCTGAAGGAGGGCCCGCCTCCTACAGGCCGTGCACGATCAACCAGCGCTTGCCGTCGTTCTCGAGCTCGAGCTTGTTGTACTCGGTGATCCGCTTGTACCGGTCGTTGCCGCCTTCGCGGCCGCTGGCGAGCTGGAAGCTCGCGTCGATGTAGACCTCGACCTCGGCCACCCGGCGGCTCTTGTCGATCTGCTTGACGTGGATCTTCCGGTATTCGAGGCCGTACCGGATCGAGCGCAGCCGGGCCATCCGGTCGCCGATGATGGTCTTGAGCCGGTCGTAGCCGTAGTCGTCCTCGGCCCCCGGCGTTCCCGAGTCCTCGTGGTAGTTCGGTGACACCAGGGCCAGCACGCCGGCCGCGTCCCGCTGCTGCAGTCGCTGCCGATAGCGCTCGAGCACGTCGATGATGTGCTCGTTTTCCTGCGTCGCCTCGATGTTCGTGCCCCGGATTGTCCTGAGGTTGCCCGAGCACGCTGTCGACCCCAGGGCGAGCGACAGAGCGAGGATCCCGATTGAGCGCATGTTGCAAAGGATTACGCCACGCGCTCCCGTTTCATTCCAGGAAACCACCTGCCCGCGAGGAAAATTCTGGGGCCAAGCCCGCAACCCTCGAAAAAAAGCTGGATTGTGCCGCGAAGCAGGTCTAGTGTTCGCCTGGCTCGTAACGGGTGTACGCGGGCTAACATTCTTGGCTTTCCGAGGTACACTTTCGCGTGGCGGGGGGGAACCCCGGGAGGAGCGCGCGTTGCTGGACCGACAGAACGACCTGCTGGGAGAAGCGGAGGCGCGTGTGCGTCAGCATCCGCGATATGAGGTGGAAGCGGACGTCGAGCTGCTGTCGAGAGAGGGCTCGACTCCGGCCGATGCAAGCGCCCCGCGGGAGGGGCACCGCATCCAGAACATCTCGCTCGGGGGCATCTGCATCCAGACGCCCCGGTTCGAGGAGGTCGGTACCGAGGTGGATCTCGTGATCCATATCCCGGCGCTGGCCTCGGACATCGTGATCCGCGGCCAGGTCGTGTGGGCCAACCGGGAGCCCCCGATCGAGCTCGGGATCCGCTACGTGGGCCTCGACGAGGGGCGCAGGAGCACGCTGCGGCGCTTCGTGACGCTGGTGGCCGACGACCGCGCGGCGGTCGAGGCGGCGATCGCGACTCAGACGCCGATCCCCGCGCGCGCTGCGTCGTGATCGTCGGGGCTAGTGCGCGCTAGCGGCCCCTGATCAGCGCCTGAAAACCGCTCTCTCCGTGCGCCTCGAGCCGGTCCAGCCGGTCGAGGTAGCGCCGGTAGCTCTTGCCGGAGGATGCCCCGCCGATGGTGGCGCGCAGGGTGACATCTGTCAGGCGCGTGATCGAGAAGCGCACGGCCGCAAGTCTCGCCTCGGCAAACAGACCCGCGCGCTCACGCGGCGCCAGCGCGCGAACGGACTCGTAGCCCGCGATCAGGCCAGCCGACAGGGCCGGCTCGAAGTCATCGCTGCCGAACGCCCACGCCAGGAGCGTGACCGCGACATCGTACGCGTAGGGGCCGACCACCGCCTGCTCGAAGTCGAGCAGCGCGACGAGGCGCCTGTCCGGATCGAACAGGACGTTGTCGAGGAACAGGTCCTGGTGGATGGGGCCCACCGGCAGACCGGGATCGCGCGTCCCGGCCACGTCGGCGAGCGCGGTCCGCAGGCGGTCCTCGGCAGGCACGAGATCGGCCCGGTTCGACGCGCGGATCGTGGCGAGCCGGACCTCGAGGTGGGAGACGGTGTAGCTGCCCGGTCCGAGTCGCTCCCGCACCGCCGGCGGAAGCGCCGCGCCGGCCAGGTGGAGGCGGCCGAGGGCCTCGCCCGCGGCGTGGACGTCGGCCACGGCGAGCTCGGCTCGTACGAGGTGCCGGCCGGCGATCCAGGGGAACGCGGAGCAGTACTTGGGTGGCTCGCCGAGCGGCACGAACCAGCCGCCATCGCGCGCGCGCAGCGGACGCGGCGTCGGCACACCGAGCGGTACGAGGGCATCGATCAGACAGGCCTCGGTCTCCACCTCGCGAGCCTGCTTGCCTTCGTTGATGCGCAGGAAGAAGCGTCCGCGCGTCGTGTCCACCCGGAAATTGCTGTTGACCGTGCCGGCGTCGAGCGCCGAGAAGGCCGTCGGCCCGCCGAGGTCGAAAGCCCCGCAGAGGTCCGCCACATCTGCCTTGCTCAGCTCCGTCAGTCGCGCCATCCCGCAATCCTACCGGCGATTGGGCGGGTTCCGTTATCATCCGCGCGTGCCCGTGGTCGCCGATCGCCAACGCCTGATCGAGCAGCACCTCGGCTACGTGCGCGCGCTGGCGACCAGGGAGCGGACGCGGCTCGGCGGCAGGCTCGACCTGGAGGAGCTTGTGGCGTACGGGGCGAGGGGCCTTGTCGAGGCCGCCGACCGCTTCGACGCCTCGCGGGGCCTGTCCTTCGTGACCTTCGCCCACTACCGCATCAAGGGCGCGATCTTCGACGGCCTGCGCGAGATGGGCTGGCTGTCGCGGCCCGAGTACGCGCGTCACCGGGCCGAGGAGCGCGCGAACGCGTACCTCGAGAACGCCGCGGACCGCGAGGTCGGGGCGGCCGCGCGCTCCCCTGCGACGCTCGAGGACGAAGTCAGCGGGCTCGCCGACCAGGTGGGCGCCTTGACCGCGATCTTCGTCACCTCGCTCGAGGCCGAGCCGGTCGCGGAGCGGCTCGCCGATCCGCGGGCCACGGCGGAAGCCCGCCTCGGCGACGCGCAGGCGGGTGCGCGCGTGCTTCGCGCCGTGGCGTCGCTGCCGGACAAGGAGCGCAGCCTGGTCGAAGCCTACTACTTCGGAGGCAAGAAGCTGGAGGAGGCCGGTGCGCTGCTCGGGCTCTCGAAGTCGTGGGCCTCGCGCCTCCATGCTCGCGCCGTCGAGCTCCTTCGCAAGGCCCTCACCGAGGAGGGCTTGGTCGCCCCCTGATGGCCCCACGGCCGCCTGGCCGGAGCGGGAGCGCGTGCTATCATGCTTAGGTGGCGGTTCTCATGCCCACCGTCCCTGCCGTGGGGCGCGCGCGCCGTGCCCGTGCAGAGCGTGCTTCGACCACTCGCTCGCTCCTTCTGTCCACGATCTTTCTGCTCGGGATGCTGGCGTGGCTGTTCCTGGCGGCGCAGTCACGCCTGGGTGTCGCGGCCGCGCGCGATCCGACGGCGGGTGCCTGGATCATCGCGCTCGGGCTCGGTGCGCTGTTCCACGGCGCGGTGGGTCTGCGTGAGCTGGCTCGGCGCGAGCGCCTCGCCCCCTGGGCCTGGAAGGTCGTGCTCGGCATCCACGCCGTGAGCCTGCTCGCGCTGGCGTCCTTGCTTCTCTCGATCTGAAAAACCGACGGTTCCGGAAGATGCTAGTGTTCGCGCCATGCGTCGTTGCCCCGCTGCGCTCGTGGGCGTGCTCGTGCTCGCCGGGACGGCTGGCGCCGAGCCGCTCGCCTCTGCCCAGATGCAGGGGGAGCGCGTCACCGAGCCGGATCGACCGCTGTTCGCTCTCTCGGTGGGCATGGGCTTCTCTCCGGAGAGCTTCTTGACCGCGGCGTCGGCGGGCGCCCCGGCCCAGCGACCGAGCTCGCTGTCGTTCCTGTTCGACGGCGAGATCATGGGGCGGAGCGGCATCGGCTTTCTCGGGCGGATGGTCGGGCTCGACGGCGAGGAGGACAAGCGTATCGGCTACGATCGCGTCGTCGCGACCGGCGCCCTCGAGGTGCGCCCGCTCGCGATCGGTGGTGCGCCAGCGACCGAATTTGCCGCGCGGTTTCTGCGCCGTCTGGCGGGGGAGGTGGGCCTCGCGTACGAGAAGGTCAACGCGGGCGCGAACGACACCTATCGCATCGGCTTGCACCTCGGCGTCCACGCCGACCTGCCGCTCGGTGGCACCGGCGATCGCGGGCTCTTTCTCCGCGTCGGCGCCGCACGGCGGATCGGCTTCGCCGGCCGGGACGAGATCAAGAACCTGCCCATCTGCCCGGCGATGGTGTCGCAGTGCCCCGTGAGCGACACGGTGGTCGACCTGCACGCGCTGGTCGGCGCAGCGTTCTGATCCACGTGAGCTGGCTCGGTTGGACCATTGCGCTGTGGCTCGCGCTCTGCGCGGGCTGCGCGTCCGCGCCGCCTGTTCCGACCGAGCCGCCCGAAGGCGCGGCCGAGGTGGACCGGGCGCTGCCGCCCGACGGCGACCCCCTGACCCTCTCGCCATCGCAGCGGCGCGACGAGCTCCACCTGCTGCTCGAGGCGATCCAGACCTCGTATGCGCACCTCGAGCTCAAGCGCCGCGAGTATGGCCTCGACCTCGGCAAGCTCGAGCCGCACTACCGCGCGGAGCTCGAACGCGCGCGCACCTGGCGCGACTACGAGCGCGTGTTCGTCGAGCTCGTCACCGGGTTCCACGACACCCACCTGACGTGGCGTCGCAAGCGTGGCGCGGGGGAAACCAAGCGCCGCGGCGAGCGCCTGGGCGTCGACACCCGGTGGGTCCCGGCGCCGGGCTCGGACGCGCTGGTCGTCTCGCGCACGTGGCCGGGCTCTGACGCCGAGAAGAAGGGGATCCGCCCCGGGGATCGCATCCTCGCTCTCGACGGCGTGACGATCGAGGAGCGCTTCTCCCGCTGGCTGCCCATGCGCAGCTACTCGCGCCTCGAGGGCGCTCGCACGGAGTTCGCCGAGGGAGCGTGGGCGTTCCAGCGCGTCGCCAAGATGGCGGTGACGGCTGCCCGAAAGCTGCGGCTCGAGCGGGACGGGCAGCTCCTCGAGCTCGACGTGTTGCCGGAGACGGGCGGGCGGCCCGACAAGAAGGCGCCGAAGATCACCCTCACGAGGATGCGCGGCATCCCCGTGTTGCGCGTCGCGAGCCTGCTCGTCCCCCACACGGAGCTACCGGCGGAGCTCGACGAGCTCGCCCGGTCGCTGCTCAAGGAGTCGCGCGTCGTGGTCGATCTGCGGGGCAACCCGGGCGGCTACGCGCAGTCGGCCGACGTGGTCGCAACGCGCCTGATCGGGCAGAGGCGTCAAGTCCGCACGCTGCGTCACCTGCTGAGCGATCGATCGATCGCGCATCGCCCGCATCTGCGCAAGGTGGCCCGGGACCCGGCCAACCCGAGCTGGTCGGTGCCGGTGCCGGCGACGCTCGACGTACCCCCTGAGTGGCGACGGCCGCCAGCGCCGCCGTTGCAGCTCGCGGTCCTGACCGACGCGGGCTGCGAGAGCGCGTGCGAGCTGCTCGCGCTGTCGCTGGCCTCCACCGAGCGCTCGCTGGTGCTCGGTGAGGCGACGGGCGGCGCGAGCGGCGGGCCCGTCAAGCTCGAGCTGCCGTACTCGCACGCGATGGTCCGCATCCCGAGCTGGGTCACCTACGACGGCCGCGGCCGGCCCATCGAAGGGCATGGGCTCGAGCCCGACGAGATCGTGCGCGCCACCCGGGACGACGTGCGCAAAGGCCGCGACACGGTGCTCGAGCGAGCGCTCGATCGCCTGCTCGGGCCGTGAGATGCGATCGGCTACACCTCTTCGAGCCGGCGGATCGCGGTCGCCGTGCCTGGCTGGAGCGAGAGCGCGCGCTCGAGGCAGTCACGCGCCTCGTCGCGCATGCCGAGCTGCGCGTAGGCCGTGCCGAGATGCGCCCACGACGGAGCGTGCGCCGGGACGAGCTTGAGGACGCGCAGGAAGCCCTCGGCGGCAGCACCGGTGTCGCCCGCCACGAGCGCGGCATAGGCGCGGCCGAAGATGTCCTCTCCGCGTGCGAGGTCGGGGGGGCGGACGCCCGGCAGGGCGTGCCTGACCGCGGCGTTGTAGGCCACGACGACGGCGCGTGCGGCGCGCCTGCGCGCCTTGTGCCCGCGCGCCCGCTCCGCCCGCTCGAGGTACGCGAGCAAGGCGAGGTACATGCGCCCCTGGCGCCGGCCGCGCTGCGCCACGACGGCCAGGTTCCAGTGATGGATGGCAGCATCGGGCGCGATCGCCGCGGCGCGCTCGAGGTGAAACGTCGCGCGCGACAGCTCGCCCTGGTCAAGGAGCAGCAGGCCAAAGGCCGTGTGCAGCCCGGCGTCGTCGGGCGCGGTGTGCAGCGCCTCGCGCAACGCCTCGCGAGGCGGCCCATGCCGGGGCGGGACCGCCTCGAGGGGTGCCGCCACGTCACCCGCGCTGCCCGCCAGTGGACGCATGGCCCGCGAGGCGATCGCGCGGACGAGGGCCTCGGCCCGCGCACCGCCACGCAGCGACAGCTCCGCACAGAACGCATCGAGCTCGTCGGGGGGGACCTGCGCGAGCACCAACGCGGCCGCGTCGTCCATCTCGGCGGGCGTACGCAGCGAATCGAGCAGGCCGTGCACCTCGCCGTCGAGGCGCGCTTCGGCGCGGCTCGGCCGCGTGCGCGCATCCGTGACCTCGCCGTACGAAGCGAGCAGCGCCGCCTTGCGCGCGTCCGCTAGCGAGCGATCCGCGAGCAGCCGGGCGAGCTCGCGACGCGCGAGCGCATCATCGAGCCGGACCAGGAGCCAGCAAGCCCAGGCGGCCTCGGCATCGGCCCCGGTGCCGATCGCACGACCGAGCAGCCGCACCGCCGGGGGGCCCGCGCGGCGGGCGCTGCCGAGCAGGCGCGTCCGCCGGCGTCCGTCGAAGCCGCTCCCACATCGCACCGCGACCAGCGACCCAGCGACCGCGCGGAGATGCGACAATGCATAGGAAACATTGGTTTTCTCACCTCGATCTTGGCCCTTTCGTCCCATTCGAAGCGCCTGTGGCACCTACGCTACATGTATGGTCAAACGGCGTCAATGAGATTGGCCTACGTCGCTTGTTGCCTCCCAGGTCGGCCGGCCCTGTCGTCGTCACCGCGGGGCGGCTTCGGGAGGGTGCAGCGCGAGCCCGAGGTTGTCGTAGCTACCTTTCGAGCCGATCGCGCCATAGAGCATGACGAAGCTCCCGCCGGGGAGTCGCGCCACCGTGGGGGAGAGCTCGTCCTCGTGCTGCAGGAAGCTGAGCACGCGATCGAACACCGGGTTCCACGGGAACACTTCGAAGCGCGGGTCGCCGGTCTTCGGAACGCGCGCCGCGGCGTAACCGACGCTCCAGTTCGGGACGGCCGCTCTCGGGGAGTTGAGCTCGTCGACGCTCGAGGACTCGAGCCCGTGCGCGCTGAACCAGAGGTCGATGAGCTCGTCGCCCGCGTCATCCACGTGGGCTGCGAGCGATGGGGAGCCAACGGCATCCACGCGCCGCCAGAGCAGCGGATCGGTCACGCCGTCACGAGACAGGGCGAGACCATCGCCCACGCGGACGAAGCTGCGCCCGTCGGCCGCGAAGGCCACGCCGAGGCCCACCCCGTCACCGCCCTCGTAGGCGAGATAGAGGCCGCGCGCGGTGTGGGCCACGCCGGGCGCGTGCACCTTGCCCCCTTCCCAGGGCGAGGCGGGCTCGAGCGCGGGCGCGACGTCCCGCGTGAAGTGCACACCGTCCGTCGAGGTGGCGCGGTCGATGCGGGAGCCGTTCGGGCCGGCGTCGAAGAAGATCAACCAGCTCGCACCGACTCGGATGGCAGCGGGGGCGCCCACGCGGGTCTCGCCGGCGCCTGCCTCGAGCACCGGCTCGGCGGGATCGAGCGTCCAGCCCACGCCGTCGGCAGACAGGGCCCGGTAGATGGCGCCGCGTCCTTGCTTCCTGATCTCGACGTACAAGACCGGCTGCTTTCTTCCGTCGACGTCGGGGACCAGCGCAGGCTCGCGCACCTCGGCCGGCACGCGCTGGATGGCGCAGTGCTCCTTGCCGACCAGGCAGTTGGCGTTGTCCCCGCACGCGGCCACGACGCAGCGCTGGATCACCTGGTTGCACAGCTCGCCGGCCGCGCACCCGGCATCGGCCATGCAAACCGCGGTGCAGAACCCGCCGCGGCACGTCTGCCCGAACGGGCAGCGCGCGGTCTTGCTGCACTTCTTCGCGCAGCGCTTGTTCTTGAAGTCGCAGGACAGCACCTTGCCGCAGCCCGCCGCCGAGTCGCAGTACTGCACGCTGCAGCGCCCGCAGACGCAGCGCTCGCGCGGCCCGCAGTCGGCGTCGAACGTGCAGGCGTGGAGGGCCTGGGCCTGGTCGGGGACGCAGAACCCGACCGGAGCCGAGTCGGCCGGGCCCAGCAGCGCAGGGGCTTCGCAGAGGTTCGCGCCGCCGAGATCCACCCAGGGGGCGACGCCGCTCGACTGGCGCGTGCCCGTGAAGCGATCGTTCGGCGCCAGCCCGCAGGCTGCCGCCATCAGGCAACCCGCCAGGAAAGTCATTCGCCTGGGCGAATGTGAATCAGCTGCCTTCTCTCGGCTCACCTAGAACCTCGCCGTCGCGGTGAGGGCTGCGATCACGATCGAGCCGCCGCTCTGGAGCGCTGGCAGGGTCGCGGCGAGCTTGCGGGTCGTGCGCTCGAGCAGCTGTTGCCACTGCGCGCCGAGGTCGAACGACAGCGGCCGTTCGAGCAGGCCGCCCTTGGTCCCGGGCAGCTCGACGCCCACACCGCTCGACAGGATGACGCGGTCGTTGTCCGCGAAGTTCGTGGCCAGCACCTGATCCGGCACCGGCGACGGCTCGTAGCCGAGGCCGAACCGCGCGAGGCCGGTGATCCCGAGGATCGGGAAGCGCAGCTCGCTGCCGCCGCGCACGGCGAGGGTGTCGCTGAGCTTGTCCTGCGGGAACGCGGCGCTGGCGAGCGAGGGCGTGACGCCGAGGTCCACCAGGATCTGCAGCTCCGCGACGCCGCCGTGGTAGCCGCTCCACTTCGCGTACGCGACGTCTCCCGTGACCAGCACGCCGTCTGCCACTTCCCACGCGGCGCCGAGCGTGAGCCGGTGTGGCGTGTAGAAGTTCACGGCCCGCAGCGCGATGATTGCGTCGCCCTGGACGACGCCGACGACGTTGACGTTGGCCACGATGTCGAGGCGGAGCTTGAGATCGATCTCGCCGCGCCAGCCGACGCCGACCTGGAGCTTGTCCGTGGGCGACCAGAGGACGCCGACGAGCGGCGCCGCGCGCGTCGGGATCTCGAGGTCGATGGCCGAGCGGCCGACCTTCTCGCCGCCCTCGACCCCCACGTCGAAGCGCACGCCGCTGCCACCGACGTCGGCGAGCACGCTCGCGCCCGCGCCGATGGCCAGCTCGCGTCCGATGCGCACCCCGAGGATGGGGTTCGCGACGATGCGGTTCTTGTCGTTGTCGTAGAGCAGAAAACGGGGCTCGGTGGAAGGCACGAGCTGGATGCGCACGATCCAGCGATCGGGCATGAAGAGGCCGAGGCCAATCGCGGCCGTCACGTCCGACGAGAGCTTGAAGGGCAGGGCGAGCCCGAGCTGGAGCCCGCTCGGCGAGACGACGTGTGCGTTCTGGTGGTTGATCTCGAGCCCGAGAGAGCCCGTGGCGTAGCTGAGGGTGAGCTCGGCCGAGTCGATCGCCGCGACGCCGGCCGGGTTCCACATGGCCGCCGCGCCGCCGCGCGCGACCGCAGCCCCGGCGTTGGCGAGCCCGAGCGAGCGCGCCCCGAACCCGAGGAGGTCCGTCGGATCCGCCGCCGCCGGGCGGGCCACCAGCAGCAGCGCGACCAGCAGCGCCCATCCGGCCTTCGGGTTTCGTCGGGTCGGCTTCACAGCTCGAACGTCACGTTGAAGCCGCCCGCGTACACGACGCCGCCGCCGCGCAGCGCGGGATAGCCTGGGTTGGAGGTCTGAAAGCCCATCGTGCTGAGATCGCCCTGCACGTCCTTGACCTCGTCGCGCAGCTTGTCGGCCGGGTCCGGCGTCTCGCCTGCCGCGGCGCGCAGCTTGGTGTCCGTACGCTCGCCCAGCATCTGTATCTGGACGTGGACGTCGAAGCGCACGGGCTTGGGCAGAAGGCGCGCGGTCCGAAGGCCCACGCCGGCGCTGAGCATGAGCTTGTCGCCGTCCACCAGGTTCGTGACCCCGTGCTGGGGGGGGATCGGAGACGGCTCGAAGCCACCGCCGAGCCGCGCCTCGAGCGTCCAGCCGGGCGTGTCGACGACGCGCACCTCGGCGCCGCCGCGCAGCGCCCACACGTCGGAAAAGCGCAGGTGCGGCACCGCCACGTCGAGCCGTCCCGCAAGCGGCAGCTCGCTCGAGACCGCCACGTAGGGGCCCTTCCACGATGACCAGCCGCTCCAGTCGGCGTCGAACGACAGCGCCAGCATGCGCCACCGCCAGGCCGCGCCGAGCGCGAGCTGGTGTGGCGAATAGAGGCCCTCCGCGTCGACGTCGAGGTCGATGTTCTGCCCCGCGACCACGTTGTGCGTGGTCGTCCGGAACGGCACCGAGAACGCGGGCCGGTAGGCTACGCCGAGCGAGGCCCCCCAGCCCACCTCGACGCGCAGGCCCGTGTTGAGCTTCACGTTCGTGTAGACCTCCTCATCCACGCGCGCGTCGATGGCGCGCGCCTCACCCTGCCCAGACGCCACGGCACCGGTCAGGCCCGCGAGGAAGTTGAAGC
>JAHFDS010000382.1 GCA_023248855.1 Myxococcales bacterium
AGCTCGACACCAAGCTCGCGCACGCGGCGCCAGGGCATGGGCCGCTCGAGCTGATCGAGGGGCGTGCCGCGGACGAGCTCGGACACCAGGTACGGCCGGCCGCGGACCTCGCCGACGCGATGGATCGCGACCACATTGGGGTGCGAGAGGCGCGCGATCGCGCGGGCCTCGACGAAGAACCGGTCGCGCAGCGCTCCCGAGGGATCCTGGATGGCGATGACCTTGAGCGCGACGGGCCGGTCGAGCAGAAGATCGTGCGCGACGAAGACCTGCCCCATCGCCCCCCGCCCGAGCGGCCGCACGAGGCGGTACTCCTCGATGACCTCGGGGACCTCGATCTCGCCGAGATCGTGGGGAGCGGAATCCTTGGGGCCCATCGGGACAGCGGGGGCAGCCTAGAACACTCGGCCCGAAGCCCGAAGCCCGAAGCCCAGAGCCCTCAGGACTATCGAGTTCTAGGTCCTGACTCTCGCTGTTTCTCACCCGTTCCCGTTCCCGTTCCCGTTCCCGCTCGTGTAGGAAATCTGGCCGCGGTTCTGTCAAAGCGGCGCGATCAGGCTAGACCGGAGAGTCAGGCTGGGGGAGGGCGGCTTCGGGAGCGGGTACGGGAGCGGGTACGGGAGCGTTTCCAGAGGGGCAAGACCGGAGCCTGCGTGCTGCGGAAGTCGTGCGAGCCACGACAGCTAGAGAACTCGACCGCCCTGCCAGAGCCCTGGCCCGGCATTGTCAGCGCCACGGCCGCGGTGCACACTTTGCGCTCCGGTGGAGACCCTGTTCGAGGAGCTCAAGCGATACGTGGGGTTCGGCGAGGCCGACGGGGCCCTTCTGCGCACGGTCCATCCCCTCGTGTCCCCGCACTTCGACGCCATCGCGGACCTCTTCTACCGCCGCATCCTCGAGCACGAGGGTGCAAAGAAGGCGCTCGAGGGCGGCGAGAGCCGCGTCGGCCAGCTCAAGGTCACGCTCGTCCAGTGGATGCACGGCCTCTGCCTCGGGCCGTGGGACGAGGCCTACTTCGAGCGCCGCTGCCGCATCGGGCGCGTCCACGTGCGCATCTCCCTGCCACAGCACTACATGTTCGGCGCGATGAACGTGGTGCGCGGCGAGCTTGGCCGCGTCCTCGCCGAGCGGGCCACCAAGGACGCCCGGCTGCTCGCCACGCAGGCCGCCATCGACAAGATCCTCGACCTCGAGCTCGCGATCATGCTGCACACCTACCGCGAGGACCTCGAGGCGCAGCAAGCGCGCTACGAGCGCCTGTCGACGTTCGGACAGCTCGCCGGCGCGATCGGCCACGAGCTGCGAAACCCGCTCGGCGTCATCGAATCGTCGGCGTACATCCTGCGCGGCCGCGTGGGCGACGACGAGCGCGCCGGCAAGCACCTCGATCGTATCGGCCAGCAGCTCGGATTGGCGAACGACATCATCACGACGCTGCTCGACCTCATCCGCGATCGCCCGCTCAAGCACGGCGAGGTGCGCCTCTCCGACCTGGTCGCGTCGGTGCAGGAGTCCCTGGCCGTGCCCGCGGGCGTGCGCGTCGAGCTCGACGGCGTAGCGCCCTTGCCGGCGCTGATCGGCGATCCCGTGCAGCTGCGGCAGGTCGTGCGCAACCTCATGGAGAACGCGCTCGACGCCCTCGGCGACGCGGGCGAGCTGCGCGTGGTCGGCCGGCACGACGCAAGGGCCGTGGAGCTGGCGATCGAGGACAGCGGGCCCGGCGTCGATCCGGCGATCAAGCGGCGCCTCTTCGAGCCACTCGTGACCGGCAAGGCCAAGGGCATTGGCCTCGGCCTCGCGCTGTGCAAGCGCGTGTGCGAGCGTCACGGGGGCACGGTCCGCCACGAGACCCGGCCCGGCGGCGGCGCGCGATTCGTCGTGCGGCTGCCGCTCCCGGGGGGGCATGCGTAACTACCTCATCGTCGACGACAACCGCGAATTCGCGGAGAACGTCGCCGAGATCCTCGAGGACGGGCCGGATCGCGGGTGGGTGGCCGGCTCGGGCGCCGAGGCGCTCGCGCTCGTCGGCGAGCGCCGCTTCGACGCGGTCCTGACCGACATGCGCATGCCCATCATGGGCGGCGCCGAGCTCGTGCACCGCCTGCGGCGAATCGACGCAGGGCTGCCGGCGATCGCGATCACGGCGTACACCGGCGACGACCAGATCGCGGCGGCGCGGCGCGAAGGCCTGCTGGCCGTGCTGCCGAAGCCCGTGGTGGTGCCCCACCTGCTCGACCTGCTCCGCAAGGCGCGGCGGCACGGCCTGGTGGCGCTGGTCGAGGACGACCTCGCGCTCGCCGACAACCTCGGTGAGGTGCTGCGCGCGCGCGGCTTCTCGGTGATCACGGCGACCTCGGTGCTCGAGACCGAGCGCCTCGGCGCGGTACGGCCGTTTTCGGCGCTGGTCGATCTCCGCGTGCGTGGCGGGGCCGACGGCGAGGCCCTGACCAAGCTGGCCGCGAAGTACCCGGGGCTGCCGATGATCGTCATCACCGCGCACGGCGAGCTCGAGTTGCCCATCGCCTGTGCGGCGCTGATCTTGAAGCCGTTCGAAACCGCCCGCGTGCTCGACGTGCTCGAGGAGCTGCATCGCGCCGCGCTCGAAGCCACCGGTGCGGGCGCCGGCGAGGGCCGATCATGAGCACCGTGTTGCTGGTCGATGACAACGCCGCCTTCGTCGAGAACTTCGAGGAGATCCTGAGCAACGAGGGCTACGCGGTCCGCTCCGCCGGGAGCTGTGCGGCCGCGCGCGCGGAAGCCGCCGCGGGATTCCAGGTCGCGCTCGTGGACGTGCGCCTGCCCGACGGCGACGGCGTCGAGTTCGCCGCCGCGCTCAAGCGCGCGTGGCCGGAGGCCGAGATCATCCTGCTGACGGGCTTCGCGTCGCTCGAATCAGCGCAGGCGGCGGTGCGGGCGGGTGCCTGGGCCTACCTCACCAAGCCCTGCGCGACGCCGGACCTCTTGCTCGCGGTGGGCCAGGCGCGCCGTCACATCGACGAGAAGGCGGAGCTGCGCAAGCGTGCCCAACAGGCCGAGCGGCTCGCGACGATCGGCCAGCTCAGCGCCAGCCTCTCGCACGAGATCAAGAACCCGCTCAACGCCGCGGCGCTGCAGCTGTCGCTGCTCGAGCGACGCGTGCGCAAGCTCGAGGTGGCCTCTCAGACGACGCTGCTCGAGCCGCTTGGCCTCGTGCAGCACGAGATCGGCCGTCTGAACGAGATGCTCGAGGGCTTCCTGCAGTACGCGCGCCCGCGCGAGCTGTACGGACGGCTCGTGGACGCCGGCACGCTGGCCGGGCACGTGATCGACCTCCTGCGGCCGCAGGCCGAGCAGCTCGGGGTACGCCTCGACGCGCGCATCGCCCAGGGCGCCACGCTCTCGGGCGACGCGAGCCGGCTGCAGCAGGCGCTGCTCAACCTCACGCTCAACGCGATCCAGGCGACGCCCAGGGGGGGCTGGGTGCGGGTCGAAGTGACGGCCGGCGACCTGGTCGAGATCCGCGTCGAGGACAACGGCCCGGGGGTCCCCGAGGCGATGCGCGAGCGCATCTTCGAGCCGTTCTTCACGACCAAGGCCGGCGGATCGGGCCTTGGGCTGCCGCTCTCGCACGCGATCGCGCTGCAGCACGGCGGCGACCTCCTGGTGGAGCAGGGCGCCGCGGGCGCGTGCTTCGTGATGAGGCTGCCGGCGTCTGGCCTGCGGTCTTAGGGCGTGTTCCTGACCTCCTCGCTGACAGCATTGGGCACGCCTGGTGACGCCTTGCGCCGGCCGGCGCGTACCCGGCGACCGACCGCAAGCTAGACGGCTTCGGCAAGGGCGCGCAGGGCGTCGTTCGTGGTGAAGATGCCGACCACGCGGCCGCGCTGCATGACGATGGCGGAGCCTAGCTTCTTGGCCGCCATCTCGGCCGCCACTTTGCGCAAGGAGGCGCGCGGACCAACGCAGTAGGGCTCGGGAGTCATCGCGTCCTCGATGGTCACGGTCTGAGGATCGACGTCCTTGATGGTCTCGACGAGGTGCAGATCGCGCATCGTCACCACGCCGACCACGTTGCCACCGTCGAGCACGGGAAGGTGCCGGATCTGGTGGGCGCGCATGATCTCATGGGCCGCGATGAGGGGCTGGCCGATGCCGATGGTGTGCGGGCTCGGGGTCATGTAGTCGGCGATGACATGGCTCGGCATGGCGGCTCCTTCCCTCCCGGCCTGCACTTTTCAGACCGAGGGGCGGAAGCGCACCCGGCAAACACCGCACAGGCTCTCTCGGATGAGCAAGGGGTGTTCCACGCTGGCCTGGAACCGATACCGATCGGCCGCGAACGAATTGCGACCCGGCTCGCGGAGGGACGAAGGGCTTGCGCCAATCAGGCGCGGAATCCAGGGGCCGAGCGTACCCGAGGGGGAAACCGCCTCCGTGCCTCTGCAGGCACCCGGCTTGCATTCTCGAGGCGCCAAGAACGAGGAGGCGACCATGTCTCTGCACCGGTACGCGAAGGCCGTCAACGAGATCGATCGCCGCGCAACCGTCACGGAGGCGTGCAGGAGGATGCGGGATCACAGTGTGGGTGCCCTGGTGGTGCTCGCGCACGGCCGGCCGATCGGCATCGTGACCGACCGGGACGTGGCGCTGCGCGTCGTGGCCGAGGGCAGGGATCCGGCCCAGACCCCCGTGCAGGAGGCCATGAGCCCGGCCCTCTACACGCTGTCGGAGACCGCCTCGCTGGAGCAGGCTTCGGAGCTCATGCGCGATCACGGGCTCCGGCGGGTGCCCCTGACCGACGCGACCGGGACCATCACCGGCCTTGTGTCGTTCGACGACGTCGTGCTGCTGCTAGGCATGGAGCTCGGCAACCTCGCCAGCGCGCTGTTCCGTGGGCGCGCCAGGGAGCTGTCCGAGTCCGCGCAGCCCCCGGTCTGATCCGCCGACAAGGAGCGGCCATGAGCCACCTGGAAGTCACCTGGCATCCCCAGCTCGCCGCCGAACCCCGTGGCTCCGCTGGAAACGAGCGTCACCCATCGGTGACGCTCTGGCTCGAGGAGCTCGCATGATCCAGAGCATCCTGGTCGGCATCGACGGCTCGACGGCGGCGCGCCGGGCCCTCGATCTCGCGGTGGACCTGGCGACGCGCCTCGAGGCGGGCTTGCGCCTCGTCCACGTGATCGATCTGCCCACGTTCTGGCATCCGTTTGCGGGTCCGCCGAGCGCCGGCCAAGCCGCGCACGGCGGCGCCGACTGGGCCCGCTCGCAGCTGCACACGCTCGCCACCGACGAGGCGGCGCTGGTCGGTCAGGCCGAGGCGCTGTGTCACGCGCGCGGCGTGCCCTGTCAGGCCGTCACCATCGAGGGCTGGGCACCGCGTGTGCTCAGGCAGCAGCTGTCCGAGATGCAGCTCGGCATCTTCGGCAGGACCGGGCGGAGACAGGACGTGGTGGGCGAGACCACGGGGGCTGCCGCGCAGTACCTCTTGCGCCGGGCGGACATCCCGACTCTCCTCGTCGATCGCGACGCCGAGCTGCCCAGGCGGATCCTGCTCGGATGGGACGGCTCACCAGCGGCGCAGCGGGCGCTGCTCGCGGCCGCCGAGCTGGCTCGCCGCACGGGCTTCGAGCTGCAGGTGCTGCACGTCAAGGCCAGCGTCGACGCGCGGAGCCAGCTCGACTCGGCCCGACAGGCGCTCGCCGGCGATGCGGCCGTGCGGGTGTCGTTCGACGAGCGCGTCGGCGGGGCGTTCGACACGCTGTCGGAGCGGCTGCGCGAGCGCCCCGATACGCTCGTGGTGCTCGGCGGGCGGGGGCACCACCGGCTCGGGGACCTCCTGCTCGGCACCTTGACCGAGTCGATCCACTACCACAGCGCCGCGACCCTGCTCGTGGTGCGGTGACCTGGATCCCCTGGCTGCAAGCGACGGTCATCGCGCTCGGCCTGGGGCTGGGCGCCCTCTTGCAAGGCGTGGGTCATCCCGGCCCGGCCACAGCGGTGCTCGCGCTGGCGACGGCGGTCGCGCTCGTGCCGCTCGCGCTGGGCGTCGCGGCGCGCCTTTCGCGACGTGAGCCGGGCGTCGACCTGATCGCGCTGTTCGCGCTCACGGGCGCGCTCTGGCTCGGCGAGTACCTGGCGGGCGCCATCGTGGCGCTCATGCTGGCCACCGGGCAGCTGCTCGAGGCCCAGGCCATGGCCCGCGCCCGGCGCGAGCTGCGGGGCCTGCTCGCGAGGGCCCCGCGCGTGGCGCACCGCTTCGAAAGGGGCGAGCTCCACACCATCGACGTCGGCGAGGTGGCCCCCGGGGACGAGCTCCTGGTCAAGGAGGCCGACGTGGTGCCGGTCGATGGCCTGGTCGCGCAGGGTCTCGCCGTGCTCGACGAGTCCGCGCTCACCGGCGAGGCGCGGCCGGTCGAGCACCCGGCCGGCTCACCGGTCGAGAGCGGCACCCTGAACGCGGGCGGCGCGTTTCGCCTGCGCGCGACCGCCAGGGCCGCGGACAGCACCTACGCGGGAATCGTCCGGCTGGTCGACGCCGCGCAGCGTTCGAAGGCCCCGCTGTCACGGCTAGCGGATCGTTATGCGCTCGCCTTCGTCCCGATCGTGCTCGTGGTCGCCGGCGTGGCGGCGGCGCTGTCGGGGCAGCTCGTGCGTGGGCTCGCGGTGCTGGTGGTGGCGACGCCCTGCCCGCTCCTGCTCGCGGTGCCGATCGCCATCTTCGGGGGCGTGTCGCGGCTCGCGCGGCGTGGCGTCATCGTCAAGGGAGGCGCCGCCCTCGAGCGCCTGGGGCGCTGCCGGTCGCTGTTCCTCGACAAGACCGGCACGGTGACCTCGGGCGCCCCCTGCCTAGTGCGCGTGGCTACGCACGCGGTCATGGAACCGGCGATGCTGCTGCGGCTGGCGGCCTCGGCCGACCAGGTGTCGTCGCACGTGCTTGCCGGGGCGCTCCTGCGTGCGGCGCGCGATCAGCGCCTCGTGCTGTCGTTTCCGGAGGCCGCGCGGGAGGAGCCGGGGTTGGGGGTCGAGGCACGCGTCGAGGACCAGCAGGTGCGCGTGGGACGCTTCGAGTGGGTGCTCGCAGGCGCGGCGCCCGACGAGGCCGCGGCGGCGCTGCGGCAGCGCACGTTGCGTACGCTCGGATCCGCGGTCTTCGTGGCCCTCGACGGCGTGCTCGCCGGCGCGCTCGTCTTCGAGGACCCGATCCGCGTGGAGATCCCGCGCACGCTGCGCGCTCTCCGGCGCGCCGGGGTCCGCCAGATCACGATGCTGACGGGCGATCACTCCACCGTGGCGCGCTCGGTCGGCGCGGCGCTCGGCTTCGACCGGGTGCTCGCGGCGCAGACACCGGCCGAGAAGGCAACGGCGGTGCAGCAGGCGCGCCAGCACGAGCTGACCGTGATGGTCGGAGACGGCATCAACGACGCACCGGCGCTCGCCGCCGCCGACGTGGGCGTCGCGATGGGCGGGCGGGGCGCCAGCATCGCGTCGGAGTCCGCGGACGTCGTCCTGACCACCGACCGCTTCGATCGGATCGCCGAGGCGATCCAGATCGCGCAGCGGACCCGGCAAATCGCGCTCGAGAGCGTGTGGCTCGGCATGGCCCTGTCGCTCTTCGCGATGGGCCTGGCGGCGGCGGGCGCGCTGCCGCCAGCGACCGGTGCGCTGCTGCAGGAAGGCATCGACGTGCTCGCGATCGCCTCCAGCCTGCGAGCGCTCTTGCCCCCGCGGCGCGGTCCGCGCGACCGGGCGCTCGAGCTGCTCGGCCCGGCGCTCGCGTCGCG
>JAHFDS010000383.1 GCA_023248855.1 Myxococcales bacterium
CCGGACGTCGGCGTGCGCGACCTATGCGTCCGGGCGTATGCGTCGGCGTTGCGCCTCGATCACCGGTCGCACCGGGCGTGGCTCTCGGGCGAGCCGCGGGCGCGGGCCTCGCTCGCGCGGGCGCTGGCCGGCGCCGACGCGGCCCCCTCGGGCCTGCTCGGACCGCTCGCGGCCGAGATGGACGCGCGCGCGCACGCCGAGCGGGTGGCACGTGTGCTCGAGTACATCCACGCGGGCGACGTGTACCAGGCCAACCTCGCGCGGCGTTTCCGCGCCGGCCTGCGCGGTGACGCCCTGGCCGTGTACCTCTCGCTGCGGGCCGTCTCGCCCTCGCCGATGGGCGCCTACCTCGAGGGCACCGACTGGGCGCTCCTGTCGAACTCGCCCGAGCGCCTGGTACGCGTGCGCGGACGGCGCATCGAGGCCGAGCCGATCAAGGGCACGCGGCCGCGCGGGCGCACGCCGGACGAGGACGCGCGTCTGGCCGCGGAGCTCGCGCGCGACGACAAGGAGCAGGCCGAGCACATCATGATCGTCGATCTACTCAGAAACGACCTCGGGCGCATCAGCGAGATCGGCTCGGTCGGCGTCGATGGCATGGCGCGCCTCCTGTCGGTCGTGAACGTGCACCACCTGGTCTCCACGGTACGCGGCACGCTGCGCCCGGACGTCGGCCTCGAGGCGCTCGTGCGGGCGACCTTCCCTGGCGGCTCGATCACGGGAGCGCCCAAGGTGCGCGCCATGCAGGTCATCGAGGAGCTCGAGCCGGTGCGACGCGGCCCCTACACCGGCGCGATCGGCTGGGCCACGCCGGCGGGCGAGCTCGACTGGTCGATCGCGATCCGCACGGGGGTCCTGCGCGGCGACCCACGGCGGGGCGGGGACCTGCTCGTGTGGGTGGGCGGCGGCATCGTCGCGGACTCCACCCCGTCCGGAGAGCTCGCGGAGACGGAGGCCAAGCTCGGCGCGTGGCGGCGCGTGGCGGAGGCCGCTTGGCGCTGACCTCGTATCAGCGCCGGCTCGTGGTGTTCCTGTCGGTCGCCACGTTCTTCGAGGGCTTCGACTTCATCGCGCTCACGCAGGTGCTGCCGACGGTCCAGCGCGAGATGCACCTCGACCAGACCGCGAGCGGCATCCTGCTGTCGGTCACCAACGCCGGCACCGTGCTCGCGTACGTGCTCGTGCGCCTGGCGGATCGCGTGGGCCGGCGCCGGCTCCTCTTCGTCACGATCCTCGGCTACACGCTGTCGACGGCGCTGACGGCCGCGTCGGTCACGGTCTGGGACTTCGCCCTCTGGCAGTTTTCGGCGCGCGTGTTCCTGATCGCGGAGTACGCCGTCAGCATGGTGCTCGCGGCCGAGGAGCTGCCGGCCGACCGGCGCGCCACGATCATCGGTGTCCTGCAGGGGGCCTCGAGCCTCGGCGCCGTGATGTGCGCGGGCATCGTGCCGCTCCTGCTCAAGAGCGCCTGGACGTGGCGCACCGTGTACCTGGTCGGCGTGGCGCCGCTCTTGCTCATGGCCTTTCTCCGCCGCTCGCTGGTCGAGAGCAAGCGCTTCGAGGCGCTCACCGCCGCCGAGCGCGCCCCGCGGCCGCTCGTGCACATCTTCTCGACCTCCTACAAGCGGCGGATGCTGCAGCTCGCGATCATCTGGGGGCTCACCTACCTCTGCGCGCAGAACGCGGTGCAGTTCTGGAAGGTGTTCGTGATGAACGAGCGCGCCTTTTCCGAGGAGATGGCGGCGCAATCGATCAAGTGGGCGGCGCTCGGGAGCATGCCGGTCCTGTTCTCGTTCGGCTGGGTGATGGACCGCATCGGCCGCCGGCGGGCGGCCGCGATCCTCTTTCCCACGGGCGCGCTTTCGGTGGCCCTGTCGTACTCGCTCCACGATCAGGTGGCGCTCACGCTGGCGCTGGCGTGGGGGATGTTCTCCGTGTCGGCGTTCCTGCCGCTCCTGTCGTCGTTCTCGACCGAGCTCTTCCCGACCGATCTGCGGGGCGACGCCTTCGCGTGGGCGAACAACCTGCTCGGTCGCATCACCTACGTGCTCTCTCCGTCGCTGGTCGGCTGGCTCGCGGAGCGCGAGCACAGCTACACCGTGCCGATGGTCGCGACGACGGTGTTCCCGATCGTCGCGCTGGTGCTGCTCCTTCGGTGGTTCCCCGAGACCGCACGGCGCGAGCTCGAGGACACTTCGGCTTCTGGATAGCGCTACGGACGCGGGCCGGCGTCGGCGACGGGGGCCGTGAGCCGCCCACCGGCGTCGAGGCCCTGCAGTGTGGACATGAGCACGTCCATGCCGTTCATGCCGAAGTAGTTGCCGCGCATGTCGATGAGCTGGCTGTCGCTGATCTGCTCGATGCCGGCCGAGGAGTTGGTCATGATGTTGTTCTGCGTCACCACGCGCTGCCCGGCGCCGGTGCCGCCGCCGATCATGAAGCCGTAGGCATTGCCGGTGATGATGTTGTGGTTGATGTCGAGGGTGCCGATCGCGTTGATGTGGAGCGCGCAGTGCGTGCTCGTGATCTTCGAGTGCGCGAGCGTCAGCGTGGCGGCCGCATTGGAGACGAAGAAGTCGGCGCTGCCGCCGATCGAGAAGGTGGAGTCCACGGCGTGGATCTCCGCGCTCGCATCGCCGATCGCGGCGCCCTCGCTGCCGCCCGAATCCCAGGTCACGTGGTCGAGCGACAGCTTGCCCTTGAGGCTCGCGAGCCCCGCCGCCCGGATGTTGCCGCGCGTGATGGTCACCGTCGATCCGACCCCGAGGTCGAAGGGCACCTTGACCCTCTCCATCGAGAGATCGGTCAGGGTCGCCTGGCCGGTCCTGGTGGTCAGGCCCTGGTCGGCGCCGACGATGGTCAGGCGCCCGGTGACCGTGCCGCCGTCGACGATCAGGCCCTTCCAGCCGGCGTCGCCGAGGCGGGCGCCCGTCGTGCCCACGCCGACGGTGAGCGTGCCCTTGACGGTCAGGCTCGAGAGAGCCGCCGCGCGCACCAGGGCGCCGTCGCACAGCGTGACCGTCGCGCCGGTCGCGATGATCGCGTCGCCGGTCAGATCGACCGTCCCGCACAGCATGCGACTGCCGGTGATCTCGCCGGCCAGACCGCCGTCGCCGCCGGGCTGACCCGCGGCTCCGGACGTACCGGCTGCACCGCCCGCAGTGCCGCCAGCGGTGCCACCCGCGGCGCCGCCCGCGCTCCCGCCGGCCTGGCCGCCCGCGGTTCCGCTTCTTCCCGCCGCTCCGCCCGTCGATCCTGGGGAACCCGCGCCCCCACCGGCACCTGCAGTCCCCGATCCCGCGGTGCCCATGGCGGCAGGGGCAGGCCCGGTATAAGTGCCTGGATCACAAGCTGAAAGGGCGACTGCAAAGAGCAGGGCGAGGGTCGTGCGGCGCATCAGAGGCCTCCTGGAAGCCGTGGTTGACGCTGGTCAATGCACCCCTTGCGCCAGGCAGGGAGAAGTCGCAGCCGTTGCGCGAAATCCGGCCGACCCACGATCTTCGCTGCCGAGGCTTGACAGAAGGAGTGACCAGAATTAAGTTTTGGTCAGTCGAATGGAGCGCGACAAGAAAGAGTGCATCCTCCGGGCGGCCGTCAGGGCCTTCGAGAGGTTCGGTTTCAAGAAGGCCTCCGTCGACGAGATCGCACGGGATGCGGGCGTGGCCAAGGGCACCGTGTACCTGGCCGCCGAGAGCAAGGAGGACCTCTTCTACCAGGTGCTGCACCGGGAGGTGCGGGCGTGGGTGGCGGACCTGTCCACGCTGATCGACCCGCGCAAGCAGGCGGATCAGCTCCTCGTGGACGTGGCCCAGGCCTCGCTCCGCCGGGTGCAGGCCAAGCCGCTGGTGCGCGACCTGCTGCTCGGCGTGGTGCGCAACCAGCTTCCTGGCTGGGCCGAGCGGCTCGAGGAGCTGCGTGGCCTCGGTCGCACCAACGTAGAGGAGATCCTCCGCCTCGGCATCAAGCAGGGCGTCTTCAAGGAGGGGCTCGACATCCCGGAGGTCGCCACCGTGCTGCAGGACCTGCAGGTGGTCGGCGTGCTGCGAACCGCAGAGCCGGGGATCGACCCGGCGCGACTGCGCAAGCTGACCATGGTGGCGCTCGACCTGGTGCTCAATGGTTTGCGGGAGCGCGCCCAGCCGGTCACCGCCACCGCGCCTCCGGATCGCATCGAGCCGCGCAGCGCTCCGCGACTGTAGAGCCGGCGCGCCCCGGCCCGGGCGCGCCTTTTTTTTGACGTGGACTGACCATAAAACGAAATTGGTCATTTGGACACGAGACAGAGGAGAAGAGACCATGCACAACCTCCATCGCAAGCTCCTGGTTCTGGCCGTCCTTTCGGCCGCCCCGGCCTGCTATTACGACGCCGACACCGGCGCCGCCAAACAGGCGGACGACTACCCCCTACCGCCTGTCGCCGCGCCGGCCGGCACCGCAGAGCTCCCTGACTGGCCGGCTCCGGTGGCACGTCGGGAGCTGCTCGTCACGTCGCAGGCGTCGAGCCTGGCAGTCACTGCGGTCGATCAGGTCGCCCACACGGAGACCCCGCGCACGCTGCCGGTGGTCGGCGGAGTGCTGGGCTTCTCCTCGGACGCCGGCGCCCTCGCGCTCGAGGACCTGCAGGTCGTGCTCGGCGACGCGCACCTGCCGATCCAGGGCAGCAGCGACGTCGTGCTCACCGGCCTGCGCCTCGACAGCAAGCCTGGGCTGCACCTGCCGGTCAGCTGGCGCGAGCCGGGTCATCAGGGCTTTCTGGTGGCCCCTGTGACGCTGGTGCTCGAGTGGAAGGTCGTGGGCGAATCGGGCCGCGCCTGGCCGCTGACGCCGCAGACGCTCGAGGGTGCGATGCTGCACATGCACGTGTCGATCGGGCCCGACGGACGCCTGCGCGCGGATGCGGTCGGTATCGACACTGGCACGTTCTGGGAGCGCACCGCGCTCTGCGCCCTCAAGGACGCCGTGCTCACGCTCGAGGCCCGCGAGCCGGCTGCCTTCTGATTCAAGGCACTCGCGGGAGGCGTTTTCTGCCCTCGCGCTCGAGCCGGCCGTCCACCGTGTGGTCGTCGTCGGACACGATGGTCAGCACCTTGGCGCGGTAGCCCGGTGCCTCGATCCGCAGCGTGTGCCTGATCTGGCCGCGCGTCAGCTCGACCGGGTTCGTGAACGCCTGCGCCTCGTCGACATAGACCTCGGCCTTGGGCGGCAGCCCCTCCACGGTGAGCTTGGCGTGCCGGGGCGCGATGATGCTGGGCAGCTTGCCGGTGGCGCGCCCGCGCATGTACGCGAACGCCCCCGCCCCGGCCACGAACAGGCCGGCGATGACGGCGACCAGCGGGACCGCGTTGCTCTTCCTGCGGGCGCGCTTGTACGCGTTGATCTCGTGGACCACCGGTCCGGTCACGGAGGACGGGGCGACCGGCGCCACCCGCGGGACGTCGAGCTCGATCCGCTGCTCGTGCATGACCTCCTCGGGCGCGAACGGATCGCGCGCTCTTTGCGGCGGCCCAGGGGGCGGCTGCGGAGCTTGCGGTGCCTCCACGGCCCCGAGCTCGGGTGGTCCGTCGGGCGCGGCCGGCGGCGCGGCCTCGGGCGCCAGGTCGGGGACGCCCCAGTGCAGATGATCGAGGGGCAACAGCTCGAGCGACGGCACCCCCTCGCGTGGGGCGGGTACCGCCCTCTGGAGCTCTGATACCAGCTCGACCCGCAGCTCGAGGGAGGGCGCCTGCTTCTCGGCGACGTAGGCCTCGAGCCGCTCGCGCAGCTGCCGCGCAGTCAGGAAGCGCTCGTCGCGGTTCGGCGCAAGGGCCTTCATCACGATCGGCGCCAGCTCCGGGTCGATTCCGGGCAGGAGCTCGCGGATCTGCGTGGGTCGGCCCGTCATGATCTCGAACAGCACGACGTTGTAGTTCTCGCCGATGTACGGCGTGCGCCCCGCGAGCAGCTCGTAGAGGATGACGCCCACGGCGTGCACGTCCACGCGCTGATCGAGGTCGGGCATGCCCCGCGCCTGCTCCGGCGCCATGTAGAGGGGCGTGCCCATCACGGCGCCCGTCGTGGTCAGCCGCACCGACGCATCGCGCTGCAGCTTGGCGATGCCGAAGTCGACGATCTTGACCTTGTCGGAGCCGTCGGGCCGCTCGACCAGGATGATGTTCTCGGGCTTGAGATCGCGGTGGATGACGCCCCTCGCGTGCGCGGCCTCGAGCCCGAGCAGGATCTGCCGGATGATGTCGATCGCCTTGAACGCCTCGAGCCGCTCGCGATTCTCGATGCGCGCCGCCAGCGAGCGCCCATCGAGCAGCTCCATGACGAGGTAGAGCGCGCCTTCGGGCGTCTTGCCGAAGTCCATGACACGCACGACGTTGTCGTGCTCGATGTGCGAGGTGGTGCGCGCCTCCTGCTCGAACCGCGCGATGACGTCGGGCAGGGGCGCGAGCGCGCTGTGCAGCACCTTCACCGCGACATGCTTCTGCAGGAACGTGTGCTCCGCGACGAACACCTGCCCCATCCCGCCCTCGCTCAGCAGGCGGATGAGGCGGTATTTCCCGTCGAGCACGACGCTGTCCGACACGGGCGGTGTCGGGATCTTATCAGGTGGGGGCGGAGCAGGGGAGGTCAGGCACGTTGACCTGGGCGTACGTCGACGCCAACGCGTGGGGACATTCGCCGCGGGGCCGCGGCGGTCAGGTCAGATCACGCCGCCCGCACCAGCGCCACCAGCCCCTGCGCCGCCAGCGCCTGCACCACCAGCGCCTGCACCACCAGCGCCTGCACCACCAGCGCCTGCGCCACCAGTGCCCGCGCCACCAGTGCCCGCGCCACCTGCGCCCGCGCCACCAGTGCCCGCGCCACCTGCGCCCGCGCCACCGGATCCGCCGGTGCCGCCGATGCCGCCGATGTAGCTGCAGTTGCCGAGCGTCGGCGGGCCGGCCCACCACGCGTTCGGGCCGACGCGGTGGATCGACAGGCCGGAGGCGAGGCCGCCGCTCGGCGAATCGACGGTGCCGGGCATACCCGTCTCGTCGGCCAGCATGCTTCCGTTCGCGCCACCGTAGATGACCGCGTCGACGATGGTGTTGCCCATGAAGAGCGCCACCGCGTCTGCGGCCTGCCCTGCCGTGTCGCCATTCTGGATGGCCGAGCCCGGCAGGTTCTTGTACGCCTTGCATTCGCCAGGTGCTAGCGACCCGGTCAGCGTGAACATCGGGATGGCCACATAGGCCGTGCCCGCGGTGCGGACCTGATACTGCGTCAGGTCGACCGCGGCCGTACCACCGTTGTAGAGCTCGAAGCCTTCCATGCCGGTGTCTGTACCAGCCGGATTCGCCAGCACCTCGGAGATCACCAGCTTGCTGACGTTGGCCGTCACGGCGACCCACGCGGTGCGCGAGGCCGTGGTGCCGATGCGGGCCTTGATCTCCGCGCCGCCGGTGCCGGACACGCCCACCATGAACGTGGTGGTCGTCATGCCCGCGGGGACGTTCACCGTGGCAGGCACCGTCAGCGTCAGCGTCCCGCCCGCCGGTGTCGCCGTGAGCGTCACGACCGTGCCCCCTGCGGGCGCCGGCCCGTTGAGCGTCACCGTGTACGTGATCATCTGGCCGGTCATCGCGATCGTGCTCTCGGGGAGCATGCTCGTGAAGCCGAGGCCGCCCGCTGCGCCGCCCGTGCCGCCGCTGCCGCCCATGCCCGCGCCGCCGCGTCCCCCTGTCCCCGCGCCGCCCATGCCCGCGCCGCCCATGCCTGCGCCGCCT
>JAHFDS010000384.1 GCA_023248855.1 Myxococcales bacterium
CGCGTCCGGTAGGCCGCGACCTCGACCCCCGTCGCGCCGAGACGCGCCAGCTCTGTCACCAGCACGTCGCGCGCTTCGGCCGCGCGCGGCAGTAGCACGGCGTCGCCCGGCGTGACGAGCGCGCGGAGGCGCGCGACCAGCCCCTCGGCGCGGTACTCCTCGGGCACCACCTCGGCGCGGACCCCGTGCGCCTCGAGCGCGGCGGCCGTCGCCGGGCCGATGGCCGCGACGCGCGCGTGCCCCAGCGCCGTCCACGCAAGCCCGTGATGCGAGAGTCGGGCGTCGACCATCCCCACGCCGTTCACGCTCGTGAAGATGACCCAGCGGAACGTCGCGAGCCGCGCGATCGCGTCGTCGAGCGGTTGCCAGGTCACCGGCGGCTCGATCGCGATCGTCGGCGCCTCGATCACCGTGGCGCCCGCCTCCCGCAGGAGCCGGGCGAACGCCGAGGCCTGCCCGGCCGCCCGCGTGATGAGGACGCGGCGGCCTGCGAGCGGTCGAGCCGGGAGCGAGGAGCGGCCGGCCATCACATCATTCTACCGGATTGAGCGGGGCTATCTTCGCCGCGCCCTGGGCCAGGAGTGACTCCGCCAGCCACCGGCCGACCTCCTCGGCGTCTTCGGGTGCGCCCGTCACGCCATCGCGCAGAGACCGCGCGCCGTCCTCGCTGAGCACCACCGCGGTCATCCTGAGCGACGCGTACTCCATCATCGCGTGGCCGGCCATCGGCGTGTTACAGGAGCCGCCGAGATGGCGGAGATAGGCGCGTTCGGCCAGCGCGCACACGCGCGTGTCCGCGTGGTCCAGCGCCGCGACGACGTCGAGCACGAGCATGTCGGCGGCACGCGCCTCCAGCGCCAGGATGCCCTGCCCGACCGCTGGAACGAAGTCTTCTGGCTCGAGCGGCCGCGCGTGCGGCGGCGCCAGCTGGAGCCGGGCGAGTCCGGCGGCGGCAAGCACGATCGCCTCGCAGCCCTCCTCGTCGAGCTTCCGCAGTCGCGTGTCGACGTTGCCGCGCATCGGCTGGATCACGAGGTCGGGGCGCGCCGCGAGCAGGAGCGCGCGGCGGCGCAGGCTCGAGGTCGCCACCGTCGCGCCTCGGGGAAGCTCCGCGATCCCGCCGCCGCGGCGCGTGACGAGCACGTCGCGAGGGTCCTCCCGCGGCGGGAACGCCGCCAGAGCGAGCCCCGACGGCAGCGCCGCCGGCAGGTCCTTCAGGCTGTGCACCGCCACGTCGACCCGACCCGCCAGCAACGCGTCTTCGATCTCTCGGACGAAGAGACCCTTGCCGCCGATGCCGGCGAGCCGCGCCTCGTACAGGCGGTCGCCCTCCGTGCGGATCGGGACCAGCTCGGTCTCGACCCCACGCGTCTCGAGCGCACGCGCGACGGCGCCCGCCTGGGCGAGCGCGAGCGCGCTGCCGCGCGTGCCGATCCGGAGCTTCAGGGCTCGTCTCGCCGCAGGCCGAACAGCTCGCGCACGAAGGCGGTCCAGGAGCCGCCGTGGCCCGAGCGCGACGACTCGCGCAGCTTGGTGATCGGCACGTGCAGGATCTTGTTCACGATGGCGTTCGAGAGCGCCTCGAGCGTCTGCCGGGTCTCGGGCGAGGCCTCAGGCATCCGGGACAGCGCCTTGGCGACCTCGGCCTGGCGGATCGACTCGATCCGCTCCCGCAGCGAGACGATGGTGGGGACGATCTCCTGGTCGCGCCGGCCGGCGGCGAAGCGCTCGACCTCGTTCCGGATCATCGCTTCCGCGCGCTGGGCCTCGCGCTCGCGCTCGCGGAGGTTCGCGTCGACCACCTGCTTGAGGTCGTCGACGTCGTAGCGGAACACGTTCTCCAGCTCGTTGACGCCGGCTTCGACGTCGCGCGGCACCGCGATGTCGACGAAGAAGAGCGGCCGCGAGCGCCGGAGCTGCATCACGCGCTGCACGGCCTCGCGCCAGATGATCGGCTCGGGCGCGCCGGTCGAGGTTACGACGATGTCGACTGTCGCCATCGTCGCCTCCAGGTCGGCGAACGGCACGGCGGTGGCCGCGAGCGCGCGCGCGAGGTGCTGGGCGCGCGACCACGTCCGGTTGGCCACGTAGATCGGGAACGCGCCCTGCTCGACCAGGTGGCGCGCGGCCAGCTCGCCCATCTCGCCCGCTCCTACGAGGAGAACCGTCCGGCCCTCGAGCCCACCGAAGATCTTCCTGGCCAGCTCGACCGCGGCGAACGACACCGACACCGCGTGCCGCGCCACGTCGGTCTCCGTCCGCACCTTCTTGGCGACCGCGAACGCCTTCGTCCAGAGGCCGTGGAGCGTCGGGCCGAGCGTCTGGCAGCTCTGGGCCGTCGCGAAGGCCTCCTTCACCTGCCCGAGGATCTGCGGCTCGCCGAGGATCATCGAGTCCAGGCTCGAGGCGACGCGGAAGGCGTGCTGCACCGCCTCGGCGTCCGTCTTCGTGTAGAGCATCGGCTCGAGGCCTGACAGCTCCACGCCGCGCTGCTGGCAGAGACGGCGGAAGGCGCGCGCGCGGGCCTCGCCCGGTGCGTCGGCGACCCCGTACACCTCGACGCGGTTGCACGTCGCCAGGATCAGGACCTCAGAGAGCACGCCGGTGGCGAACACGTCTGTCAGGATCTCGCGGAGCTTGTCCGCCTCGAGCGCGAGCTGCTCGCGCACCGCGACCGGCGCCGTGCGGTGATTGAGACCCGCGACGAACAGCGTCCCCATGCTCAGGAATTCTCGGAGGGAGGCTCGGGCGGAGCCGTGGACACAGGGCCGCTCACGAGCCGTGGGGCCCCGGCATGAGGAAGCCCGCGCCGAGCGTCAGCACGAGCGCCGCGAAGCCGAGGATCGCGAAGTATGCGGCGCGGCGCCCCCGCCAGCCCGCGACGGCCCGGCCCGCGAGGGTGAACGCGTAGATCACCCACGCGACCGCCGACGACGCGATCAGCGGATCGAAGCGCCCGGCCCAGAGCGCGCCGATGATCAGCCCGACGGTGAGGAATGGAAACCCGAGCGTGAGCGTCCGGAACGTCAGCCGGTCCAGCGCCTCGAGCGAGGGCAGCCGGTAATAGAACGCGCCCGGACGCCGCGCTTTGAGCTGCCGCTCCTGCAGGAGATACATGATGCCGCCGGCGAAGTTCAGGACGAAGGCGGCGATGCCGAGCAGCGCGAGCACCACGTGCACGGTGATCCAGACATTGTGCAGCGCCGGCGCGAACGCCTCGAGGCCCGGCATCGCCACCGTCTTCGAGATGCTGAGCACCACCACGACTGGCAGCACAAACGCTCCGAGCACCTTGATCCGATACTGGCGCTCGGCCCACAGCTCGAGCAGCACCGCGGCCCAGACAGAAACCGAGACGGCCTCGGGAAAGGTCCAAATGGGCGGCCGGCCCGCCTCCACCGTTCGGGCGACCAGCGCGATGGTCTGGAGCGCCCAGCCGGCCATCGTCGCCGCCGTCGCCAGTCGGTAGACGCCTTCCTCTCGCTGGATGAGGTACGCGAGAGCCAGGCCCGTGGCCGCAACGTACGCGATCAGTGCGAGGGTGAACAGCATGCGTACAAATTACCACATTTCCGATATGATACGGCCATAACCCTCAACCAGTTTCGGCTTGACAACCGGGTCGCCCCGGGGCCCCCCGCGCGTATGATTCAGCGGTCTGCTACCGGCTGCGAACCGTGAGCACCGGGCAGGGTGCCAGCTGGATCACGCGCTCCGCCACGCTACCGAGGAAAAAGCGCGAGAACCCGGTGCGCCCGTGCGTGCCGATCACGATCAGGTCCGCGCGCTTGCGCTTCGCGGTGCGCACGATCTGATCGAACGGCACGCCCTCGGCGAGGATGCCCGTGACCCGCACGCCCGCCTTCTTCGCCTTCGCGAGCGCCGCCTTCATCTGTGACTCGGCGGACTGGAGCGCGGCCGCTTCGAGATCCTCGTAGGTCTTCGGCGAGACGTATCCGTTTCCGACGAACGGCGCCGGCGGCACCATGACGTGCACCAGGAGCAGCTCGGCGCGGTCCTGCTTGGCGAGGGCCACTGCGCGATCGAACGCCGCACGGGACGCCTTGGAGAAGTCGGTCGGGTGCAGGATCCGGCGATACAGCTTCATCGCGTTGCTCCTTTCATCCTGTCCATCCCTCTACCCCTCCTCCCCGGGCGCGAGACCTGCGGTCAGGAGCCGCTTGGCCACGTAGTACTTCTTCGGCCGCCGACGCCGCTCGCTCAGGCGCTCGCGGTACTTCGCGAGCTGCCGCTCGAGCGTCGCGAAGCTCCCGTCGAAGGCGCGCCGTGGCGTGTCGGACACGTGCTCGACGCGGACCGCCGGGCGGTACGGCAGACGCACCGTGAGCGCGCAGCGGATACTGATCCCGCCCTTGGGGCCGTTCTCGTCGAAGAAGGTCGCCTTCGCCGCCACCGGCGTGGCGCTGAGGGGCCGCAGCGCCTCGGTGAGTTGTTTGGCCACCCGCGCGCGGAGCGCGCTCCTGGTCGGGAGTCCCTGGATCTCGATCGTCATCGTTTCGTCCTCATTTCGCCAGCCGGAGGCTGGACTCGATACCCGCTCGCGAGATTCTTCTAACACGAGCCGGCAGGGCGGTCTACCCGGAGCCGCTCTTCGAGCGCTCGCACCACGGTCCGCGGAGGCGCCGGCTACACCCGAGCTTCGCCGGGCCCGTGTGCCGCCGCAATCTCGGGCTCGCCTGGCCCGGGCGCGGTGCGCCAGCTGCAATCGCCCCTCCAGGACGGTGCAGCCTGGATGCCAGCAGGAAATTCAGAAAATCAGACACGTCGATCGGCACGCCACAGCCCGGATCAGGGCGGCCTCGCCTCAGACGTGACATGAAGTCCACGGGACAGGGATCCGAGCGCGCCGGTCAGGTTTCGGTCGGCTCGAGCCAGACGCGGCGCGCCGTCGGGGGACGCCAGCCCGCGAAGAGGTCGAGCAACTCGGCCGGCGTGTTGGCGAACGCGAGCAGGTTGAAGTGCTCGGGGTGGATGAACCCCTCGCTGACGGCGTGCGTGAGCAACCTGAGCAGCCCGTCGTAGTAGTTGGCCTGGTTCAGCACTCCGACCGGCTTTCGATGAATCCCGAGCTGCGCCCACGTCAACACTTCCAGCAGCTCCTCGAGCGTCCCAAGGCCGCCCGGCAGCGCGATGAATCCGTCGGCCAGCTCGGCCATCACGGATTTCCGCTCGTGCATGCTGCCGACGACGCGCAGCTCCGTGATGCCAGAGTGCGCGAGCTCGCGGCTCGCGAGCGGGCCCGGAATGACGCCGATGACCCGGCCGCCGCCCTGCATCACCGCGTCGGCGAGCGCGCCCATGAGGCCGACCGACCCGCCGCCGTACACCAGCTCGATTCCGCGCGCGGTCAGCTCCCGTCCGAGCGCGCCAGCGACGGCTGCGTACTCCGGGCGCGTGCCTTCCCGCGAGCCGCTGAACACGCAGATGCGCCGGATCAGAGCTGCCGCTCGAACTCGGCGCTGAGGACGCCCGTGCACACTTCCTCCACGGGCCCTTCGAGGCGGATCGACCAGTCCTCACGCACCTCGACCGCGAGATGGCCGCCGGGCATCCGCACAGTCACGCGCCGATCGGTGAGACCGTTCCTGACGGCCGCGCAGGCGACACCGCACGAGGAGGATCCGGACGAGAGCGTCCAGCCCGCGCCGCGCTCCCAGATCAGGATGTCGAGCGTGTCGCGAGCGTGGACACGGGCGAACTGCACATTCGTGCGATCGGGGAACGCGGGGTGGCGCTCGATCAGCGGCCCGAGGCGCCGGACCTCCTGCTCGTCGAGGCGGGGGACGAAGACGACGCAGTGGGGGTTGCCGACCGACACGGCGGTGACGGTCAGGATCGTGCCACCCACCTCGAGCGGAACGCCGACGACTTCCCGGTCGGGACCATTCATGGGGATCTCCGGCGCACGGAACGTCGCGCGTCCCATCTCGACCGTCACGGCGGCGATGCGTCCGCCTGCGGCGTGACAGACGCACTCCACGATGCCACCCTTCGTCTCCACCGTGAACTTCGTCGACTTCGCGTGGCCGTGCTCGTAGAGGTATTTGGCGAGGATCCGCAGCCCGTTGCCCGACTTCTCTGCCTCGCTGCCGTCGGGATTGAAAATGCGCAGGCCGAAGTCCGCCCTCGCGCTCGGCACGAGCAGCAGGATCCCGTCCGAGCCGACGCCGCGGTTGCGATCACAGATCCGCCGGATCGCGCTCGCCGACAGGCCGCGCGGCACGTCCCGCTGCGTGAGTACGAGGTAATCGTTGCCGAGCCCGTGGCCCTTGACGAACGGGATCATCGAAACCGGATTGTAACGCGCCGGCTACGGGCCCGTCGCAGTAACCGGCTTCGAGCGCCGGCTTTGCCGGCGCAACGCGGTTCTGGGGGAGGCTCGGAGGGGGCCGCCGAGGCCCCCTTCGAGCATCTACGGCCGGGGGCGGCGAACGCCGGCGGGGGCGGTCAGGCTGAGGAACCCGACTCGGCCTGCTCCAGAACCCGGCGGGTCCTCGTCAGCGCGGAGGTCAGCTCGTGTTTGCTGAGCCCGACCTCCATGCCGTCGCGCAGCAGCTTGCGCAGCCGGTCGCCCTCCTGAACGGCGGCGTCCCGCTTGCCGCTCTTGAGGAGCTGATCGATCCATTCGACGCGAGCTTCCGTCACGCCTTCGAGGGCCCGGACCAGCGCCGCCCGCGTTTCCTGCTGTCGCTCCGGACCGACCTCGCCGAACTTGAACGCGTGAAACAGCGGCTCGAGCGCGTCCTCGTACTCGCCGGACTCAACGCGGCGGACCCCGAGCTTCGTGTAGCCCCACGAGAGCCGGCGGTTGACCTCCTCGCGGCGCTTGGGCGTGAGCGCTTCATGCGGGATCGACGACAGCAGCGCCTCGGCGCGCTGGAGCGATGTCGAGGCTTCGCGCTGGTGCTCGTCCTGCATGATGCGGATCGCGTGTGCCGTGAGCTGGCCGATCTCGCCGCTGAACGTGGTGGCGAGGAGATCCTTGAACACCTCGCGCCGGTCCTCGGGGAAGTCTTCCTCAGCGAGCGCCTCCCGGAGGAGGCGCCGGGCGCCGTGGAACTCCTGCCGCTGGATCAGCACGGTCGCGAGCTTGCCGTAGGAGACCCACAGGCCCTTGCGCGAGCGCTCGAGCGCGAAGGACAGGTTCGCGTCATCCGGCGCGCACACGAGCCCCTGACGGAGCCACAGCACCGCATGGCGGAGCGCCGTCACACGGTTCTCGCCCGCGGTCTCGGGCAGCGTCTCGGCTCGCGCGACCAGCTTTCGCCCGGCGCTCAGCGCGAGCGCGGCGAGGTAGCGCTGGTAGGTCGACCGTTCCGCCGACGGCGCGGCGTGAATCGCCTCCTCGAACGCCGCGCGCGCACCATCCTCGTCGTTGAGCGCCTGCTTGGACAGTCCCATGATGCTCCAGAGGGCCGCGACCTCGTGGGCCAGCTTCGCGCCGCCCGCCGGCGCTTCGATATAGCGCTCGAGCGCTGGCGCAGCGGTCGTGATGACATCGACATAGCGCCGGTCCTGATACAGCGTGAAGCACTTCTCGAACGGGAGGAGATCGCCGGCCGCCGCGGGTGGCGCCGGCGCCTGCTCGGGCGTCTCGACTGCAGGGGCGGGCGGGGGCGCCGCCGCCGGCGCGGGCTCGGCCGGCTTCGGAGCGATCGGCGGAGTGAGCGGAGCGGCTGACGGCGGTATCTCGCGCAGAGGCGGCCAAGCCGGCGGCATCGGC
>JAHFDS010000040.1:0-8443 GCA_023248855.1 Myxococcales bacterium
TGCGCTCCACCGGGGACACGACGAGCCCCGAGGAGCTCATCGCAGCCGCGCACGCCAGCTGCTTTGCGATGGCCCTCGCGGGCGGTCTGGGCCGCGGCGGCACCCCGCCGTCGTGGCTCGAGGTGCGCGCGACCGTGACCTTCGAGGAAGCCGTGGGCTCGTACCGCATTCGCTCGAGCGACCTCGTCGTGCGCGGCGCGGTGGCCGGCCTCGACGCGGCGGGCTTCCAGACTGCCGTGGAGGCCGCGAAGGAAGGCTGCCCCGTCTCGCAGGCGCTGCGCTCCGCGGTCTCCATCACGGCGGCGGCGACGCTCGAAGGGGACGCCGACAAGGAACCGCGCCCGCCCGACATGCGGTGACGCTGGCATGGTCCATGCTGCTCAATGTGGCGGGAGGCAGCAATGGGACTCTTGGTCATTTTGCTCGTTGGTCTCGTCATCGGTGGCCTGGCAAAGGCGTTGATGCCCGGGCCAGATCCTGGCGGGTTGCTGCTCACGAGCCTGCTCGGCATCGCTGGCTCCGCTCTGGCCGGCCTCCTCGGACGCTCGATCGGCTGGTACAAGAGCGCCTGGAGCGGGCCTGGGCTCGTCTCGTCCGTGCTCGGAGCGACGCTGATCCTGCTCGCCTATCGCGTCCTTCGCTGACCTGACACGATTGCCACCTCGCGGCGGAGGCCTGCCATTTTCCTGCCGGTCGCAAAGGACCTTCCATGAGGCTCTGGCAATTGCTCAGCGAACATCGGGCGGACCTCTTGCACCAGTGGACCGCGTCCCTCCAGGCGAACGCGCGGCCCACGGCCATGTCGCCGCGCACCCTCCTCGACCACCTGCCCGACTTCATCGACGACCTCATCGTCGCCCTGCGCGCCGCAGCGGGCGTGGCGAGCGACGACTCGCCGGCTTCGCTGCCCGGCGAGAGCCCGATCTCACGCGTGCACGGGGCGCAGCGCCTCCGCGCCGGCATCAGCGCGGCACAGTTGGTCGAGGAATATGGGCTCCTCCACGCCGTGATCGTGCGCTTCTCCCACGCGCACGCCGTACAGCGGACGCTGGCCGAGGAGGAGGTGCTGGCGCTCTCGATCGCCCGCGCGTCGATGGAGGCGGTCACGCAGTACACGGACGACCGCGACCAGGAGCAAGGCCTGATCCTCGGCGTCCTCGGTCACGATCTGCGCAGCCCGCTGACGACGCTGCGTCTGGCCGCCGACACGCTCATTCGCCGGGCGGACCTGCCTGACAGCGTCATCAAGGTCCTGCTCCGCACGTTCCGCAGCATGAACCGGATGGAGCGCCTGACCGGGGACCTGGTCGACTTCGCGCGCGAGCGCCGCGGCTTCGGGATGCCGATCCTCCCCGCACCGATGAACCTCGACGAGGTCTGCCGAGTCGTGGTCGACGACGCCGAGGCGCAGCACGCGGACCGGGCGATCACGCTCGACGCGCGGCCGCGCCTGGCCTGTGTCCTCGACCGCGACCGCATCACGCAGGCGCTGCAGAACCTCGTGGGCAATGCGCTGGAGCATGGTGGGACGAGCCCCGTGCACGTGCGTGCCGCGACGGAGGACGCCCATGTGACCGTCGAGGTGCACAATGGCGGGCCGCCCATCCCGGCGGCCCTGCTGCCCGTGCTGTTCGATCCCTTCACGCGCGGCGATCACACCGCGCGCTCGCGCTCGGTCGGACTCGGCCTCTACATCACGCAGGCCATCGTGCGAGCGCACGGCGGCACGTTGACCGTCGAATCGACCGCAGAGGCAGGGACCACGTTCCGCCTGTCCTTGCCGCGAGAAGTGGCCGCCGCCAACGTGGATCTGTCCCGGTAGGCGGCCTCCGACCCCCGTGCCAGCCTCCGGCAATGCTGCCGATTTCTGTCAGCGGCGAGCCTGGACCGACCCGACGCGCAGGTGCTGGATGACGCACTGCGCGCACCAGCGGACAGCAATGATCACGCTGGCTTCCCATTGCCCCCCGGTGGGGGCACGTCCAATGCATCAATGGAGGATCGAGCCCAGGAGTCGTGAAGGTAGGTGAGCCATGTGTACCGCGACCAGGCATGCGATGTTCAAGTCCTCGTGGACCTGCTTCCAGTGTTCGACCGTGCTTCCTCCGGGTCGGGCCTCCGGGATCATGCTGGTTCGGGAGGGGACTTCGGAATTCGTGGCCATGCGAGATTGCCCGGAGTGCGGCAGCACCCTGGCCTTTCGCACGCATTGCCCAGGCACGGAGGCGCTGGCGTCCGCAATCGTCTGGGACGTGCCTCGGATGGCGACTCCGCGATCGTCGCGCTCGTCATGACCTCCTGAGCTCGGAGAGCCGATACCGATCGCCTTGCCCGAGGACTCGTGCGGACCATAGTTGCAGCGTGGGAAAGGAGGTTTCCAATGCGCACATGGATCGCATCGAGGATCATTCCCACCGTGCTAATCCTGGCAATGGGATGTGCTGACAAGCTCTCCATGACCGCGTCACAAGACGTCGAGGTTGCGCAGGGCGAGCTCAAGCTCCAACGGACCGAGGACGGCAACACCCGCGTCGACCTCAAGATCAAGCAGCTCACGCCGGCGGAGCGGGTGCAGCCAGGCGCCATCACCTACGTCGTCTGGGCGCAGCCGCTCGCCGTGCCCGGAGCGGCGGAGAACCTCGGCATGCTCCAGTTGAGCGAAGGACATCGCGGTGAGCTCCGGACCATCACGGGGCTACGCGAGTTCGCCGTCTATGTCACAGCAGAACCGACTCCGCTCGCCGACAGGCCGACCGGCAAGCGATTGCTGTGGGCGACCGTGATGCAAACCGCCTACCGTTAGGCTTGCGCCACGCGAGACGCTCGTTCGTCCGACCGCCTCGGTGTGTTGGACCATCGACCTTTTCGGCCTCGAACGAACGGCTCCTGGCCTGAGATCGGCACTCAGCGCCCACCTGTGCGAGCCAAACCGGCTATCGTGAGCAGGACGCAGTCTGCAATCGCTCTCGCGGATGCGATTGCGGACACACCCCTGGCCTGACGGCCATTGGCGTCGTAGGTGCCCTTGCCCAGGCGGCCTTCGAGAGGCCCACGACGGGCAAATGAGCGCGGCTGGCCATGCGACCGACCCTCAGGACGACCGGCTCTGTCATCCTGCGACAGCGTCTCGGAGATCCCCTCGGCAATGGATAGCGCGGACGGGTCTCGATACGACGGGATTTGCGCGCTGGCGTGCGACGGTGCAGCCGCTCGTTCGGGGTGTCTCCACCGAGGGCCTGATGCGGTCGCTCTGCGTTGTACCAGCGGGCGTAGGCGTCGACCTCGGCAGTCATCTCGGTCACAGACAGCGGCACTAGCCGAAGCCACCGCAGGGCCTCGTTTCTTGAGCGAGCGGATGAAGCGCTCGATGACCGTGATGCTGCCGTGCTTCCCGACGGCGCCGAAACGGGGCCTAACGCCACGACGCTTGCACCAGCCGAGACAGGCGTCGGCGAACTGCGGGCCCTGATCGGTGACGAGGTGCCTGGGTCGCTTGCCAGCGCGGCGGACGGCTCGGCCGAGGAGCCCGCACACCTCCTCCGCGCTCGGCTGCCTCGGGTACACCTTGGTCGCGAGTACGGCCCTCGAGTAGTGATCGAGCACGACGCCCACCCACCAGCAGAACGGCCAGCGCTGGAGCATTGCCTGCGGGATCCAGGGGACCCAGAAGCCGAGTGCCGTCGGCATCATCGTGAGGTCGGCGTGCCACAGGTGATGTGGATGGCGCGATGTCACACGGCGCGGACCTGCCTTGGCCTCGCCTTCACCACCGCCGCCAGACGGCGCGGGGACGATCGGGACGCTCCCGCGCCAATCGGCGCACCGTCGTCGGCGCCAGGTGCAGGCCGACCCGCGCGAGCATCTGGGCGATGAGGACCCTGCCCATCGTCGGCAGCGTCGCGCGGAGCTGCCGCACGAGCTCACGGACCAGCTCGGGGTAGCGGTTCACGGGCTCCGGCAGCCGCAACGAGAGCCTGCTCGCCTTCCTCGTCAAGTTGCTGATGCACTGCGACGTCACCAGGAACCGCCGCGCGACGGCCGCCACCGACCAGCCCCGCGCGGCTCGCAGGGCCAGGATCGCCAGCCGGTCCACGGGCGCGTAATGCGGACGCCGCTGCGGCGGAATGGCCGCGAGGCGCGCGTCCTTGATGCGCAGTTCCTCGACCAGGAGCGCGACCTCCGCGCGCAGGCGCTCGTTCTCGGCCGCGAGGCGCACGCGCGCGAGGCTACTGTTCGCGCACCAGCCGCGCGCCTGCGTCAGCGCGGCGTGCGCGAGCGCGACGACCTGTAGCACCGCCGCCCTCGGCTGCTTCGGCCACCGGCGCGGGAGCGGCATCGATCCGGCGGGTCCTCGACGGGTGGGCATGCGCGCTCCTCGTCAATCGTCCGGCCCGCGATGACGGACCAGCACGAGAACGGCCCGATCGTATCGCGTCAGATGCAGCAGTGGATCCAGGCCATCGCGGAGTCCTTCGGGTTGTACGCGGGATCTTCGGGCATGAAGGTCTCACCCGAGAGGCGCACGTTCGTCATCTTGGCGATGGTCCAGAGCTTGCCGAAGCCGAGCCCGCCCGGCGCGTATCCGGAGAGCTGCACCGCACGGAGCACCTCGCTGTGCTTGGCGGTCCTGCCGTGGCAGTAGGGCGCCACCACGCGGCGACGACCGTCGTAGTCGAACTCAAGCACCGCGCGCGACCGGATGGCCTCGCAGATGATCGAGAGGTCCAAGAACGAGACGGTCACGACCCACCCCGCGCCGGATCTTGCGTCAAGCCGATCGCGGCGTCCACCACCGGCCGTCGCGTCAGTGGAGGTCGGGCTCTTCCCCACGGGACATCGGCCAGAATGCGCGGATGATGACCACGCCCTCGCTGACGTCGACCCGGAAGTAGAGGCGGTAACCAATGGTCGGCAGCGCCAGGACGCGGACGCCCTCGGCCGTGGTGGGTCGGCCGATGTCGGGCGTGACGCTCAGGACCAGGTAGGCAGCACGGAGGGCGGTAGCGATGCGCTCTGCACGATAGCCGCGCTCACGCCACCAGGCGGTCTCCACACGGATCTCGCGCCTCGCGGAGCGGGTGACCACGACGCGGAGCCGAGGGCGGCGAGGCATCCCTACTTGGCGGCGCGGAGCGGCTCGACGTGGAGGACCGCGCGACCTGCAGCGATCTGGTCGACCTCGGCGATGACGTCCTCGAGGGGAGTGAGCTCGCCGCTCTCCTCGGCCGCACGGGCCTCCAGCTCGGCCTTCTCGGCCGCGGTCAGGCGTGACGAATCGCGCGAGGCCACGAGCTCGCGACGGACGGCCTCGACGGACTTCTCGCGGGGCTTCCTGCGCGGGAGCT
Organism: Myxococcales bacterium; assembly: GCA_023248855.1. Taxonomy (GTDB): domain Bacteria; phylum Myxococcota_A; class Polyangia; order JAHFDS01; family JAHFDS01; genus JAHFDS01. The sequence goes on from JAHFDS010000040.1 coordinate 5,346, forward strand.
TGCGCGACGGCTTCACGCTCACGAGTCTACGCCGCCTTTTCGGCCGGGGCGAGCCTCAGGAAGTCCCGCGTCGACGGACTCGGCCTTGCCTGAGGGAACCTCGTCCTCGCGCCGCACGATCTCCGCAGACCAAGCGGCCTCGACCTGGGCCGGATCATCGGCGTCGTCGAGCGCGAGCAGAGCCTCCACCAGGCGCCATCGCTCGGCTGAGGATAGTGCCCTCGCAGCCTCGATGATCTCGTCCGGGGACATCGCTCCATCGTAGCAGTGGGGCTCAGGTCCAACGCCGTCCAGGGGTCCCACATCTCGATCGCCGGGGTCCCACACGAAGTCCCACATTCCTGGTGACGGAGGGTGCCAGCCGACGCTCGGTGGTGACGTCACCAGTCAGTGGTTTCGCGGACTACGATGCGATCTCTGCTCCTTGCGGGAGGCCTTCCCGCGTTTGCCAAGGTGGACGTCGCGAGTTCAAATCTCGTCTCCCGCTCCACAAGCAGTTGAAATTGCCCGGGTTCTGGTTGGCGCCGGTCCGGGCTTTTTCATGCAACTCCCACTTTCGCGCCGAGCTCCCACCCGAGCTCCCACTATTCGCGCAAGCGAATGAGTGCAACCGGTGGGGCGGCTCATGCGCCCCCGCCCTTGAGGAGCCGCAGCATGCCCTCGGCGGCTGCCCGCTTCTCGCCCGCGGCTGTAGTGCTCGGTCATGGCGGGCGTGACATGGCCGGTGATGGCCCGGACGATCTCGCCGGAGGCGACGCGCCGGAGCAGATCGTTCGCGGTGTGGCGGAGCCCGTGCGGCGTGAAGCGGTGGGCCACCTCGATGAACTCGAGGCAGTCCACGAACGCGGCCTTCATGCAGCTCGAGTTGTGATGGACTGTGCCGGAGCGGGAGGGGAACACCCAGCCGCTATCCAGGTGGCGGTGCTGCTTGCGCACGAGCTCGGTGCGCCAGTCCCGCAGGACCTGCTTGAGCTCGCCGGTGAGCGGCACCGAGACCACCCGGTCGGTCTTCGGTGTGCCCACGATGCCGCGCCAGTGGGCCCGCCGAATGCGGATGACCCCGCGGCCCTCGTCGATGTCCTCCCAGCGCAGCGCGGACACCTCTCCGAACCGGCGCGCGGTCGCGAACTGCGTGAACACGAGCGCGTACCACTGCGGCCAGCGCTCGCGTAGCGCCTCCAGGAACCGGCTCATCTCCTGTGCGGTGAGCACGTTGCCACCCTCGTCCCCTTCCAGACACCTCCTGCTTCGTTCGGGCAAGGCCCGGATGCGAGCTACGGGGTTCGGGATCCCGTGACTCGCCGCTGCGTCCGCGAACATGACCCGCATGACGCGGAGCACGCTGTTCACGGTCGAGGGCGCCTTCGTCTTGGCTTGCTGGCCCATCCACCGCTGGATGTCCTCGGCTCGCAGCGCGTCGAGGTAGTAGTCGCCCAGATCGTCGATCATCGTGTCGAGCTCCCTCGCGTACCTATCCCTGGTCGAGGCCTTGAGCATGTGCAGCCTCGAACTCAGCCACGAGCGCGCGTAGTCTGCCAGGTGCACGCGCGCGCTTGCGCTCGGCTGATCGCTCTCCAGGGCTGCGACCAGCGCCACGCGCGCGGCGGCCGCTTCTTCCAGTGTTCCGGTCACCGTCTTCTCGTGGTCCTTCTTCTTGCCTGTCCTTGGATCCTTCCTCGTGACCCGCACGAGGTAGATCCCCTTCCGTAGCTGCCGGATCCCCGGCAGCGAGTTGGTGCGCTCCACGGCATTCCTCCTTTCCGCGCACCGTCATCGGCTGACACCGAGACGGCATGTTACCGCGCCCGCGGGCTTCCACGAAGACGTCAAGGTCCTCACGGCGGAACAGCAGCGCGCCCCGGGGCCCGCGGCCCACAGGGCGGAGCTCGTGGCGGCAGACCGCCATCCGGATCCCGGCTGCCGTCTTGTAGCGGAGGTACTCCGCTGCCTCCGCGCAGGTGAGGTACGGCGAGGTCATCGCTGGCGCTCCGCGATGGCCGCCCAGGTCTCCACGGCGGCTCGCTCGGCGGCCAGGAGCTCGGAGTTGTCAGCGGTGTCGCCGCGGTGGTAGGCGCGGCCGGCCTCGACCCAACGCGCGCCCGCCGCGAAGGTGTCGTCGTTGCCGCGCTCGATGTCGCGCGTGGCCTCCGACAACCGGCGCTTGGACGCCACGATGTCGTCGAGGCGCCGGCGACGGACGAGTGCGAGGAGCGCGCCCCGGAGCTCACGGGCTTGCTCGGCGAGCGCGGGAGAGACGCGCCCGCGGATCTGGAGGCGACGGCCCGCGAGGGCAACCGTGGCGCCTTCGGTCTCGAGGGCGAGCAGGAGATCGTCGGCATCCATCACGACACCTCCCCGAGATCGAGTACGAGGTCCTCGCCTCCAGAGAGCCCTGGGGATGGACCGCGAATCCCGTCACTCGCGTCACTGCCGGCATCCAGGAGTGCAGTCGCAGCCTTGGCTGTGTCAGATGCGGCAGCGGTCCCGTCACTCGATCGCGTCACGATGAGCGTTCGGGCGTAGGCCGTGCGGGCGCCTTGTTCGATCTCGACGCCCAGCCTGCGCAGCGCCGGCGCCAGCCTGCGCAAGGCGCGCGACAGCGCCGCACCGTCCTTCGGGAAGCCCACCGCCTTGGCGGCGTCGCCAGCCATCTCGGTCAGCTTGCGGAGCAGCTCGGTGGCCGTGCCGACCCACATGCCAGGCTCGACCAAACGCAGCAGGAGCACGGCGATCGGCGAGTTCTCGATCGCTGTCTCGTCGCCCTTCTTCTGGTTCCTGGCGTAAGCCTCGAGAAACGTGCTGTCGGGGCAGCCGAGCACGCGTGCCACCGCGACCCCGAGGAGCGCGAAGTCGGCCATGCGGGGCAGCTCTGGCACCTTCACGCGCGGCAGCTCGGCGAGCGCGCGCACGAGGATGTCGAGGAGCGCGCCGAGGTAGGCGGGCAGCTCGGCGTCGAACTCGGCCCAAAGCGCGCGCTCGTCGCGGCACCCGCCCTTCGGGAAGGGCGGGAAGGTGATCGCGATGGTGCGGCTCAGGAGGTCTCCGCGGGTCGCGAGGTCGTTGATGCCGTTCAGGAGCACCGGGCGCTTGCCGGTGAA
>JAHFDS010000040.1:8453-31419 GCA_023248855.1 Myxococcales bacterium
GAAGACCTCCTCGTCGTTGGTGTGCAGCTTGCGCGTGCCGAACGCCGAGCCGGTGCTGAGGTTCTCGCCCTCGACGATGAAGACGGGCTCCGCCGTGTCTGCCGCGAGGAGCTCGGGCAGGCGGTAGAGCACGCGCCGGACGCCCTTGATGTCCCGGGCCCAGCCGCTCGGCTCCGAGCTGTCAGGCGGCGCTGCCGGAAGGCCTTCGGGAGGTAGCGGAGGGCCTCGAAGAGCAGCGTGCCGCTCTCGTCAAGGTAGGCGTACCTGGCGACCAGGGTGCCGAGGTCGCTGGACGACCGCGGCGCTGACGATGCCGCAGCGAACGCGCCATGCAGGACCCCGCACTTGCAGGAGCCTTCGAGCCTGTGCGCATAGGTGAGGCTCGAGGCATCCATCTCGACGTCGCCCGCGTGCTCCTCGCGCGTGCAGTGCGCCCACTTGCGATCATCGGACAGGAACCCGAAGCAGCGGGACTCGTGTCCACGCGGCGAGCTGTCGAACCCGCCGCAGATTGGACACGGGCGCGCCCGCGTGAAGCGCTGCGCGCTCTCGACCGTGGCGCTCATGGTCGCACACAAGGCAGAGCGAGTTCTCGCGTCGAGATTGATTGCCTCGGCAACCAATGCGCATTACATTGCATTGTAGTTTCCATCTGATTGTCTCCCCGCACATCCGGAACGCTCGGCTCTTCGCGCCAACGAAAGGGCCGAGCCCTGCCCGCAACACGACGGCGCGCGCAGCCCGACGGGCTCGAGCTGCGCGATGGCCGTGGTGGGCGCTGGTGGTCCGCAGCTTGGACAGCGCGCGACCGAGCGAGGGGCGGCCAGGGAGGACGGCCGCATGGGCTTCTGGGCTCGGCTCGCTCTCGGCGATCGGGCACGCCCGCCGCTGGACGTGTGGGGCCCGCGCCGCCCTTCGGGTCCTTGGCGCGCGCCAGAGGCATCGCAACCGCGATGCTCGCTGGCGCTGCCGATCGCCGTGGGCGCGCTCGCGCGCGAGACGACGGCATCGAATGGCCTGCGCGGCATGCCGGAGCCCGCGCTGGCGCTCTGCAGCCCTGGAGTCCTGGAGGAGCCAGCGGATCGCTTCGTTGGCCGTGGCCCTGCTGAAGCGGCCTCGCCCGTACGCGATGTCCGCAGCCTGGAGCAGCCGGTCGACGCGATCGTCACTCACCGTACCCTCCGTCGGAGGGACGATCACGATCGGCGCCGAGCGCGCTCCGCAAGAGGAGGATGGTCGCGCTGACCAGGGCCCCGATGGGTCCCTAGTCACGAAGACTCCGTGTAGGCGAATCGATCGACAGGCCGCTTCGCCGGGCCCGGAACGCTCGGCGGAGGACGGTTCGAGCTGATTGGGCCAACCGCCAGCGATGTGAGTGCTCGTCGAAGGCGAACATGAACGACAAGAACCGGCAACGGCCACGAACGAAGAGCGCACCACCAGCACCGCGCACACCGAAGCCGCGTCAGAGCGTGAGCCTGTCCAGCAGCGGCCGGCGATCCGGAGGCTCGGGGCGGGCGCGTCGCTCGTTGAGACAGCTACAGTGCGGCAATCGCAGGGTCGGCCTTCGCCCCGTACTGTTCGATCAGCGCGGCAGCCACCCTCTCGCGCGTCGCGTGGCCCTCGGCGATCGAGCGGCGCAATCCGGGCACGAGGCGCAACGGAAACTCCACCTGGATCGAAATAACGATCGCCTCCCAGTTTTCCGGAGCCAGATCCAGGAGTTGTTCGACGTGTTCACCCGTCCATTGGGTGTCGATCAGGGGCGCCCGATGGAGATGCACGCCGAGCCCTGTTCCACGCAGCGCGGCCCATCGCCAAGTCTCGAGCGCAGCGTCGGCGCCAGGAGCATTGCGTCTGACGCGGACTGCGATCGCCTCGAGTAGGTTGTTCTTGAGCTGCTTGTCGGGACCGAACGCCGCCGGGTGGTCGTCGTAGCGGGCGGGATCGGCGCGCCAGGCGTCGAGGACCTGCTCGAACCCGGGAGCGTGCATGTTCAAGACGAAGAAGAGCGCCACCGCCTGACGGGCTCGCAGCGACTCGTCGTTGCCGCGGCTCCCGAGCGCAGTGGCCAGGGCGCCCTGATCGTTGCTGTCCAGCGCCTGAAAGACGCGCGTCAACGTGAAGCCCGGAATGCGATCGATCGACGGATGAAGGTCTGTCGTTTCGACGATCTGCGCCGCGACGATCGGTGACCAGTCGGGGGTGGCCCCCACCTCGACCCCGGCGAACACACCGGGCGGAACGAAGCTCGGGTGGCCGGCACACCTCCAGGGCGGCACCGGGTCCGGATCGCTCTCGGTGCTCGTATCCAGGTGCGTGTACCCGAGCTCTTCGTACTCGGCACATGAACACTGGTAGCGGCGACCCGTTCCCTCCAGCGCGTGTCGAACGGCTTGCTTGCATCGAGAACAGACGAGCCTGTTGCATCCGATGCTCCCGACTCCGTACGACGCCCGAAAGTAGTCGGACGGCTCGCTGGGGAGCCAGTAGTCGGGGCTGACGAGGTACCCGCCGCTGTTGCAGAGATTCATGAGCCGCTATGGTTTCGCATCGGGATCGGGCTCGTGCGGGCACAGGTTCCCCTTCGTTATCATTGAAGGGTGCCACCGCTCCTCATAATCTGTTCTTGCAGGCGGTGGGCACGGCTCCTCTGGCGATCATCGCACGTCCTTGCATCCGAGCCATCGTCGGTCGGTGAGCTGTCGCGTCGGGCTCTCTTTGTCGCCCCGACCACCCGGATCGCGCGCGCCGGCTGGACTGGGCGCGGCTTCTCGCGCGGACGTTCTCGCTCGACGTCTTGGTGTGCCCCCGCTGCGGGGGGCCGATGAAGATGATCTCGATCATCGAGGACGAAGCCGTGGCACAGCGCATCCTGCGCCACCTGGGGCTACCGGCCAGGCCACCGCCCCGGGGCCGGCCCGCCGGCCCGGGTGGCGCGGCCAGCAGGAGCTCCCGCTCGAGCCCGAGTGCGAGGCCGAGCTGCTGGACCCGCCCTTCCACGACGGCCCAGCCTGACCCGTCCCCACCCCTTGTCGTTCGGGGCCAGGACGCGGTCTGCCCACAGCATCAAACCCCGCAAGATCTTGGTAGGATCGCCCACGGGTGCGAGGCGCGGTGGACATGAGATTCCTGTCGGACGCCGCACGAGCACCGGCGAGCCGGCGGAGCGGGCCGCTGACGTGCAGTTCCTTTTCCCTACGCACACCCGCCGTGACCTGAATGAAATACTGCTCACCAGCAGTCCTGGTGGGGCTCGACGTCGAGCTGCCCACGGATCCCGCGATCGCCAACGACGGCCAACCTCCACGCGTCGGATGCAACCACCTCGTGTGCGGCAACTGCGGCGCAGAGGTCCGTCATGCGGACAGTCGCTCGATCACGAGCAACTATCCTCCATCGAAGGTACTGATCGAGGCGTTAAGCGCATCGAGCGATCCGGCGAGCTCGCCGCATCTCGATGCGGCGCCGGTGAACAAGCTGTCGCGCGCGTACTTCTGTCACTGTAACTGGGCGTCCGTCGATCTCGGCGGCACCAAGTCGCTCGGCGCGATCGACGCGCCCTGGGAGTGCGCGGGACACGAGCCGCGCGTCGTCGAGGCACGCGACATCCGCGTCGCCGAAGCGCGCAAGGCAACCGATGCTCTCGTCGAGCCGGTGGGACCTGCTGTCACCGGCGAGAAGATCCGGATCGTCTACGCGCGTGGCGTCAACCCGGAGTTCTCGACGACGTCGGAGCTCAAGGACAGCCTGCTGGCGTCGTACCCTGACGCCGACTATTTTAGCGCCCCCGCTGTCGACAAAGGCGGCGACAACGTCGCTACTGCCTGGGGCTGGATAGTCGAGCTGATCCGGATGCGGAGCGATTGGTGGCCGTCGATTGGCATCGCGCTCCAGCACGCGGTAACGAACGGTGGCGAGTTCGCGCCGACCTGCTCGCGGAGTACCGCGACTCGCTCGTGCTGCTCCCGTGGACGACAGAGCTTGCCGCCACCATGCCCGATGTTCGAGCGCGCGGGACGGGAACTGGCTGGGGGGCGCCCGACCTGCGCCTCGAGACGATCCTGCGCGATCAGACCGCGTACGTCGCTCATCTGAACGCGACGAACTCGGAGGTGGCGCTCCTCGGCTATGGCAAGGGCGGAAAGCTCGTCGAAGCGCCGCTCACCAACGAGACCGACTTGCGTGCGCTGCTCGAGCAGACCGCCCAGGCTGGGCAGTTCCCCGACGGTGAAAACGGACCCTGGAGCTGGCTCGGGTTCGAGCTGCGAACTCACGGCGACTGGCTCGGCACCGCGTTCGGTCGGATCGTGGCCACGCTCGATCACGCAAACGAACCACAGGTCTTTGCATTCCTCGATTGGGTATCGGAGGAACAGGATCTGTGGATGTTCGCGCCTATCCTCGAGAGTTGGTACGAAGAGCCGCTGGCATGGGCGAAGACCGCCGCAGACAAGAAGCCCAAGGGGTGGAAGCAGACCATCCGCAGCACGCACTGGCCAGAGGTCAAGACGCTTGGCGATGTCGCTCGTCACGCGCTGGGGCGCGCGAAGAAGCAGCTGGTGACGGCGCCCATCGTTGACCTTCCGCTGCTCTACGGGCCGACGATTTCCTGATCGGCGAGCGGGAACTCTCCGCGGTACTCCCAGCAGACGCCCTTTCCGCTCGTCACCGCGATGCGAGCGTACTTCAGGAGATAATGCGCGAACGCCGCGGCTTCCGCTGCGGCATCGTCGGTCTCGGGCCACGCACCGGACTTCAGCGCTTCGGAGACGCGCTCGACGTTCGCGGTTCCTCCGAGCTTCGCGACCAGTGCGCTGGCCGTGGCGGCGGCCTTCAACTCGACGATCGATTCCAGCTTCGGAAGCACCTTCGCGAGGGTCTTCTTGTCGATCAGGAACGTATGCAGTTTCTCGCCGGTATCGATATCTTCGTCCGGATCACACTCGAACACGCCGAGGTCGCTGTTCGTCGCCTGGAGCACGATCCCGTCGGGATAGCGACCGGATCGAGCGGGGAAGGTCTTCCATCCGCTGCTGACGTTACGTCGCTCGTCGATGTACATCGACTCGAACTGGCTCGGGCTCTCCACTTGGGTAGCGATGATGGTGATTGTCGCGCTCACGACTCCTCCGCCGGCGATCGTAGATCTCCCGCAGTTGTACGGGGCGTCGATTTCATGATCCCGTGCTGGGTGCCACCGTTCCGGCGCCCATCGTGGACTTGCCGGAGTTCTTCGGTCCCTCGATTTCCTGAGGACGGACCACCATCACGACGACTCGTGGTCGCACCAGCGGAACTCGCCACGTACTCCCAGCAGATCCCAAGGTTCGTGAGGGCGACGAAAGGTGGCGACCCGTCCGCGAAGGGAACTCCGTCTAACCGATGCTAGAGCGACGCCTCTCCTCGAGCGACACCGCCCGGTGATGATCGTGATGGTCGCGCTCACCCGGAACATGCGCAGTTAGAGCACGATGTCCCCGCGGAACTCCCAGCAGACGACATGGAAATCACCGACCGCGACGCGCGCCCGCTTCAGAAGCTGGTGAGCGAACGCAGCGGCCTCCTCGGCAGGATCGCCACCCTCGGGCCACTCGTCTGAGCTGAGAGCGGCGAGTACGCGAGCGGGGTCGCCGCAATTTCCACCGTGCGCGAAGAGTGCTCGCGCCGTCCTGTCTGGGTGCTTTTCGACCAGCTCCTCCAGATCCGGGATCACGCGCTTCACATCGCCGCTGGTGATCAGGTTCGACTCAACACTCGCTCCCTGTTCGTCGACCAGCTTGACATCGGAGGCGAACACGGCAAAGTCCGAGTCGGTCGCGAGCATCAGGAACGTATCGATGGCCCGACCGGGCCGGGACACACCGCGCTTTTACAGCGTTCACGTGACCACGCCCGTGGGCTTCTATGACGGCTAGGATCGGGGCCCGTACGAGATCGACGACAACAGGATGGGCTCCTCCTATCAGACCCACGATGGCGCCTCCATCTATGGCGTCCACGACCCCATCGGGAACGAACGTCTACGAGTGGATCGGCGAGTGGTACGAGCACGGGTACTACGCAGTCGCCCCTCGCATGGATCCAAAGGGCCCGGCAACCGGGACGAAGCGTCTCTTGAAGAGCAGCAGCGCCAGTGTGGATCTCGGCTTCCGCAGCCTCACGGCTCGGGACGCCGCCACGGTCGAAGGCAGCGGTGTCCTCCTGGGTATCCGCTGCGGGCGAGAGTTGCCTTGAGCTATTCCTCCGCGATGGGACGTGCCCGGGCGATGTCGTCGAGCGCTACCTCGCGGAGATGACCCACGTCTCTGTTTAGATCTGGTCCTCGAACTGCGCGTTCGCCCAGGAGGCGATGACGACGCCCAATGTCGAGCACCACACGGTCTCGACCAGGAGCTCGTTGCGGCTGTACACCGGATAGCCCTCTGCGTTCGCCGCGGCGGCGAGGGAGTACTCGTAGACGAGGTCGACCTCGCCGCCCGATCGCAGCACGGCCTTGATGCCCCGATCGGTCATGTCGCTCGAGGCGTACGCGATCACGCGCGCGACGTCCGCGCGTGCGACGACGCGGCCGCCGGCGAGCGTCGCGCCATCGCGCCCTGCGTCGAGCATCTTGCTCGTCTCGTCGTACACCTCGATGCGGTCTCCGTCGCAGGTCCACACGAGCCGGCAATACTCCCCGGTGTGCGCGACCACGAGCCCGCGCACGATGAGCTCTGCGATCCGCGCATCGACCTCGCCCACGGGAACAGAGCGCGCTGCGAGCTGCTTGGCGCCGTCGTCGCCGAGCCGGTAGATCATGAGCCAGCGCTTGCCCTCCTCCTCTTCGTCGGGCGCGACCAGGCCGTTTCGCCCCGGCGCCGCGGCCGCCTCGTCGAACGCGATCCAGGCGGTCAGCGCCGCGATCTCGCGCTCGATCCGCGGGCCCGCGGGGGTCATCGCGCGCAGCCTGGCGAGCGCCGTGACATCGGAGATCCGGATCAGCTCCTCGCTGTCCCAGCCGTCCTGGATGCCGCCGTCGTGATCGTATTCATAGTCGTAGTACGTGCCGCAATGGGGGCACTTCCACATCCCCCGCCGCAGCCAGCCGAACGTCTCGAATTGCTCGGTGACCTCCGGCAGCGGCGCGCCCGTGCATTCTCCGCTCATGGCGTTGCGCCAGCCCATCGACGCTGGCAGGTCACGACAGAGCGCGCAGTCCTTCCAGGAGGTCGTCGTTCGACTCGCGGGCGGCAACCGTCCCGCGCGCGCATTGCGCAGGAGTCGATCCGATTCGGTGCTCGTGCTGTGCAGGTCCGGGTGCGGCCTGACGTCGAAGCCACGAGCGAGCAGCAGCTTCAGGAGATCGCTGTCGGATTGCGCGCAGGCCGCGCGTACGATCGCCACGTCGACCGCCGAGCTGCCCCCGAGATCGAGGAGGCGCTGCAGGCCTCGCAGATCGACGGCCTCGATCGCTGCGATGAGCGCACGCGCATCGATCTTCGCGCCGACGGCCACCAGCGCCTCGACGGCGGAGCTCTTGCCGTAACGCGCCGCGAGCGCGAGGGCCGTCATGCCGTTGGCGTTTGGTGCTTCGAGATCCGCGCCCGCGACGACTCGGTGAACGCCCACCCACAACCCGTCGAGGGCCGCGAGGAACAGCGCCTCCTGCGGGTGATGCGCGACCACGGCTCGCTCGAGGACGATCGCGACCTCGGTGTGCCCCTTCTGCTGCGCGTGATCGAGCGCCGATGCGCCGTTCGCATCGCGTGCGAGCACGTCGGCGCCGTCGCGCAAGAGCGCCGTCACGGTGTCGACGGCACCCCCTCGCGCCGCCAGCATCAGCTGCTTGTCCGGCTCGCGCGCCGTCGAGCCTCGAATCGGCCACTCCTCGAGGAGCGCGAGCGCTTCGGGGTCGACACGCACGTAGCACGGGTCCAGGGGCGTGGGCTTCGCGCCGGCCTCGAGGAGCATCCTCATGAGCGGAACGCCGCCGGCTCGCCACGCCCACTCGAGCGTGACCTTCGCGCCGTCGGAGATGGCCAGGCGCGCACCAGCCACATCGCGGGCCGCGATGGCCTCGCGCAGGCGAAGGTCCTTGTCGGCGTCAGCGCTCATGCCGCATCGTCTGGTCAGGGCGCGCGCGGCCGGCGCCTCACACTGGGACGAACGGCTTCGGCGGTGGCGGCCGTGTCATGGCCTCCCCGGTCGCGCCGCGAGTCAGGCGGAAGCGCGCGTGGAGATCCGCGGGCGCCGCGGCGTCGACCCACCGCACCTCGAGGAGCTCGAGGCCGTGGTCGCCGAGCTGGACCTTGCACGCGTCCGTCTCGCCGAGCGCGAGCTTGCGCTCCCACGTCGCATCGACGTACCCCGCGAGCACACGGCGCGCCCGGAGCCAGGCCGCCCACTGGCCATTCGCGTGCTGGATGTACGCGAACAGCGCGACCTGGACGTAGTCCTGGTACACCGGGAGCACAGGATTCGGGCGATCCTCGAGCGCCAGGTCGTCGACGCCGAGCGTGCTGAGCCAGAACGTGGCCGACGCGTCGGTCGCGAGCGCCGGCACGACGAGCTTCGGCGCGGCCGCGGTACGATCCACGCTCACCTGGGCGCAGGGCGGCTCGATCGAGACGTCGCTCACCACCCACCGATACCGTGCGAGGCGCACGCGGCGCAGCACGATGTGGGTGCCGAGCTCCATGGTCTCGTAGTCGCTGCCCGGATGGCGGCGCTCGGCCTCGAGCTGCCCGTAGAGTGCGATCGACGAGGTCCCCTCGCTCGAGCCCACGCGATCCGGCGTGAACTTCGTCTCGATCGACACCGTCAGCTCGCCCGCGGTCACGGGGAAGACCCGCGAGAGCAGGGTCTTCGGGAGGACGGGCTCCGCGGCGGCCGGCGGGCTCGAAAGGCTCGACAGATCCATGGCGTGAGCATCACCCGGCGGGCGCCGGGCGACAAGTCGCACGGCGCGGTCGAGCGCATGCCGCGCTACGCCGTGCGCTCGTAGAACTCGACGCGGTCCCGCCTCTGCTTCCGCCACCGGCCGGGTGGGAGCTGCTTCTTGAGCTGGGCCCGGCCCTCTTCGCTGAACTGATAGCTCGACCAGCTCATCCAGCGCAGCGCCGTGCACGCGCGCAGCTCCGGTGGGAGCTCCTGGATGCCGGTGTGCTCGAGCACGAGGCGTCGCAGCTCGGCGAGCCCGCCGATCGCCGCGGGGAGGGCGCCGAGCTCGCTGTACTCGAGGTCGAGGAGCTCGATCGCGCTGCCTCCGAGCGCGGCGAGCAGGCCGGCCCAGTCCTGGGGCTCCCGGACGTACCTGATCCACAGCCGCCGGAGCGCGGGCAGCCGGCCGAGCACCGCGAGGTTGTCGATCCGGCTCGGCCCCCACCCGCCGTAGAGAGTCACCGACTCGAGCGCAGCGCAGCACGCGAGCTCGTCGGGGAGGTGGAGGTCGGTCAAGCCCTGGACCGTGAGCTCACGTAGGCGCTGGAGCTTGCCAATGGATCGCGGCAGCGCGCGGAGCTCGCCCGTCTGCAAGCTCAGCTTCTCGAGCGAGGCCAGCTCGCCGATCACCTCGGGCGGCTCGGTCAGGCGATGCCGCTTGATCACGAGCGCCTTCAGGCCGGCGAGCTCGCCGAGCGCGTCGGGGAGCGCGCGGAGCGTGCCCGGCTGGTCGGAGTCGCCCCAGCGGCCGCTGTCGACGTCGAGCGCGGCCACCTGCGTGAGCTTCGCGATCGAGCCGGGCAGGGTGTCCCGCTCGCCCAGCACCGCCACGCGCCAGAGCCGCTCGGCGCCGGCGAGGCGGGTGAACGCATCGTCGAGGTCGCCGGTGTCGATCGTGACCTGCTCGACGCGCGGCAGCCTGGCGAGCTGCGGGATCGGCGCGGAGTGCGTGTGGAGCGCGAGCTGCAAGCTGACCACGTTGCCGAAGTCGTCGGGCAGGCGCTCGGCCTCGTCGTAGAGGGCCTCGCCGGTGTCCGGCGTCGGCAGGCGCCGCAGGACGAGCCTGTCGACCATCTCCTGCGGGCCGGTGAGCTTCTCGAGCGACAGCCGGTAGACCTCCTCGGGGACCTCGAGGGGCCTATCGTACGAGAGCTCGAGCACGCGCAGGTTCTCGAGCGCGCCCAGCGATGCGGGCAGCTTCTTCAGCTTGGTGTTGTACACGTCGAGCGTGTGCAGCGCGGCGAGCCTGCCGATCGACTCGGGGAGCGCCTTGAGCGCGCTGCTCCGCGCCTGGATCTCGCGCAGCGACCGGCACTCGCCGATCTCGTCGGGGAGCGCGGCGACCTTCGAGTAGTACAGCTCCAGCACGGAGAGCCGCGAAAGCTTGCCGATCGAGCTCGGCAGCGCCTTGCACGTCGCCTTCGGCAGGTGCAGCTCCTCGAGCGCGGCGAGCGCGCCGAGCTCGTCGGGCAACGTGCCCTTCGCCACCACCGTGAGCACGCGCAGCTCGCTCAGCGCACCGATCGAAGCTGGCACGACGATCTCGCCCAGCTTGAGCACCCGCACCGTCGGCACCTTCGCGATCATCGCGAACGCCTGATCGAGGTCGAGGTTCGGCGTGTACACCAGCTCGAGGTGGGCCAGCTTCGGGAGCCGCGCGAACGCCGCCGGGAGCTCCCGCGCGTGCTCGCCGTCGAGGGTCAGGTAAACGAGCTCCGACAGCCCCGCGAGTCGCTCGAACGCGTCCGCCAGATCGAGCGCGGGGTTGTTCGAGAGCTGCAGCCCCTGCAGCAGGGCCGCGTCCTCGATCCCCTCGAGCGTGGCGAGGCGCGGCGACTGCCCGATCCACGCGTGCCGCAACGTCCGGAGCCCCCGGGGGATCCGTGAGATGTGATGGTGCAAGAGCTCGAGCCTGGCGAGCCTCGGGAAGCCCGCCAGCACCGCCAGCGTGGCGTCGTCGTAGCGCTCCGCCACGCGCTGCCCGTACAGGCTCATCTCTTCGCAGGTTGCCTTCTGCGGCAGGTAGTACGCTAGGTCGGGGAACGACACGGGGCGGCGCAGGGCTCCTTGCGATCGACGATACTAGAAGCATGAGCGCCAGGGCGACCGCGAGAGCCGCGACTGGGTGTGGGACGTGGTGGACTGCTTCAACCCGCGTTACGACGCGACGGCGTCCGCGGCGGGGCTCCGGTACGGCTGCGACATCCAGGGCCCCTTCTGCGGGTACGACCACGAGGGGACGCAGTCGTGGGACGAGTTCCTGGCGTCCGGACCGCTCCCGCACATCCGGATGCCCGACCTCATCGCGGCGGAGATCCGGGCCTACGCGCTCGAGCGAGGGTACGGCCAGGCCGCGCCCGGCTCGGTCACGGCGCCGATCGGTCCCCGCGGGGAGTGAACGAGTAGCCCGGGCCGTAGCTGCAGCCGAAGTCGGCCGTCTGTCCGCAGCCCCGGCAGCGCGCGATCCCCTGCATCACCGTGACGGCCGCGTGCGTGCCGACCTCGATCTCCTCCGACTGCACGATCTCCCAGTCGCCGTCGGGGAACCACGGTCCGCCGCTCCGCCAGTCGCCGAAGTATGCGTCGCACCTCGGGCAGCTCACGACGCCCCCGCGCGGCTCGATGCCACACGGGCCGGGAGCACTCGCCTCGGGCTGGTTCGGTTCATCGCGATCGCGATTGTCCCTCGGAACGCGCCCCGGCCACAGCTCGCGCTCGCGCGGGTCGATCTACCGTGACGACCGCCGCCGCGAAGCCACCCCCCGAGGCCGCTCTCGAGGCCGCCCTCGCGGGCATCGACGAGCCGGACCTCGCGATTCGCGTCGCGTACCAGCTGCACGACGATCGCAAGGCGGTGCTGGCGCACGGCGCCGACCTCGCGATCATGCTCCGCTCGAAGGTCGCCGCGGCCGCCGCGTACTGGCCGACCGAGCTCGAGCCGATCTTGACTTGGGGGCATCGCGACCGCTTCCGGTCGGACCTCCAGCACCTGCGGGCCGGTGTGTTCGGCTTCACGGTCGCGCAGGTCTCGCTCGATGGTCTCGGCGACCCGTGGTCGAGCGCAAAGGCCAGGGAGCTCAGCAAGCGCATCGCCGCCATCGCCGCGACCGGGCACAGCAACGCGTGGAGTCAGTCCAGCCGGTAGATGCCGTGCGCGGTGCCGGCGTGGAGCTTGCCCTGGCGATCGAAGGCGAGCGCGGTGACGTCGAGCTCGGCGAGGCCGGCGTTGGTCTCGACCCAGGTGTCGCCGCCGTCGGAGCTCGCGAAGACACCCCCGGAGGTGCCTGCGTAGACGAAGCCGCCGTCGCGCGGCGCGAGCACGCGGGTTGGCTGTGTGAGGCCGGTGGAGAGCCAGGTGGCGCCGCCGTCGACGCTGCGGAAGACGCCCGCTGGGGTGCCCGCGAAGAACCGCGTCCCGGATTGCGCGAGGGCCTGCACGGTCGTGGTGGGCAGCCCCGTGCCGAGCCGGGACCACGAGCTGCCACCGTCCCTTGTCACTTGCGCGCCACTGCCGTGGCCAGCATAGAGGGTGTCAGGCAGGGAGGCGTCGACGAGGAGCGCCAGGATCTCCAAGAAGCCACCATTGACGCTGCGCCAGCTCGCGCCACCGTCGTCGCTCTTCCAGATGACGCCCGCCAGCATGCCGGCGTAGACCGCGTTGGCGCTCACCGCCATCGCCTTCACGTAGAGGATCGGTCCCGGGGCGCCGACATCGATCGTGAGGTGCGACCAGCTGTCACCGTCGTTCGTGCTCTTGTAGACGCCGGCGCCATTCGTGCCCGCGTAGAGCGTCGAGGCGTTCACGGGGTCGGCAGCGAGCGAGAACACCCACCGCGGATCCCCCATGCCGGCGGGCGCCGTGAGACCGTTCGACGAGCCGGTCCAGCCGCCGCCACCGTCGGACAGGCGGAAGACGCCCTCACTCTTCGTGCCCGCATACAGGCCCCGCGGGCCGAGCAAGAGGGTCTCGATGCGCGTCGCCGCGAGCCCGCTCACCGACCACGTGCCGCCGCCGGTCATCCCCGCGCCGCCGGTCATCCCCGCGCCACCGGTCATCCCCGCGCCGCCGGTCATCCCCGCGCCGCCGGTCATCCCCGCGCCACCGGTCATCCCCGCGCCACCGCGGCCGCCGGTCCCCGCGGCACCCTGACACTCGGGCCCCGGCGGCCCGAGGTCGAGCACGCTGACAGTCACGAGGCCGTCGCGCAGCTCCGCCGTCCCGCAGGCCACCACGCGGCCGCCGCCGCCTTCGAGGTCGGCAGACACCGCCACCTTCGCGATGCCGAGATCGTCCTCGCGGAACGTCAGGTGAGCGCGGACGAGGGGCGACAACCCGAACGTCTCGCCCCTCTTGTCGAATACATGCACGTTGCCGCCCCTGTCACCGACCTCGACCTGCACGACGAGGGCGCGCGTGGAGCTGCCCTGCTGGCCGCGCACATCGAGCTCGAGCACCCCAGCCACGTCACGCGCGCACGTACAACAGAGCAGAAACAGGAGCTGGAGGGCGCGGCGCATCAGGCGATCAGGGCGTGGGCGCGGGCTCAACCGACGGACCTTCGCTGCACCGCGGCGTCGAAGACGTTGGGGGCGTCGGCGATCGCGGCGCCGAGGCGGTCCTCGCTGATCGCGTGCTCCTCGGTGTGGCCGTCGTCGGATTGAATGACGATCAGCCGACCATCCTTCATCGCGTACGTCGAGAAGGAGCGTCCGCCGCCGACCTGGATGCTCTCGCCCGCGCGCAGCACGGCCATGACCTCGGCGAGCTCCGGGACACGCATCGCGGCCCGCTGCTCCGCTCGTTCGCGGTGGAACGCGGCCGCCGCCGCCTCGCGCGCGGCGGCCTGTCCTCCCGCCTTCTCGTCGATCCACGCCGGGAGCCCGTCGAGCTGCGCGAGCGTCGCGACCTCACGGATGTGCGTCGTGCCGCCGTCGCGAATCGTGACCGTCACCGACGCCGGGTTCTGGGAGAGGTCGACCTGGCTCCTCCCGCGGAGCAGCATCGCCGCGGCGCCGTCGAAGGACACGATCCAGTCGATCGACGGACGCGCGAGCGACAGCACGACATCACAGATCGACAGGACCGGCGCCTGCTCGGCCAGCCCTTCCTTGATCACGGGCTCGAGCGCGAGCCAGTCCTCGCGATTCCACACCGTGAAGGGGTGCATGTGCGGGAGCTGGATGCGGAGCGCTGCGCCGTAGCGCGTGATCAAGAGTCGACAGTGATCGCCGACGCGAATCGCCGCAGACGGCTGGACGCCGAGTTGGAACGCGACCTGGCCGCCGACCGCGCGCGCGAGCTCTTGCGCGAACGCCGGGAGCTCCGGCAACGGCCTCGGCACCAGGCTGGCGGTGACCTCCCACGCGGCGCGCTCGTACGTGTACTCCGAACCGCAGCGCTTGCAGCGGAGCCGCCCCTCGGCGAGGGTCTCGAGGAAGCTCGGGAACGAGATCGCTCGTCCGAGCGTCCGCCCGTTCCAGACCGCGCACTCGCAGTGCACGCGCGCGCGGATCTCCCAGGCGATGCCCATCTTCAGTCGCAGGGCGTCAGGGACGATACGAGGAACACACGCACCCAGGCCGCCGCTTCCTCGGCGCCACCCGCCGCGGGCTCGCTCGACGCCTCGACCAGCGCGCGCGCGACGCGGCCCGCGTCTTCATCCTCTCCGGCCTCCTCCACGAGCGCCTCGGCGAACGCCTCCGGAGCGGCCACGTGCGGCCTCAACATCGCCGCCGCGTCGGCGAGCCCGGCGTGGAAGATGGCCGACGTCTCCACGATGCAGCGCTCGTCCCCGTCGAACTGGCGGTGTGCCGCGTAGACCCCCTGATCGAGGTCGAGCGCCTTGCGCACCACCGTGTCGGGCTTGCCGTCGTGCAGGAGCTGGAACCTCTTCCAGCCACCGCCCCACCCGCGGCGATCCTCGAAGCTCATGGCGTCGAGCTTGTCGGGGTCTCCGGCCGAGATGATGATCATCGTGAGCGTGCGCACGACACCATCCTGAATCTTACTTCGACCAGAACTGCGTCGACGCAGTAGTTCATGGCTCAATCACGCCGCGCACCAGCAACACCGCGCGCGGTACCTAGGGCGGCTCGGCGCAGCATCCGACCAGACCGAGCGACCGCGCGGAGGAGGTCGGGCCGGCAAGCCCGAACGTGCAATGTGATGGAATCATCGAACGTGAAATCGGCGAAGACAGCGTCGAGACAGGTCGTGAACCAGACGTGCCCGACCTCGTTACCTCCGTCCATGAGCACCGCGGCGCTCCACGCCTCGACCATGGGCGCGCGGCCAGTCGGATGCGGCGGCGTCTTGTCCGTCGTGTAGCTCTTCCAGGCCAGCTCCGTCATGCGTCTCTCCCGAGAGGTGTAGAACACCCTTCGAACGCCATTGATCTCAGCCGCGCGAGCCGTCTAGAGCCCGGCTTCGGTGTTCAGCTCGTCGCGCGTGGCGAACGTACCACTCGATACCCTCGTCGCAGAGCCGCGCTTGCACGTCGCCGGTGACGTCATGATGTTCCGCGTAATCCACGCCGTCGCGTTGCTCGGTGGAACCGGTCAGATTGAAGCGCCGCGGGAGCGTCTCGCGCCGAGCGTCGGGACGTTGCTCTTGCCGGTGAGCGCGACGGCGTGGATGCGGTCGCTCAGGTCCTTGTAGACGGGGTAGCCGTCGTAGCGGAGCGGCGCGTCGACCTCGGCGAACAGGTCGCCGGCTGGCTGCTTGTCGTCGAAGAGCCGGACGCGGAACACGGCTTTCGCCCGCGCCGGATCGTGGCGCTCGAACGTCGCGGTCCAGCTGCGCCGCTTGTCGAGCTTGCGGGCCAAGCCGTGCTCCATCCAGATGTTCTTCATGCCGCGCGGCCGGAAGCGCGTGCGAAGCCCGGAGAGCACCCACGGCCCTCGGGTGGCGTCCTCGGCGATCGCCTCGTTCAGCCGGGCGATGACGTACGCGAACGTCCCGGCTTCATCCTCTGCGAGCTCGGCGATCCGGCGACGCAAGCCGAACGAGAAGATCGCGCGGGCGCTCAGGCCGAGGACGAGCGTGATCGCGAGGACGACGGCGTAGTAGCGGTACTCCCAGAACCCCTCGACCGACACATCGTGCAGATAGAACGCGATCGAGGTGAGCGGAATCGCGATCGCAAAGCCGATGCTGCTGTGGCGAACGAGGTCCAGCTCGAACGGGCAGCCCATGCCCCCCTGCTCGATCGCCTCGAGCTTGGTCGGCCACGGCGACATGAAGGCGGCGAGTCGTGCGAGCGTGCCTCGGCAGAAGATCACGTCGTGGGCCGCGAAGGCGAGCACGCGTTTCCGATCGTCGAGCTCCTGGAATGCGACCCGGAACGCGGCCTCCGCGTCGTCGAGCGCCACCAGCTTCTCGTAGAGCGCGAGTTGCTCCACCGGGGTCATGGCCAGATTCGATGCCAGATGACGCTCTCGACGGTGCGTCCGTCGTCGCGCGCGATCGGGAGGGTCTCGGTGTCCTCACGGGCACCGTCGGCATAGCAGTGATGCTCGTAGCCGCGCTCGATCCGGCGCACTGCGGGCAGCCGGGTGGAGCGCGCGATGGCCAGGGCCGCCCAGTCGCTGACTCCGCGGCCACCGTTGCGCTCGCTGGGCGCGTCGTCGAGATCCATGATCTCGAGGTGGTCGAGCCCGACCGCCTCGCGCGCGAGCGACAGCGCGGCATCGTTCGTGATGCCGGGGGCGCGCAGCTCGACCAGAGACGGGAACGCACCCGAGCGTATGAGGTGCTCGACGCCCGCGTCTCCGATGAGCGAGCACGGCAGCACGAGCTTCGTCGCGGCGCGGAATTCGCCGCTGTCGATGAGGCCGCGGATCTCCTCGGCGTCGAGCTTGCTTTGATGGAGGTCGAGCAGGCCGAAGCGGAAGGATACGCGCGGCTCGGGACGCGGCAGGACACGGTCCTCGGCCAGGATCGTGCGTATCTCGGCGAGGCCGACCGCGGAGACGTGGGTGCCGCGCACGTCGAGGAGCTCGAGGTCGAGGCGCTCGGCGAGGTGCGCGAGCGCGGCGCAGGCGCTCTGGTCGATCGTCCCGTAGAACGTCGAGAGCACCTCGAGCCCATCGAGGTGACGCAGCGCGAGACCGAGCTCGGCGACCGCGACCTCGCCATCGAGCTGCAGCGACAGCTCGAGCTCGCGCAGGCCGACGAGGTGCGGTGAGGCCAGGATCGTCGCGATGTCGTCGCGCTGTACGATGTGAAGCCTCAGCTTGCGCAACCTGGCGAGCGCGGGACACGCCGCGAGCAGCGCCGCGTGACCCTCGAAGTACGGCGTCATGTGATAGACGCGGATCGGCGCCTCGCGCATGAGCGGTTCCGCGTGCGCGGCGAAGTGGGCGCCACTGCACGACAGCTCCTCGATGAAGCCGCGACGGATGCCCCACTGGAGCGGGAAGTCGGCGTGGGGGCCGCCGTTGAACGCCAGCGTCGGCAGCTTCGCGACCTGCGCCTCCATCGCCTTGCGCACGGGGTCGTCGCGTTCGAGCTTCTCGAGCTCGCACGACAGGCGGATGTGCTCGCCGCGGGCATCGCCTCGGTCGGTGAGAAACCGCGCGAGCGCCAGGCGCGGCTCGTCTTCCTCGGGCGCCGCGAGGATCGCGTCGAGGTACGGGCGCAGCGCGTCGGTCACCGCGGCAAGGTCCTCCGCACCAGGCTGATGTCCATCTGCGCCATCGCCGCAGGGTATCGCATCAGGCCCCTTCACGAAATCTCCACGCCGCGGCCCGGCCGCTGCACGCGCCGCAGGCGCCCTGCCGGCATGCCCTCGAGGAAGCGGGTCGCGGTCACGCTGGTGGCGATCGGGATCACGGCGGCGCTCGTGCCGCGGCGCGTGTGCGCCTAGGGCGCGGACGCGTGGCTCGAGCGGCGCGCCGATCGGGTGGCGGCGCTCGCCGCCGTGGTCGCCGAGGACGCCTCCGGGCGCCGGGCGCGCGCGCCTTCCACACCGGACACGCGCTCTACGACGGCGAGTGGGCCTTCGGCGCGGCGCAGATGGCTCTCAGCAACCGTCGGAACCTTTTCGGCCCGTGGTTCATGGAAATTCGGTCAGCCGTCTTGGAGTCTCACCCTCGCGCACAGACATCCCATTCATGGACGCGAGCGAGCTCGCCGAGGTCCCGGCCGAGCGCCTCGCAACGCTGACGGCGATTCCGGTGCGGCGGCTGCTGCACTTCGGCTCAGTGCGTGCCGTGCCGAGCCCGGTCGAGTACCGCCTGTTGTACGTGACGCTCAAGGACGCGGGTGCGCGGGCGGTGCTACGACGCCTTGCTCGGCGGCGGAGTCGGCCATGCTCGACAAGGGCCGGCCGGCACCCGGGCGGACCGGTCTGCCGGCACATTCAGGGGCCCCCGGGGACTCCAGGCGGGAGGGAGGTGCACGCTCGCCCCTTCGCGTCGCCGGGAGCGCGACGCAGTTGGGTGCGGTCCGCGCGGTTGGGACCGGGTGCGACCGGCAGTGTCGTGCTGGGCGCCGATGCCGAGCGAGAGAAAATCCGCAGACGCCCGCCGGGAGCACGAGCTCGGGCACGACCTCGACGAGTGCGTGCTCCATCTGGTCGCGAACGGAGCCCAGCGCGCCGAGCTGCCGGACGTACCCGAGACCACGGGCGAGGATCCCACGCTCGCTTTCGGACGCTGGCCATGCCGGCCCGTCCAGCAGCACTCGTAGATCGTCCGACCCGCTCGCTCCTGAACCCGGGACCGGGAGGTCCCATGCCCAACCAGGACGACACGCGCTCCCAGGAGAGCCCCGGCACGAACGAGGCCGTCGCCACGGCGCTCACGCCTTTGCGCGCACACCCGGCCGCGGAGCTGTTCCCGCTCATGAGCGAGGACCGGCTCGAGCAGCTGGCGCAGAGCATCCGCGACCACGGGCAGCGCTCGCCCATCGTGCTCTGCGATGGCGGCCTCGTCCTCGACGGCCGGAACCGCTGGCTGGCCTGCCAGCGCGCCGGCGTCGCGCCGAAGACGATCGAATGGGACCATGTGGGATCGCCGTGGCGGTTCGTGTGGGACCAGAACGGCCAGCGCCGCGACCTCCCTGCCGATCAGCGGGTCGCGTTGTGCCTTCAGATCAAGCGCGCCGACGAGTCGTGGCAGCTCGAGCAGGAGCGACAGCGCGAGCAGGCCAACCAGGCACGCAGCGAGGCCAAGAAGATCGCGGTCGCCATGCAGCCACGCGATGCTGCCGGCAAGCTCGCGGCGAAGCCGAGTGCGGTCTCAGGTGATACCGCACTCGGCGAAGCGCCCCGCCGCGCCGATGTCGCTCAGCGCGAGCGCGACAGCCTGGCCGCAGAGGCTGGGGCGTCGCCAGCCACCGCGGGGCGCGTCCTCGCCATCGCCAACAGCCGGCCCGATCTCTTCGAGCAGGTCGCCTCCGGCGCCATGACCGTCACCGAGGCGACGCGGGTCGCCAAGCGGGAGCACGTGTCCGCACGCTGCGGCGACCTGCCCAAGGAGCAGACCTACCGGGTGATCTACGCAGACCCGCCCTGGCAGTACCACGACACCAGAGCGGGGCTCGCCGGGTACGCAGGCAGCGCAGCGGCCGATCACTACCCGACCATGAGCGTCGCCGAGCTCTGCGCGCTCGAGGTGAGCAAACTCGCGGACGACGACGCGGTCCTCTTCTGCTGGGCCACGAGCCCCCTGTTGCCCGACGCGCTCGCGGTCATCAGGGCGTGGGGCTTCGCCTTCAAGACGTTCTTCGTCTGGGCCAAGGGCCGCCCCAACTTCGGCCACTACCACGACGCGTCAGCCGAGCTGCTGATCGTGGCGACCCGCGGGAGCTGCCTGCCCGACGCCGACCGGCGCGAGCACCAGGTGCAGTCCGTCGAGCGCACCGGCCGCCACTCCGAGAAGCCCGAGCACTTCCGCGAGATGATCGACCGGCTGTACCCGCACGGCCGGCGCATCGAGCTCTTCAGGCGGGGCGACGTGCCGGAGCGCTGGGACACGTGGGGGAACGAGGCGGTGGCCGCGGCCGAGGCGACGGAGACGCTGGCGGGTGACGCGTCGGGATCCATCAGTGACGCGCGCGCCGACGCGGCCGTCACGGTGCAAGCACCGGAGACCCCACAGCAATGTCGCGCTTGACGCGAATGACGGGTGGGGCGCGCTACCTCGGTGAGGCCGCACGGCGCAGGTCGAGTGCGCGCCGCCGCGATCGAACGCGCTCGGTCAAGCTGAACGCCCTCCAAGGTGAGCCAGACGTGCGCCGGCCCCCCGTCCGGGTGGCCTGCTGGCAACTCCCAGGGTCCCATCGGGACTCCAAGGCGGGGAGGTCGCAACGCCTGGCTCCACGGATCTCCCAGCCCTTCGAATCTGCTTACACGAATCTTTCGGCGCGTTGCGTTCGGCAGCTGCGGACCGCGCGGCGCATTTCCGCCAGATGATCGACCGGCTCTATCGACATGGTCGGCGCATCGCGCTGTTCCGCCGGGCCGCCGCGCCGACGGCTGGGAGGCCTGGGGCAACGGCGAGCGCGCCGCGTCCGTCCGCAGGCTGCTCACCCTGAACGCTGCGGTCTCGGCGAGCCTGGTCGGTACCCCCCTGTGGCCGGCGCGACCGGTATTCCGGACGCCCCTGGACGTCCACGCCTGGCTGCCTGCCCTCGCAAGTCGTCGAATCCACGGGGGCCGCCGACTTGGCACGCCCGCTGTAAACAGGCGTGCACCTCGCAGTGGAGCACGAGCCGTCGCCGCGGCTCGATGGGACACGTGTGCCCTTGGCGGCCGGCGGCGCGGGACCGTCGTACCGGCCGCGCGCGCCCGAACGCACCCTGCTCTACCGCCTCGTGGCGGGCGAGCTCGACACCCTGCGCGACGAGCTCGCCGCCGCGAGCGCGTACGGGACCGGTCTTCCACGGCACGTCGAGCGCGAGCTCGAGGGGTACCTGCGCTGTGGCATCAGGGCGCACGGCTTCGCCCGCGTCCTCTGCTTCCGCTGCCGGCTCGAGCACCTGGTCGCGTTCTCGTGCAAGGGGCGCATCTGCCCATCGTGCAGTGGGCGGAGGATGGCGGATACGGCCGCCCATCTCGTGGATCGAGTTCTGCCTCGCATCCCGATGCGCCAGTACGTGGCGACGTTCCCGCGCCAGGTCCGCTACCACCTCGCAGCCGATCCGAAGCTCGCCTCGTCCGCGCTGCGCGAGGTGCTGCGCGTGGTCTTCGCGCACCAGCGGCGCGCCGCCCGGCGCCTCGGCGAGCGGCCTGCGCGAGCCCGCTCGACCGGTGCGATCTCGTTCGTGCAGCGCTTCAACTCTGGCCTCGAATTGGCGCTGCATTTTCACATTCTCGTGCCCGACGGCGTGTTCGTGCGCGACGGCGAGAACCCGACGCGCCGCCCCGCTTCGTGGCGCTCGAGCCGTCGCGGGACGACGAGATCGCAGCGATGCTCGGCCGCATCATCGCTCGCGTCGTGCGGCTCCTGCAGCGCCACGGCCGGCTCGGCGACGACGCCGTGGATGACGAGCCCGAGCCGCATCTGGCGCTCGCCCTGCGGAGGCCTGCCGGACAGGGCCACGCCGCCGAGGCACGCGAGGACCCGCTCCCGCCCCGGTGCGCACGCAAGGATGGCTTCTCGCTCCACGCTGGCGTCGGTGTCCACGCGAACGACCGGCAAGGCCTCGAGCGTCTCTGCAAGTACGGCCTCCGACCCCCGCTGGCGCTGGAGCGCCTCGCCGAGGCACCGGACGGGACCATCCTCTATCGGATGAAGCGCACCTTCTCCGACGGCCGGCACACGCTGCGGTTCACCCCGCGCGAGCTGCTGCTGCGTCTCTGCGCCCTCGTCCCTCCCCCCCGGTTCCACATGGTCAGGTACGCAGGCATCTTCGCCGCGCACGCGCGTGGCCGCTTCGCGCTCACCGGCCGGGGCTTGCGCGACGGGCGAGCGGACGATGCGGATCCGCCCGGAGCGCGGCACTGCACTGGCGCGGCCTGCGGCTCGCCAGCGGCAGCGCGGAAGCCCGCGTGCGAGTCGCCGGGCTCGCGACCGCCGACCGAACCGCCGACCCTGCTGCTCCCGCCCGCCGGCAGTTCGAAGTGCGCTGTCGCGTCAGCCTCACCTGACGGTCCCGATGACCCGGATCGCGCGCGCCGGCTGGACTGGGCGCGGCTCCTGGCGCGCATCTTCGCGGTAGACGCGTTGCTGTGCCCTCGCTGCGCCGGGCCCATGAGCTTCATCTCGATCATCGAAGACGAATCCGTGGCGCAGCGCATCTTGCGTCACCTGGGGCTCCCTGCGCGGCCACCGCCCCGCGGCCGGCCCGGGTGGCGCGGCCAGCAGGAGCTCCCGCTCGAGCCCGAGGCCGAGCCCGAGCTGCTGGACCCGCGCTTCCACGACGACCCAGCTTGATCCGCCTGCTGCCTGGGGGCGAGGCCCGGGGTGCGCCCGCGGCAGGAAATCACGTGCGATCCTGGTAAGATGGCTCACGCGTAGGAGGTGGAGTGGACATAAGACTTCCTATCGGACGCTGCGTTGACATGCGCGCGGCGCCGCGGGCTCGAGGACCGCGCCCGTGGCGCGCAGTTCCTTTTCCCTACGCACCCCTCGTCGGTGATGGAACGAAAATGCGCCGGCAAGAGAGTTGACGCCGACGTCCTTGCAGTCAGGCGAGGTCATGGGTCGACAAAGGTGACCGTTGGCATCTATCGTCCCGCCGATCACGGACGGCACAATGCCGACCGAAAGGGCGAAACGGTCGTCCGCATATCCGACCGTCATCATCCCCTGGAACCCCAGTTGATATGGGTCGTTGGACGGGGCCATCATGGTAGATCCGCCTGTGACGTTTTTCGACGTCAAATCCGAGAGTATCAAGGCGTGGAAGCTGCCTCCGATGTAGATGGGCCCCGCGCCGAAGGCGAGTCCCGCTACAAGCACTCTGAGACTGCCGTCCTGCTGGGTGCCCGAGACAATGAAGCGAGCAGGTGTCGCATAGAGGCCGGTGTTGGTGACGAAAGACAGCCCTCCTTGAAGCTGGGTTGCGGGCGCGTTGTACTGGGCGATCAGACCGTCT
>JAHFDS010000041.1 GCA_023248855.1 Myxococcales bacterium
CGGGGATCGCGCTGCTGCCGCGGCCACCGGAGGCTGGTAGGGGGCTGGCTGCCGCGTGACCGGTGCGGGCAAGGGCGCCTCGACGTCGACCTCGACCTCGGGGTGTGGCGGCTCGACCTTGGGCAGCCCACCGCGCAGATCCGGCGGCGGGCGCCGGGGCGCGCTCGCAGGCTGCGCAGGGGGGGGCACCACCGCCGCTGCAGCGGCCGCACGCGGAGCCGGGGTGGGCGCGACCGGAGCGGGCGCCACGACCGCCGCAGGAGACACGACGAGGGCAGGCGCCGGCTTGGGCGCCACTGGAGGGCGCGGCGCAGGTGCCGCCGGCTCTGTGGCGGCGGTTCCCTCGAAGAGGCCCAGCGCGGCCACCCTGGCCGAAAGGCTCTTCAGATCGTCCACCGTGGTGCTCAGCCCGAGCCGTTCTCGGGCGCGCTGGGCGAGATCGCCGAGGTCACTCCCATCAAGCCCGCACAGGACGACGAAGTCGTCCTCGGCCAAGCGCAGCATCACCTTGCCGCTGGCGGGATCAGAAAGCTCGACCCAACCCGCGCCATTTTCTTCGGTCATGCTGGCCAGGAGGTCCTGGCGCAGTACAGGTCCGGCGGTCATCGTCGTCGCATCCCCGGTCTGGCCCAGCCCTGGATCTTCGCATCCCCGCCGCCGGAGCGCTACTTCCGACTACGCGGCGAGCCGCCGACGGCCCGGTTGATCACGGGCCGTCGGAGCGCCAAGATGGAAGGATCCGTGCGGCCCTCACTCGTCTTTCTGTGTGCGCTGGGCCTTGTGCTGTCGTCCAAGGCGACGCGCGGCGCCCCTCCCAGGCCAAGCGCCGGCGTCAAGGCGCTGGTAGGCGACCTCTATGGGGTCGGGGAGCATCGCTTCGCCGCGCGCGGCCTGTCGGTCATCTTCCGGGCCGCCCTCGCGGGGGGCAGCCGAGGGACCCAGCGCGCGGTGCTCGACGAGGCCGACACCGCTCGCGCGACCGTCAATACCCGCGTGATCCACCAGCGGGTGGCCGGGACCTACCTCAGGAACGCCGAGGCGGAGCGGGCCTCCGGGGGCCTGCTCGAGCCCGACGGTCCCGGGCTGCGCCTCATCGTGCGCGTCTACGGAACCGAAGGGCGGCTTGAGCACGTGCGCGGCTTCTCGACGGCGGGCAAGAACCTGTTCGCCCTCGCGAAGGGAGGGCTCGAGCTCCTGGGAAGCCAGCTCGTCCTCAAGCCCCGAGAGCTGCCGTTCTTCACCTACGCCGACGCGGCAACCCTCGGGCTCGCCGCGATGAAGCTCGACGTGGCGGACCACGAAGGAGCGCTCGCCGAGCTCGAGCGACTCGGCAGGAATCGCCCCGAGCTGATCGCGCTCGTGCGCGCCTACGACAACCTGGCGCTCCACGTGGCGGAGCAGCCGAAGCTGCCGACCTGGATGCGCATCCGCGCCAAGCTCCTCGCGGGGCGGGCGGCCGAAGCGCTCGAGGAGACGCGGGAGTGGCGGCGGGACCGTCCGAAGGACCTCCTCGGCGCGCTGCTCGAGGCGCGGACCCTGCTCGCGCTGGGCAAGCCCGCCGAGGTCGAGCGCGTGCTTTCGGACGTTCCCGAGTCGTCCGAAGGCCTGCTGCTGCGCGCCCAGGCCTTGCGCGTCCTGCGGCGAGCCAAGGACGCCGAGAAGCTCTACCGCCGGGCGTTCGCGCTCGGCGTGGACCGCGGCGCGGCGCAGCTCGGCCTCGGCGAGCTCGCGGCCACCGGTCGGGCCCCGGACGCGCCCGACCAGCTGCTCGAAGCGTCGGGGCACCTGTTCGAGGCCAACGAGCCAGGCCTCGCGCAGGTCGCGATCGCGCGGGCGCTGGACACGGGCAAGCTGAGCCTCCAGGGCACCGCGGGCGGGCGGCCCCTGCGTCTCGTGGTCGATCCGGCGAGCCTTCCCGCCAAGGAGCGGGCCCGGCTTGCCGACGCGCTCGGCATGCCGGCGACAGGGGCGCTGTC
The DNA here is from genome assembly GCA_023248855.1 of Myxococcales bacterium. Classification (GTDB taxonomy): domain Bacteria; phylum Myxococcota_A; class Polyangia; order JAHFDS01; family JAHFDS01; genus JAHFDS01. Next base: position 1,977 of record JAHFDS010000041.1, read on the forward strand.
CGAGCCCGAGCGGCGCACCCTCGCCAGACTGAGCGCCGCAGATCGTACGCTGTCCGAGCAGGACCAGCAGGATTTCCGCAAGCTCGCGCCCGAGACGGGCGTGGGGGAGGGTGGGGCTGGGGCCGCGGGGGGAACAGGGGCCGCGGGGGCTGCAGCCGAACGCCCGCTCGATCCGGCCGCGCGCGAGGCGGCGGCGAAGGCCGTGGACACCACGTTCGCCCGGGCCGAGGACGTGCCAAGACGCCTCTTTCAGGCCGAGCTCCTGCTCGAAAACAAGCGCCCCGCCGAGGCGCGGGCGCTGCTCGTCGCGACCAGCCGCGCCCCGGGCGCCGGCAGCGACGTGCGGGTACAGCTCGCGCTCGGTCGCGCCTACCAGGCCTCCGGGCAGCCGCGCAAGGCCGCGGAGCACTTCGAGCGGGCCCAGTCGCCCGGCCACGAGGGCCCCAGCCGCGCCCTCGCCCGCGCGCTCGAGGACGCGGGGGAAGCGCGCCGCGCCTCCGAGCTCCATGCCCAGGTCGCAGAGCGCAAGCTCGAAGATCCCGAGGCGCTGCGCAGCCAGTCCATCGCCTCCCTACAAGCGGGTGACGCCGCCGGAGCCCGGGCCACGATCGAGCGCTCCCTCCAGGTCAACCCGCAGGACGCCTCGAGCTACCAGATCGCGGCGATCGCAGAGCGCCGGCTGGGCCACGCCGCCGAGGCGTCGCAGGCCGAGGCCGCGGCGCGCGACCTCGAGGTCCCCGGGATCCCGAAGACCGACGTCGAGCACGTCCTAAAGACGCCCGAGACCCCGCAAGCGGCGGCGGCGGCCCGGGCCAAGCGCTCGCTCGAGGAGCTGGTCCAGAGCCCGCCCGTGCAGACGCTGCTGCGATCGCCGCACCTGCGCGAGCTGGCCGAGCAGGACGCCAACCTGGACCTCGCCATTGTCGTGCGGCGCATGCCGCTCGAGCCCTCGCTGCGCTGGATCACAGGGTTGCGTCCGGATCGCCCGCGCGTGCTCGCGGAGCTCGCCACCGCAATGAAGATCGTGCTGCCACGAGGCCAGCAGGCCCTGGCGGGCCCCGAGCTCGAGGCGGCGGTGCAGAGCGGAGACGTCGGGGCCATCCGCAACGCGGCCAGAAACGACCACCTCGAGCTGGTGCTCGACGTCGACGCCGAGGTCGAGGACGGCGCGCGGGTCCACCTGACGATGCGCCCGGTGCTGGTCGCCCAGGGTGCCGATCCCTCGCTCCACCTGCGCCTGGAGGACGGCCGCTCCATCGTCCGCGAGCTCTACCCGCCGGTCACCGCGGGGCTCGTGGGCCTGGTGTTGCTCCTCGGCCTGCTCGGAGGCACGACGATCCTGCGCCGCAGCGGCTCGCTCGTCGTGACCGTGAAGTACGACACCACGGCCGAGAGTGGCCTGTTTTCCTTGGTCCTCGGCCGCCGGCACAAGGAGGTCTACCTCAAGGGTGGAGAGCAGGCCTACGCCAGCGAGGTCCTCAAGAGCGGCACCCAGGTCGGCAGGCGTGGCGCGACCATGATCAAGCCGGTGACCACGTTCGCCTCGCTGCCCACGGGGACGTGGCACGTCTACCTCTACGGCGTGTACATCCGCCTCGGCAAGCCGGAGGGCAACTACGTGCTGGAGAAGAAGTGCGTCGTCAAGCCGCGCGAGACCACCCATCTCGATTTCGACCTGGTGGGCGAGTACGCCACCATCCTGGTCGACGTCTGGGACGAGAACGGGCCGGTCCCCAAGGTCTTCGTCACCGTCAATGGCGACGCGGGAACCGGCGTCTACACCGGAGATCGGGGCGGCGGTGCCCTGTTCACGTTGCCGCCCGGGGACTACCAGTTCGAGGGCGCGAAGGGGTCGCGGAGCGCGATGATGACCCTCGTGGCCGCACACCCGAAGAGCTATCAAGTCACGCTGCGCTTCGATCAGGCCCAGGCGGACGGGGCAGCGACGCGGGGGCCGGCCGGCGATGCCTCGCCGGTCGCGCTGCCGGACGCCGAGGACAGCGGCTTCGAGAGCACCTCCCACCGCGCGCCGCCGAAGAAGCGCTGATGGGACGCCTGCTGGTGGTCGACGACAGCGAGTTCGTGCGCCTGGCGCTCACCGATCGCCTCGAGGATCTGGGACACGAGGTCGTGACCGCAGAGCACGGTCAGGCGGCGCTCGCGGTGCTCGAGCGCGAGGAGGTCGATCTCGTCCTGCTCGACGTGAACATGCCGGTCATGGACGGGCTCGCGCTGCTCGCGCGCGTGCGCGACATCGAGGCGCTGCGCGGCCTGCCGGTGCTCATGCTGTCCGACCGCGCCGGCGTGGCTGACCGGGTGGGGGGCCTGCAGGCGGGCGCCGACGACTACCTGCCGAAGGACTGCGACGACGAGGAGCTCGCCGCCAAGGTGGAGGCCTTCCTGCGCATCCGCCGCCTGCACGATGCGCTCGATCGCGAGCGCCGCCAGCTGAGCGAGGCGAACCAGCAGCTCGCGGCGATGAGCCGCATGAAGGAGGACGTCACCCAGATGATCGTCCACGACATCAAGAACCCCCTCGGCGTGGTGATGGGCGCGCTCGAGGGCGTGCGCTCGCACCTCGCCGGCGAGATGACCGCCGCGGAGGCCGAGGGACTGCTGGCGCTGGCCGAGGACCGCGCCAGCGCCATCCTCAAGCTCGCCAAGGAGCTGCTCGACGTCAGCCGCCTCGAGGACGAGGCGATCGCCCTCGAGCTCGAGGCGGTCGAGTTCCGTGACTTCACCGCGCGGGCGATCGCGCGGCATGCGCCCGCGGCGACCCGGCGGGGCCTTTCGATCGCGCCCCTGGCCGACGGCGAGCCGCTGCTCGTCTTCATCGACGAGACCCACATGGCGCGCGTGCTCGACAACCTCCTCGGCAACGCCCTCAAGTACACCCAGCCCGGGGGCACCGTCTCGCTCGCGCTCAAGGCGTTCTCGGGTCGCCGATTCGGCGAGCGGGGCAGCCGCTTCCTCGAGATCGCCGTGGCCGACACCGGCCCGGGCATCCCGCTCGCCGACCTGCCGCGCCTGTTCGACCGCTTCTTCCGGGCCGACGCGCGTCGGCGCGGGCTGGCCGACGGGACGGGCCTGGGCCTGCACGTGGTCAAGCGCGTCGTCGAGGCACACGGCGGCTGGGTGCGCGTGGAGAGCGAGCCCGGCAAGGGCGCCACCTTCCGGGTCACCGTGCCGTTCTCACCCTCGCTCTCTCGCGCGCGCTAGAAGCCGACCGTTGCGACCGCCTGTGGTCAGTCCCCGCAGACGTCGAACCGGAGCGGCGTCGGGTAGAAGCTCGAGACGGCGTTGACGATGTCGGCCAGGGTCTCGCCCAGGTGATCCGTGGCGGACGTGCTCGGGTCGGGGACGCAGATGCTCTTCATGACGCCGCACATGCTCATCGCCTCGCACATCGTCCGCGGCGACGCACGCATGAGCGAGGGGTCCCCGTAACGGAGATCGCCCGCGATCATGACGAGGCGCACGTCCTCGAGCCGTGAGTCGACCAGCGTCTGATAGGCGTCCTGGCCGCGATCGGTGACCACGAGGACGTCGGCGAGCTTGCCTGGCTCGAGCGATCCGATGACCGTGTCGAGCGCCAGCGCACGCGCCGGCGTGAGCGTCACCATCTCGACCAGCTGCCGGGCCGACAGCGGCTGCGGCCATTGCCTCGAGGTGTCGCGCGCGACCCGGAGCTCGTGCAGGAGGGACGGGCTGCCAGAGAGGGTCCAGTCAGGCGCCAGCGACACGGGGATTCCCGCCGCCAGCGCCGCCGGGATGTCGGTGGTGCGGCCATAGAGGACGAGATTCGAGAGCGGCGACCAAACCAGCTTGGCGCCCGCGGCGGCCATCTGCGCGAATTCGGCGGCACCGAGCGCCGTGCCGTGGATGATCACGGTCGCGCGCTGCAGCATGCCCTTCTGCACCAGCTGATCGAATTCGCGGCGCGAAGTCTCGTCGATGCCCTCGGCCAGGTGCAGCACGTACGCGTTGATGGCGCCCGACATCATCATCGCCGCAATGTTCGCGGCGTCCATCGCATTGACACTTCCGATTCCACCGATGTTGGTGCGCATCTTGTCGGGGCCGAGCTCATTGCCGTATTCCGCGTTGTGGACGAGCGTGCGGAAGCACACGCGATTGGAGTTGAACGTCCCCTGGATGGTCGTCGTGCCGCCGATGAGCGCGCGGATCTCGCCGTACTTCACCTGCTCGCAGACGTACGTCGCCTCGTTGGCATTGACCGAGGCCGTCCAGTCCTTGTAGGTCTGCACGTCCGCCCACTGGTTGCGGTTCATGTACAGGACCGCGCCCGGGGAATGCCACGTGGGGATGTAGTTGTACTGCGTGTGATTGTGCGCATCGACGAGTCCCGGGAAGATGACGCCCCCGGTGTCGATCGAGGTCGCGCCCTGCGCCATCGGGTCCGACGCACAGCTCGTGGCGACACACTGGAGGCTCTTGCCCACGACAAGGACCTCACCCGGCGCGAGCACCTGCGTGGGCGTCACCACGCGCCCGCGCAGGAGGTAGCGGTCGGTGGCCCCGCCGTCCACCGAACCGGGCGCGCCGTCGTGGCGCGGTCCCCCATCGGGCCTGGCAGGCGGCGCGTCGGGCCGGCGCGATCCGTCGGTCGCGGCGCCGCGGCCATCCATACGATCTCGAGCGTCCTTCGCGCCCCCGTCGGGCGATAGCGGGATGGGCGGCGCATCGGCCCGGCGCGGACCGTCCATCGGCTGACCGCTGCGATCGGTGGTGCAGGCCGCCAGGAGGAGCACGACGGCGAGGGATCGTCTCACCTCTCGACCGTATCACGCGGCTCGAGAGCACCGGTGTGCGCTGCACCCGGCATTGGCATTGGAGGGCCCGCAGGCCGCGCCCGCACTGATCGTCCGTCAAGTCGCGAGGCGAATCCTGCGGTCGGCGCGCTCCGAGTGCCGTGCCACCCGCCCTATCATCGGCGAGTGTTGGAGGGACCATGAGGCTGATGCGCAACGGGACGCTCGCGCTCGTGCTGTGGGCCGGCGTCTCGGTGCCGACACGCACCTCGGCGCAGCTGTCGGGCCGGGTGATCGACAGCACGACACGGGCGCCGGTCCCCGGGGCACGTGTGACGCTGCAGGCGACCGCCATCACGACGATGGCAGCGCGCGACGGCAGCTTCGCGATCGGAACCCCACCGCCGGGACCCCACACGATCGTGGCCGCCGCGCCGGGCTACTTCCATGCCGCGCTGGACGTGCCGGGCGCGATGACCCAGCTCGAGCTCGAGCTCGATGCGGTGCCAAGTGACGACGACACCACGGCCGCGTTGCCGGGCCCTGAGACCTGCGTGCACTGCCACCCCACTCAGTTCGCGGAGTGGCGCGGCTCAGGCATGGGCCAGGCCGGCAGAAATTCCTGGGTGGCCGACCTCTACGACGGAAGCGGCACCCCGGGCGGCCTGGGCGGCTTCGTCTACGTGCGTGACTCCATGCTCGCGTCACGCAACCCCGGGTCCGAGTGCGCTGCGTGCCACCAACCCGAGGTTTGGCTGCGCGTGCCCGGCGCACCGATCGAGCCGCCAGCGAGCCTGTCGCTCGAGGCCGGCCACGGCGTCGCATGCTCGCTCTGCCACCGCATCGCACACATCGACGAGTCGAAGCCCAACACGCCGGGTGTCATGGCGAGCGCGGTGACCGTGCGCCGGCCCCGGGATCCCTCGGTCGCGGTGCAATACGGCCTGCTCGGCGACGTGTCCTTTCATGCGCCTTCCCAGATGCGTGGTGCCTACCAGCCACAGCTCGCCTCGGCGGTGTGCGCCGCGTGTCATCAGGACAAGAACGATCCGGACCTCGACGGGGACTTCGAGCAAGAAAGCGGCGTCGTCTCCGAGCCCACGTACCTCGAATGGAAGGCCTCGCCCTACGGCGACCCCGCGTCCGAGCGCTTCAAGCCCTGCACGGCCTGCCACATGCCGCCGTCGAGCGAGGACGTCGCGTGCATCGTGCAGACCGGCGTGCACCGCCCGCCCGGTCAGCTGCGCGGGCACGGCCTGGCTGGCACGACGCCCGCTTTCCTCGAGGCGGCCGCGACGGTGACGCTCGCAGCCACGGCTGGTGTGGGGGAGATCGACGTGCGGGTCGACGTCGTCAACGACCGCGCCGGCCACCACGTACCCACCGGCGTCACGACGCGCAACGTGATCCTGCTCGTCGAGGCCACGAGCGCGGACGGAAGCGGGCTCGAGGCCACGAGCGGCGAGCGATTGCACGCGCTCGCCGGCGTCGGAAGCCCCGGGCGCGGGCAGTACGCCGGGCAGCCAGGGAAGCTCTACGCCAAGGTCCCGAGAGACCTGCTCGGCAACGCACCCGTGTTCTTCACCGAGGCCGCGGGCATCGCGCTCGACACACGCATCCCGGCGCTCGCGAGCGACACGACGCGCTACCGATTCCACGCGCCCCCCGGAGGCGGGCGAGTCCGCATCCACGCCCGCTTGATCTACCGTCGCGCGTTCCGCTCCCTCGTCGACGCCAAGGGCTGGTCCGAGGACGGCCACGGCCGGCCGCTCGAGGACCTGTTGCCTCCGCACTACGGACACCTCATGGCCGAGGCCGAGCAAGTGCTCGAGGTGCCCCTTCCACCCGATGCCAGCGCGCCCGACGGCGCGACGGACGCTGGCACACCTGACCGGCGCACCGCGGACGGCCCCGTGCTCACGGCGGACGCAACGAATGCACCCGCGGCCGCACCCGGACCACGCCCCTCCGGCTGCGGCACCCACGGGGATCGTGGGGGCCACCCGGGCTGGGGGGTCCTCTTGGCCGCGTTGTGCCTTGGTCGGGGGCGACTGGCGCGGACCACCGCGAGCCCGGCGCGGTAGCGCTTGCACCGGAGCCACGAGGGCGCCATCCTCCTGCGCATCCGGGCGGATAGCTCAGCGGCAGAGCTGCGGCTTTACACGCCGCCGGTCGCAGGTTCGATCCCTGCTCCGCCCACTCTCAGACGCCAGTAATCACAGGGCTTCGGCCCCGACCCTCCTCCGATTTGCCACGGTTTTGCCACGCGCCGCGAGCATCGCGAGCACGCGGCGATCGCTGTCGGCCTCACCCGCCGCGGCCGCGAGCACCTCGGGGGGCAGCTCGCGCGCGTGCGTCTCGGCCACGTGCACGTAGCGCTGCGTCTGGTCCATCGAGCTGTGCCCGAGCCATGCCTGCAGCCGCCACGGGTTCACGCCGAACAGCGCCGCGTGCGTCCCGAAGCTGTGCCGCAGCGAGTGCCACCCGCGAATGTCCACGCCCGCCCGTTCCCTGATCTGCTGGCTAGCCACCATCGTCCGACGCTCGGTGAACGCCGAGCCATCGAAGTCCCGCACCACCACCCCGCGCACGCCCCGCACCTCGTCGAGCGCCGCTCGCAGCGCCGCGTTGATCGGCACCGTCCGCCGCCGCCGCCCCTTGGTGGGACCCGTGTACGTCTTCCTGCTCTGCCTGCTGACCGTGATCGTCCCGCCCACGAGATCGATGTCCGTCCACTCCAGCGCGCGGATCTCCCCGATGCGGAGCCCCGCCTCGGCCGCCAGGCACGCGGCCAGGTGCCAGACGACGCCCTGCTCGCGCGCCGCCGCGAGGATGCGCGGGTAGTCCTCGATCTCCAGCCACGAGATCTCCGGCGCCTCCGTCTTGAACACACCGATCTTCGGCGCGCGCTCGATGACCTCCGCTTCGACCGCGTAGGCCAGGGCCTTGCCGAGCACGGCCAGGATGTTGTTGGCGGTCTTGCGCTCGTACGTCTTGCCGCTCGGGCGCTTGAGCACCGCGAGCTGCGCGCGGAACTGCTGCACCTTCGCCTGGTCGATCTGGTCGAGCCGCAACCGGCCGAACGCCGGCCCGAGGTGGTTCTTGTAGATCGACCGCTTCTGCTGCTGCTCGCCGGGCCCGTTGCCCTCGGCCACGACCCACTCCTTCCAGAACCGCTCGTCAAACCACTTCTCGAACGTCGGCACCTCCTTCTTGGCTGGCTTGCTCGCACCCGCCAGCGTGCGCGCGATGGCCTCGCGCTCGGCGATCTCCGCGGCCGCCTTCGTGTTCGTGTTGAACGGCGTCCCCGAGATCCGCTTCTTCTCTCCGGCGGGCATGAGGACGACGACGCGATAGCGCCACCGCCCGTCCCCGTCACGACGTACCGCCATGCTCTGCTCCCTCGGCATGGCGGTCGCGCGACCTTGCACCCGACAAGCGTCGCTCGTACCGCTCCAGCTCGTCCAGCGCGACGCGGACCACCTTCCGCGAGAACCGGTGGGCCCGCAACTCCCCCCGGTCGATCGCGCCGCGGACAACCTTCTTCCCGCACTGCCACCGCTCGGCCACTTGGTCGAGCGAGAGAAAGGCCCGGCCACTCATGGAGCACCCTCCCCGCGCCAACAGCGACCGCAGACCAGGCCCACGCCGTCGATCGCGATGAATATCGCGGCGTCCACAGTGCGGCACTCGAAGCACGGGACCCTGCGGCGCCGCTGCCGCAGCACGTCCCACGCAGCGATCACCGCCGCCTCGGCCGCGAGCATGGCCGCATCGCTCGCCGTCTCGCCGCGCCCGTAAGCGTCCGCCGCGGCACACCAGGACCGGCCTGCGCCGCGCGTCGTGTCCTCGCCCTCCAGCCCGCGCGATGCCTCCGAGCAGCGTCGGCGGGACGCCACGACGGCCTCTACCCGGCGCTCGTGCAATAGCGCGAGTACCTCGGCCCGGCATGAGCGCAGCAGACCCAGTCGGACATCGTCGAAGCCGGTGGGTAGCTCTGCCCGGATGCCGTTCCCCTCGATGTCGAACCGCACACCCGCAGCTTCCAGTTCGACAAGCACCTGCCGCGCAGTCACAGTCGCACCGTCCTCGCTTGCTGCCCCCGTGCTTGGTGAAGCACCGGCGTGGACAAGATGGACGAATGGACGGAACCCGGCTCCTCGGCCGTCTCCGTCCAGAACGGGCGCACCTGCCAACGCGGCCCGGGCTTTCGTCCGGGGCGGGATTCGGCGGGGGACACCGCCGGCCGAAGGTAGCCGTACTCGACCAGCATCGCGCACTCGGCATGCACGTTCTTCGGGGTGTCCTGGCCTCGCCTCAGCCATCGCTTGATGGCCCGCTCGTCGATCTCACATGGCCGCTCCCGCTCAAGGTGGCGGATCAGCCGTGCGGCTCCGGCACGCACCGGGTCAGCGCCCAGCATGTCGAACGCCGACATGGCGTGGGCCAGGTAGTAGCGGCCCAGGGAGATCGCACGCTCCATCGTCGGCGCCGCGATGATGTCCGGCACCGAACCGCCACTGTGTTCGGCCGCGTGCAGTTGGCAGGCCAGGCGCGCCACCAAACCGCAGACCTTGCCCGCCCAGTCCGCCATCCACTCCAGGTCGCCGCCCGTGCCTAGCCGGGGCTCCACCTCGCGTTCTAGCTCCTCCCACGCAGCAAGCGCTGGCTCCGACAGCGAGACGATACGTAGCTCATCGCACCACGTTGAGCGGTCCAGCAGCGCGCGAACCCCATCGTGGTAGTCGTCGCGGACCTCGGCACGCATCGGCGCGCCCGCCCTGCGCATGCCAACGCGAGACTTCGGCAGGACGTAGCAGAAGCGGGCCAGCAGGCCGCGTCCACGCAGGTCGCGACGCTTGAGCAACTCGGCGAGCGCGTCGGGCTGGAGCGCGACGGCGATCGTCAACGCTGGCGTCTCGATGATTTCGGGTGGCCGCCCCTGACGATCCACGCGCAGCGAGTCGCCGCCGTGGCCCTTCAAGAGAACGTCGAGCACCGGCACGCCCTCGGAGTAGAGGCCGTTCACCAGCCCGGCCAGCCCACCGCCCTCCGCGGACAGCAGCGCCATTCGTCCGCCATGCTCGGACAGCAGGCCGACCAGCTTCTGGGGAGTAACGTCGTCAGCCCACACTCGGTCCGGCCGAACAACTGCATGACGATCGAGTTCGACAGCTAGCGCTCGGGCTCGCTCAAGCGCGTCGGCGCCCTCGGCTGTCGCAGGGTCGAGCGCGCCCGCTTTCTTCTCAGCGGCACGTAGGCGTTGCTCCAGCGCATTTCTCTCGGCGGACGACCGTGCGGCCTCTGCTCTTCGTGCCGTTGCCTGTTCCTTCTCCCAGGAAATAAGCGGCGCCGTGACCGCGCGATGGACAGCGCTCTTTCGGTCAGCGGGTGGTGCCACCGCCAACGTGTAGGTGTGCGCCGGCTCCACGTAGTCGCCACGAACGCGCACACTGATCCGCCCACCGACGCAGGCCGAAACAACGGCCAACGTCAGGGTGCCGCCGATATCGACTGGCGTCTGCGTGGTCTCTGCCAGCGCACTGACGAAGGACGCCAGCCATGCAGGCATCGCCTCGACCGGGAATGGCACCGGCGTAGCGCTCTCGTCGATCGGCTGAAGGGGCGGCCACTCGGGCACCAACCCGGCTGCGGCCGCTCTTGGCTCGGACCCGTCGTGGTCGGCGAGCCCACGCACATCGTTCGCGGTTGCGCCGCCCTGCACCCACTCGGTGAGATCCTTGCCTGTGGGCACCTCGCGTACCACGACCGATACGGCGACGCCCTCCAGGGCGCTCGCAACCTCTGCGGCGTGGGCGCGACCGGCTTCGTCCTTGTCCGGGATCACCACCACGTCGCGGCCGCGCAGCACCTTGGCCGCCTCGTCCTTCACCTGGCGCCACTTGCCAGCGCCCATCGGGTTGCACGTCGCCACTAGCCCCAGCTTCGAGGCCGTATCGACGTCCTTCTCCCCCTCGCAGATGAAGACCGGCGATGCGACATCGGCACGCAACAGCTCTGGAAGGCGGTAGAGCACCCGCCTCGCATCGGTGAGGTTCCAGATCCAGCCGCCCCGACCGTCCGGCCTGCGCTGTCTGAACGCCTTGGGTTCGTAGCGCAAGCACTCGAACAGCAGCTCCCCGTTCTCGTCCGCGTAGCCGTAGGTCGCGGCGGTCGCTCTGGCGCTGCGCTGGCGGTCCCCCTCGCCGTTGTGGCGAGCACCGCCCTCGTCGCCGGCAGCGGGGCCATGAACCACGCCACACCGGCAGGTGCCTCCCAGAAAATGAGCATGGGTGCCCCCGTCGGTGGCCTCGATCCCGCCGGCCTGGTCCTCACGCGTGCAGTGAGCGTACGCGCCGTCATCCGAGACGAAGCCCCAACACCGACGGTCGCGGCCACGTGGCTCTTGGTCGTGACCGCCACAGACCGGACAGGGTCGCCTTCGAGTGAATCGCTGGTCCCGCGAGACCGTCATGGACGCACCACGTCGGCATGGCCCAGCGTGCTCGCTGGGGTAGCTGGTTCGCACTTGCATCCACTCATGCGGGTATGAGAATATGTTTTCGACATCGGAACCTCTTCAGACCGAGCGACACGGCCCGCTTGCGACGGGCCGTTCGCGTTTCTGCAACTCGCTAGGGCGCTTCTGCACGCCTGCGGTCATGGCCCGCGCGTGGAGCGGGGGCCAACGACGAGCTGACGGCGGCGCAGAGGCGCGACCCACCGAAGGCGGATGCGCTGCGCCGGTGGGCAGCGCCAAGCGGGCGCCCGCTGCCGATCCGTGCGATCGAAGTGGTGGCGGTCATGGTGCCCGCGCGCGCATCGCGCCGCGGGCGGTGGTGGGCCGGGGTCGTCGGGAGCGCGGGCGACAGCGCGACGCTGCGCGGCCGACCGGTACCGGGCACGCGGGGCCCGAGCGCGAGCCCGGAGCCTGACCGTCGGCACCTGGCCGGCTGCAGCGGTCTTTAGCGTTACAAGAACGCGGCGCCGCGCTCGTTCGGCGACGGCAAGCTGAACGGCGACGGCCGCACGGTGCTTGGTCAGGGCGCGATCGCGCACTGCTTCGTTCGGCGCGCACACGACGCTGCCGGGCAACAAGGCCGCCGAGGATTCGTCCGCTGCCCAGCGCGCAATAGCTAGCTCCTCGTCCAGGCGAAGGAGTCGGGCGGCACACCGCGCGCGCCAGCCGCGACGCGTCCAGCCCGGGGGCGTGGTGGCAGCTTCCCGCGGATGGAATCGGGCTGGCATGGGTTCAGCGTCCGCTCTCACGCGCTGGCGGAACACGGTGGGGGACACCTTCGCAGCCGTCGTGCACGTCGAGCGCTTCCAGCAGCAACGCACGCGCCGCACCCGAGATACCGACCAGCAGGCCGGGGCGGTCGGCGCTCATCCTTGCGGCATGCCAAGCGATTCGCTCGAGAAGAGCGTCGTCTACTCGAAGGCCGAGCACTCGCGGTACGCGCCTCACGCGTTTACCATAAGCACCGAGCAAACAAGGTGCAACCGCTCGGGGGGAGGAGCCCCGATTCGTCCATTCGTCCATTCTGTCCACGACTCCAGCCTCGTTGGGACGCACGCGCTAGGGCCGCGAACGCGGCAGAAACGACTCGATTGCTTCCCGAATGATCTGAGATACGTCGGCGCGGTCGCCATCGATCAGGCGCCGATGGGCCTCAACGCGGAGCCGGCGGAGCTGTCTTGGCGTTACGTAGACCGTCAGCCGCACGGGCTCGACGCCCTCCAAATCGGGCGCCTTCGGCCGGCCCGGGCGCTTGGGCGCGGGTGCCGGTGGGGCGCGCTTCGTCACAGCAGCCCAGCCGCCGCGTTCGCGGTGAAGAGGTTCGCATGGCGAACGTATCCGCGAGCGACGCGCTCCGACTTGTGCCCGGTCTGGCGCATGATGCTCGACAGATCGCGGCCACGCTTCGCCGCGGTGGTGGCGAACCCGGCTCGCAGGGAGTGCCCGGCGAAGCGCTCTGCGTCGAGCCCGGCTGACTCGGCGGCGCGCTTGACCACGAGCGCCACCGCGGCGCCTGTCAGGGCCGCAGCGCCGATGTTGCCGGCCTTGTCGATGCGTCGAAACACCGGGCCATCGGTGGCGCCGGAGACTTCGAGCCACCCACGAAGCGCCCGCACCGGGCAGAGGGAGGGATCACCGGCGAAGGGAAGGCCCTTCGCGCTCCCCTTTCCTTCCTGGTCCACCTTGCTGCGCCGCACGCGGACGATCAACCCCTCCGCGGCGAACGTCACGTCAGCGACGGTGAGCGCGACCAGCTCCGAGCGGCGGAAGGCGCCAAACCACCCGACGAGCAACAGCGCGCGATCGCGGACGGCGGCCGGCCCGTCGAGCGCCGCCACGAGCGCCCGCAGCTCGTCATCAGTGACCGGCGCCTTCTGCGTCGGTGCCACGCCCAACGTGCGGCGGATGCCCTTCACCACCTCGCGGACTCCCGGGTGCCCCTTCTGCCACGGCTGGCCCGCGGCTCGGTGCGCGTGGGCGATGCCTGCGAGTGCACGCTCGATGCTCGACACCTTGCGCCCGTGGTCGGCGAGCCCGGCGAGGTACGCGGCCACGATCGCCGGCTCGGCCGGTAGCGGGGCCACTCCTCGCTCGTCGCACCACGCGGTGAACGCCGACCAGTCGGCCGCATAAGCGCGGCGGGTGCTCGCGGCCTTGGCGTCGGCGACGTAGCCGGCAGCGGCCTCCAGCTCGGGGCGCAGCGCGTCGGGCACGCAGGGGAGAACGGCGGGAACCAAGGCAGCGGCGTCGCTCGGCATGGGCACCTCAAGTCACTTTCGATAATAGAACCTTATCGAAAGCAACGTTTAGACGTTAATATTACTGTGGCGCCCGCAATCGTCGGTGCCAGAGCGCGGCCGGGATTCGGAGGGCGCCTTCAAGCGGAGTCGTCCCGCCCCCCCGCGGTCGCCAAGGGGGGCAGGGGAAAAGAGACCCCTCGCGCCGGTATTACGTGCTCCGCGAAAAAATATGGGTTACCGGGCGGATCGTGGTGGCGTAACGCAAGCTGAAGCCACCCGCCGACGAAACAGAAGGCGTGCCGAGCCTCGCCGCCACGTCCGAGCGCGGCGAGTTACGGAAGCCGGTAGCGACCGCCGCTGCCTAGCTCGTGACCCGCCAGAACGCCGCCCCAGACGATCATCTCCCTGCCGGTCCACACGGCAGTGTGCTCGGCACGTGGTGCAGAGGTGGGGATCGATGTCCACGTCCACCCGTTCGAGTCGAGGCGTCCCCCGTCGCCCGTCTCGCCAGACGGAGTGTTGCCGCCGAAGACGATGGCCTGGGTCGCGGTCCACACGAGGCTGTGATTCGTCCTCGTCGAAGGCGCGCCGTCAGCGCCCAGCATGTTCCACGAGCCGCCCGGCATCAGGCGGTAGCCACCCGTGTTCACCCCGCTACCACCAACCCAGACCAGCATCTCCGCGTCAGTCCACACGGACGGCGAGTTGCCTTGCGGCGGTCCGGTCCCGGGGATGCTCGACCAGGCGTCCATCCCTGGTGAGTAGGCAGCCGCGTCGTTCGGAATTCGCATGGGATCGCCAACACCGCCACAGATCACCAGCGCCGACCCAGTCCACTGTTGCTGCTGCCAGTATCTTCCGCTCGGCGCTCCCGCCGTGGTCATGGAGACCCAGGCGTCGATCGCTATGCTCCACCGGCCGCCGTCGTTCCTGTAGCCGTCGCCACCCCACACGATCATTTCTGAGCCAGTCCAAGAAGCGCGGTGCTTGCTGCGCGCTGCCGGCATGCCCGCCACGCCAAGGGGTTGCCACCGGTCCATGATCGGATCGTAGCGAGCACCGTTCGCAACGTTCCCGGCGCCGATCGCGAAGCCACCCCACACGATCATCTCGGAGCCGGTCCAGATCGCCGAGTGCGAGTGCCGAGCCGTCGGCGCCGACACCCCGGACACTGGCGTCCAGCGGTCGAGGTCCGGACGGTAGCGCGCGCCGTCACCGAACATGCCGCCTGCGACCGTTCGCCCGCCCCAGACAATCATCTCGCTGCGGGTCCAAACCGCCGTGTGATCGAGACGCCCGATCGGCGCGCCGTCATTCGTAACCGTCGTCCATCCCTCGGCACCGGTACCCCCCGTGCCCCCGGTGCCCCCGCTACCGGCTCCGCCGAAGCCCCCACTCCCGGCGCTCCCCCCCGCGCCGGCCCCACCTGCCGCACCAGCTCCGCCCGCCGCGCCAGCTCCCGTACCTCCGGTCCCGCCCGCGCCACCTGCACCACCGCCAGCCGCTCCCGCTGAGCCACCGGCACCGGCCCCGCCCATTCCGCTCGCTCCGCCCTGGCCGGACGTCCCGGCCGAGCCGCCAGCACCCGCGCCTCCGATACCACCTGCGCCAGCACCAGATGCACCCGAGCCCGCGCCGCCCAGGGCGCACAGCGCCGTGTCGAACGTGCAGTTAGGCCGGCAGCGCAGCGTGCCGCCCCACGTCATGCCGAGCACGGACGCGCATGTGGCGTCGCCCACGTTCGTGTCGTCGCACTGCTCGCCGGAGTCGATTCGCCCTGGCGGGTTACGGCACGTCGCAGGAGCCGGACACGTGCTCATGTCGAACCGGCACTTGGTGTCGCAGCTCGTGATCGGCGTCGTGCCGTCCGAGCACATCACACCGCGCGGGACGTTGGTGCCGTCGCAGTCCTCCGTGCCGGAGATACGCCCGTCACCGCAGGTGTCCACCACCTTGCAGCGGAACGAGCACTCACCCATCGTGAAGCAGCCGCCCGACATCGACGAGCTGAAGAACCCGTCGTCCTGCATGCCGCTGCAGCCGTTGGAGCCCTTGCCGAGAATCTCCGGCGTGGTGCCGTCGGCGCACTTCGGGAGGTTCTTGGCCTCCTTGAAGCAGTCGGCGGCGTCCTGGCAGCTCGGCCAAGTGGTCGCAGCCGTCGCGGCGACCAGGACGCCCACCCCCAACCCCAATCGCAACGACCGGATCGCCATCCTGGACCCCTCCCGGGCACAAGGCCACGCGCCCCTATCGTATCACTCCCCTATAGCGGACTCCGCGATGGAGGAGCGGCGCCACGCTGGCGGCGCTTGGACGAGCTGCACCGCCGCATCACTCGACGGATTCGCGAGGTCGCGAAGGAGCGGCGCATCCCGGTGACGCACCTCCCCGATCGTGCCGGGGTCGCTCGGTCGCACTTCTGGAACGTCCTCGCCGGTGGGAAGTCACCCACGCTCAAGTGGCTCGGCAAGATAGCGTCTGCCCTTGACGTGGACCCTTCCGAGCTTCTTCGCCGGAGCCGCGGACGCTAGGCGACAGCACGCGCTCACCAGGGATCGCACGCGGGCCGGCATCGACCAATGCGGATCAGCGAATATATCTTGACCGGATCGATCCAGCCTGCGCCAATAAGCGTGTAGGGGGCGAGAGGCGATCATGAGCAAGGTCACCACGGTGGAGATCACCAAGAAGCAGTTCGCCAAGGAGCCCGAGCGGTACATCCGGAGCGCTGGGCCGACCAAGCTCGTGGTTGTGAAGAACGGCAGCAAGGTGCGCTTCGTGATCGGCGGGCACCTCTCTTACCCTGTCGGGTGAGCACCTCCCCTAACACCGCCGAGGTCAACGAGGCGGTACGCAAACTCTTCAGTCGCTGGCTCGGGCACGGGCTGAGCGGATGCACCTTCGCGAGCCACCTCGCCAGCAAGAAGGACGCCTCGGACGTGTTCGTCGTCGATGAGGTTGACGACGATACGCCTGCGGACCTGGACACGTTCCTGCGGGCTGCTCATGGCCGGAAGAAACTGCTCCTCGTCATCTTTCGACGGATGCGGGAAGCGGCCCACATCCGTCGGCTGTTGCGTGTCATTGGGCGAGCGTCGCGCGTGGAGGGCTCCCGCTGGACGATCGAGCAAGCGTCCGACTCGGAGGGCCACGCACTCCTTGATCTGTTCTGGGCGCCACCGGGAGAAGACCGCGCGAGCATCGTCGGCTTCGCCCCACTCGGCTCGATGCCAGTATCCCGCCGTGCACCGTTCGTCGCGATGGTTGCTTGGACTGCGGGCCGGGCGAACACGAATCGGACCAAGCGAGACTCCTTCGTCAGCGTCGGCGATGCACCGTTCGACGGCGCGGACTATCCGACGCTCCTAGCGTCTACCAAGGCGCAGCTCGCTGACATGCGCCTCGCCGCTGGAGAGGGGAAGCCGGGCAAGACACTCACGTTTCGGCTTGCACCTTCCCCACGGCGACCCTCCGCGAAGACAGCGCGCGCCGAGAAGTAGAACCCATTCGCCTACGCGAATCTCTTTGCCACGGTTTTGCCACGGCGATCGCGCCAGGGGGCACCGAGCGGCACGCATCGGCGCGGTGGGACGCGACGGGGAATCCTCGAAAACCTCGGCGATCACAGGCGAAACCGTGCAAGGTCGCGCGACCGCTTCGTTTTCGTTCCAGGCGGTTCCGCAGGTTCGATCCCTGCTCCGCCCACAATGGTCACGCGTGGTTGAGGTGCACCTCCGGGGTTTGCTTCAGCCCTTCGCCACGCGCGCCGAGCATGCGGAGGACGCGGCGGTCGGGATCCGGCTCGCCCTGTGCAGCATGGTGCGCCACCCGCCTCCATCCTGAGCAAGACGATCCAGCGCCTCGTGCGCAAGCTGGAGACGATGGGTTGCGAGGTTGCCGTCAAGAAGAAGCAAGGGCGGTGGCCAATCGCCAGCGGCGCCGGCCAGAAGCTGCGCGAATGACCGCGCGCCGCGGCTGCAGGCTCAATGGGAGCCCATGTCGCGCCTCGGCCCGCCCAGCGCGAGGCTGACCAGCGATGGCAGGACGACCAGGCTGACGCCTGTGGAGACGGCGAGCCCGCCGATGACGGCCTCAGCGAGCGGCCGCTGGAGCTCGGCGCCCGAGCCGATGTCGAGCGCGAGCGGCAGCAATCCCGCCATCGTCGCGAGGGTCGTCATCAGGATCGGCCGCAGGCGCAGGCGGACCGCCTCGACGAGCGCGTCCTCGAGCGAGCACCCCTCGTCGAGCAATCGCTCGGATTGCTCGAGCAACAGGATGCCGTTCTTGACCACGAGGCCGACCAGCAGCACGAGCCCCATCGGCGAGGCGGCATTGAGCGGCGTGCCCGTCAAGCAGAGCGTCAGGAGCGCACCCACGACCGACAGCGGCACCGACACGGACGAGCAGCGCGAAGCGCACGCGCCTGAACTGCGCGAGCAGCACCGCCAGCACCCCCGCCATGCCAAAGCCCATGACCGTGCCGAGGTCCGCGAAGGTGTCCTGCAGGTCCGAGCTCGGCGCCCGTGCGGCGGGAGTACGTCAGCACCTCGGGCGTGGCTCGCAACGCGGCCTCGATGCGTCGAGCGGCGAGGTCCGTGTCGCCAAGCGAGGTTCCGGCGGGCAGGAAGTGGTCGAGCACGAATGCGCCCTCGTCCATCGCAGGCAGAAAGCCGGTCGGCACGAGGTACCCGCACACTGCGCCGCCCGCTGCGAGCGCGAGCGCGAGGGCGAGCCCGACGAGTGGCCGGCGTACGAACGCCCGCACCAGTCGTGGATAGAGGACCCACTCGCGCCGAGGCCTGCGCGCCGGCGGGCGGTCGCGCAGGAACCTCGCTGCGGCCAGCGGCACCACGAGGAGCGCGACCACGAGCGAGAGCAGGACGGCGGCGCACAGCGTGGTGGCGAGCGAGAGGAAGAAGCGGCCGACCACGCCTTCGAGCCGCCGAGCGGCAGAAAGACGATGACGGTCGTCAGGGTGGTCCCGACGACCGCGGCGAACAGCGTCTTCGTGCCCGCCTCGGCCGCATCGGCGACGGGCATCCCCTCCTCGATGCGGCGACCGATCGCCTCGACGACGACGATCGCGTCGTCGATCACGAGGCCGATCGCGACCGCGAGGCCGCCGAGCGACATCAGGTTCAGGCTCTGGTGCAGCCCCACGGCCAGGAAGGTCATGCCGAGCGTAAGCGGTACGGCGAGCGAAGCCACGAGGCCAGCGCGCACATCGCCGAGGAAGATGGTGATGACGACGATGCAGAGCGCGATGCCGACGAGGATCGCGTCGCGCACCGATGGGATCGACTCGCGAACCAGCTCTGCCTGGTCGTAGACCGCCTCGATACGGACGCCCTTCGGCAGGCCACGAGCGAGCTCGGCCAGGGCAGCGTGAACGCGGCCCACCACGTCCGGCGTGCTCGCGCCGGGCAGGCGCGCCACCGAGAGCAGCACGGTCTCGCCTCCGGGCCCCCCGACGCGGAGCGTGCGATCCTCTGCGGCCTCACGCACCTCGGCGATCGCGGACAGGGGCACCGGGCCGCCTCCGGGGCCAACGGCCACGGGCAGCGCGCGCAGATCGTCGAGGGTGCGGGGCTCGCCCGAGACCAGCACCGTGACGAGCTGGTGGGCGTCGTCCACACGGCCGACGGCCTGCAGCTGGTTCTGGCTGCGCAGGCGCTCGGCCACGTCGGCCGGACGCAGGTGCAGGGCTGCGCGGCTCGGATCGCGACCCGCAATCTCGCGGGTGCGCGGCGTCGGCCGCGTCGAGGATGACCTCGATCTCGCGCACATCGCCGCCGAGGACCTGGGCGGGACTGGCAAGCATTGTGCTTTGCATTGCGACGACACATGGCATCGAGAAGCAAATGCGCCCGACGAGCGCAGCGACGTCGCCCGCTTTCATTGCCCGCGCTCCGGGCACGGAGGCAGGGGATGGTCCGCTTCGAATGCAGCCTCGGCGCGCTCGTTGAGCTCGAAGACCGCTCGCTGCGCATCCTGGTAGGCCGTCGTATACGAGACCTGAAAGCCCATAGGCCCCACGACGGAGAGCGCAGTCGCCTGCCAGGACCACTCGTCGTGCTTGGCCATGTACACGATCGGCACGACGAGCGCGGCTGCAGACACGAGGGCGAGGCTCAGGCGAATGGTGCCATTGCCGAGCTTACCCGTGTAGATCTGTCCAGCGCCGGGAAGAATGGACCAGGCCATCGCCGCATCCTGGGACTTCAGGCGGACGCGGGCCGCGTCGGCCGCGATCGATGGCCACGGCGAGGGCTCGCTCTGGAGCGCTCTTAGGATCTCGTCTCGGTCGCGCGGCAAGCCGGATACCGTCACGTTCGGATACGCCCACGTCAGGCGGTATAGGGCGAGCGGTTTCAATGGGGTCCGCGGATACCGGGCGAGCGGCCCTTTGCCGTTCGCGTCGGTCGGTTCCTGGTTCTTCGCCCCATGCCGGCAATACGAAGGGGCGGACGATCATGGAGCTCGAGCAAGCCCTGGAGGCCGCGGTCGATCGCAGCGGTTACGATCATCCGGAGAGCGCGTCGAGGAGAGGGAGGCCGCCCGCCGTCGACCGCGACACGCCTCGTAGAGATCGAGCTCGTCGAGGCCGATCTTGGCGACCACGTCCTGCATGCGGTCGACCGTCCCGGTGCCCACCGCGAGACGTGGAATGTTGCCCTGGCGGCTGTTTCTAGGCAGGCGCGCGAGGTCGGGTCGAAGCACGACACGCTCGCCGCAGCTCGTCGTGAGCTCGGCGATCCGACGAAAACGCGCGAGCTGGACGACCACGCGGACGGTGCCCACGGGCACTGCCGAGAACGTGAACCTTCCCGCCGCGTCCGAGTACGTCTGGGCCCATGCCCCAGGAACGACGCGGCACGGATCGCACTGCCCGCTCGGCGGCAAGGCTGGAGGCTGCCCCTTCGAGGTAGACCAGTGCCGGAACCGGGTCTACGCCGTTTGGCGCCAGCACCTGGCCGGTCATCGACGGGAGCGCTACGCCGGATGGACATGGGTTTGGAGCTCCAGCGACGCTGGCGTCCAGACCGCCGGGCAGGGTGCCCAAGGGCACCTTCTCCTGGCACGCCGCGCCCGCGGCGCTCGCTGCAGCGAGCGCGAACCAGCGACGCATCGGCCTGTCTTCTCGCGTGAGGCTACCTCGAGAATCGCTGCGATGCACTCTTCGCCATGACGCGGAAGCGGCCCTTCGGAAAACGCGCCAGATACTGCTCTGCCAGCCGACGCCCCCCTCGGACCGTTCCTGCTGGCCGTTGCGATCTGCAGCTCCTCGTGTGCGCCCGCGGGCATCGTGGGCGTGAAACGGTCGAAGTGACCGACGATCTCGTACCACTACTGCAGCGGTTGATGGTGCTCCGGTCGGCGCCCGGCACCCGCCACGCGGCGTCCATCGATGCCCAGTGCACCGACGAGATGTGCGAGGGGACCCGGCGGGTGGCGTCGTCCCCAGGCACACATGTACCCGATTGCGGTGTTCACCGGCGGAGAACGAAAACACCGGTGGACACCGTCAAAAGCGCGCGCTCCGGCGTGGACCCCCCTATCCTGTAGGGAATCGATGCGTGCCCCTGGTCGGATCCCGCTGACGGTCGCTTGCGGGCTGCTCGCCGCGGCGGCCGGTCAGGCGCGCGCGGCGCGAGAGGTCGCGGTTCCGCTCATCGACTACGTCAAGCAGGTCCGGATCTTCATGCCCGGGGAGGGCTCGAACGGCTATGTGGTTCCGACCTCCGAGGAACGCGCTGCCTTCAGCGCCGCAGCGACTGCGCTCCTGTCTGGCGACGTCGTGCGTGCCGAGGCTGCATTGTCGCCCTACCCCGACTTCGAGGTGCTCGACTACCGCGACGGTCCCGGAGGCGCGAGCTATCTCGTCATCGCCGAAAAGGAGCCGCTCTCTCACGGCTGGGGCTTCTTCTTCTTCGCGCGCAAGCCATCGCGACCGGGCCTGCTCATCGAGGCGCCGCATCCGCTCGCCGATCGTGACAGCGAGCTCCTGGCCGCGCGTGCCGTGACGAGCTTGCACCCGGCGGCGTTCCTGCTCGCGGGCGCCCACCGCTACTCCGACACCCGCTCGAGTGACATGACGCACACGGTGGCCTCGGCGTTCGAGTCGGTGCACGAGGTCGTCGTCACGCCGGCGCACGTCGTCCTGCAGCTGCACGGCTTCAGCTCGGCGGCGCACCCGGGTTATCCGGACGCCATACTTTCCACGGGCACCACGCAGCCGAGCTCGCAGGGGCGGCAGCTCTGTGACGACCTCGTCCGTGCGAGCCTTCAGTGCGCCCTGTACACCGGCGACTCCTACACCGACCTCGGCGCCCAGACCAACGTTCAGGGCGCGCACACCCGCTTGGTTGCGGGCGATGGGCACTTCCTGCACCTCGAGACCGGCGACTCCGTGCGCGACGACCAGGGGCAGGGAGATGCAGTCATCCACGCCATCGCAGCCCGCTGGCCCGCCCAGGGGAGCCAGGCCGGCTGCGCCGCGGGGCCTTCACAGCCTGCCCACGGCGCGTGGCTATTCGGGGTCGCGCTCGCCGCCGGCCTCGCCACCCGCCCGAAGCGGCAAGCTCATCCGCGATGAGGAGACCATCATGAGACAGCTCATAGCCTGCGCCACGCTCGCCCTCTTGCTCGGGTGTGGCACGTCCGGGGGAAATCCAGGGCCGAGCGGCACGCCTGATGGGGGCACCGCGGCGTCGGGTGACGCGGCCCTGTTCGCCCAGGCCAAGGCCGACTACGATGCCAAGCGCTACAGCGTCGCGCGCGGCGAGTTCCAGGACCTGCTCCTGCGGTTCCCGAGCAGCACGCTCGCCGACCAGAGCACGGTCTACATCGCGATCATCGATTACTACCTTGGAAATCCCGCCGCCGCGCGCAGCGAGATCCAGGCGTTCTTCACGAAGTTCCCGCGCAGCGCCGACGCGGATCGCGCGCAGTACTGGCTCGGCCGCTGTGACTACGCGCTCAAGGACTACCAGGCGGCCCTGACGGACTTCCAGGCAGTGCTCGCGACCTATCCGACCAGCAACTACCGCGACAACGCGCAGCTCTGGATCGGGCGCTCCTACTACAACTTCACCCCGCCGGACTTCATGAAAGCCCTGGATGCCTTCAAGAAGGTCGTCAGCGATTTTCCCAAGGGAACGACCGCGCCGGAGTCCCAGTACTGGATCGGGCGCACCTATTTCGAGCTCAAGGACTTCGTCAATGCGCGGAGCGAGCTCGGAAAGCAGCTCTCCAGCTACCCCATGAGCGGCTTCGAGGACGTCGTGAACTTGTACCTCGGCCGCTGCGACTTCGAGACCAGGCAGTTCGCGCAGGCCAAGAGCACCCTCGAGGCGGTGATTCGCAGCTATCCCACGTCCCAGGAGCTCGACAATGCCACCTACTGGCTCGGGCGCAGCGACTTCGAGCTCGCGGACTACACCGGCGCCCAGATGCAGTTTCAGCACCTCCTTACGGCGTGGCCGCAGAGCAAGGTCGCGGACAATGCGGCCTACTGGATCGGACGCAGCGAGTTCGCGCAGAACCAGTGGATGCCCGCGCTAATGCAGTTCCAGGCGACGGCGAGCAACTACCCGATGAGCAACGTGCTCGACTGGGTGACGCTGTTCATTGGGCGCTGCCAGTTCCAGCTCGCCGACTACATGGCCGCCGAGGTCACGATCACGCGGGAGCTGACCACCTGGCCTGCCACCGAGGCGGCCGCAGGCGGTCACTACTGGCTCGGACGGGCACAGTACGCGCAGATGAAGCTGGCACAGGCGCTGTCGGAGTTCAAGACGGTCCTCGCCATGTACCCGACGAGCGACTGGGCGGACAATACC
The DNA here is from genome assembly GCA_023248855.1 of Myxococcales bacterium. Classification (GTDB taxonomy): domain Bacteria; phylum Myxococcota_A; class Polyangia; order JAHFDS01; family JAHFDS01; genus JAHFDS01. The sequence goes on from JAHFDS010000041.1 coordinate 25,351, forward strand.
TACCACTACCTGGTGCGCACCTACGCCGACACGGGCGATTGCGCCAACGCCAACGCCGCCTACGCCATGTACCGCACGGCGTTCCCGATGAGCCAGTTCCTCAGCCAGACGTGCGCGTATCGAATGATGAAGTGCGCGGGAACGTGCCCATGACCGCGAGCCGCACCAATGCGAACAGCGCCTACGCCGAGTACAAGATGCGGTTCCCGATGAGCCCGTACCTCGGCACGCACCGGATGATGAAGTGCGGGGGAAGCTGCCCGTAGGGCGCGCTCGCGGTCTCGTCCTCGGAGTGGTGCTTGCGGGGTGCAATGGCCTCGAGCACCCGTCCGTCCGGGCGACCGCGCGACAAGGAACGGTCACGGTCGAGATCGTCGATCGCGACGGCAACGGCCTCGAGGGCGTGCAGCTCGAGCTCGCCGGCAAGCAGGCGCGCACAGATGCGGCCGGGATCGCCGCGTTCCCGAAGGTGGTGGAGGGCGGCTACCTGTTGCAGGTCGACGCGACCGGCTGGGAGCGCGAAACGGTCGGGGTACGACCGACGTACGCGGCGCCGGACGTTCCGCACCACGTCCGCGCCCAGCTCGAGCCTGCCGATCCCTCCGACGTGAGGTTCCTGTTCGCGGGCGACCTCTCGTTCGACGACGGCATCGACGATCCGAACCGTGACGGCATCGCCGACGATTCGGTGGTTCCTGCGACCAGGGGCGCGGCGGCCGGCGCCCGCGCGCTCCTGGCGCCACTCGAGCCGCTCCTCTCGCGCTTCGACCTCGTGACCGCGAACCTTGCCACCGTCCTCGGATCGGGGCGCACGCCTCACCCCCGAAAGCCGAACCGCGCCCTTGCACCGGCCGACGTGGCCCGGGGCCTCGCCGCGTCGCGGATCGATCTGGTCAACCTCGGTAACGATCATGGCTACGACTACCTCGACGACGGCGTCCGCGACACGGTCAATGCCCTCCTAGAGGCGCAGGTGGGCTCGTTCGGCGCCGGTCGCGACCTCGGAGAAGCGTCCGCGCCCTCGCTGACCAGCCGTCTCGGCATCACCCTCGGCCAGGTGGCGCTCTCCGCGGTGCTCGGACATGGTGCGACGCCAAGGGATGACACGCCTCCGTTCTTCGAGGCAGCCGCCGAGAAGGCCGGCGTCGTGGCCGCGACGCCGGTGGACGTCGGCAGCGCGGTGCGGCAGGCGGCGCTCGGAGCGGATCTGGTGGTGGCGCACCTGACGGCCGGCGCCGAATGGTCCGCCGACACCTCGCAGCTTGCGCCGCTGGCGGATGCGGCCGCAAAGGCCGGCGCCGCGCTCGTCGTGGGGCACGGCCCGAGGCCGCTCATGCCGCTCTTCCGTGCAGGGCAGGTCGTGGTCGCCGCCGGGCTCGGGCAGCTGGTCTTCGGGGGCCAGCGCCCGGAAGGGCGTGCCGGGGTCCTGCTCGAGGCGCAGGTGCGGTTCCGCCGGCTGCGGCGGCTCCGGCTGTGGCCGATCGCGCTCGTGCACTACGGTCCCCAGCTCGCGACCGGCCAGCTCGCCGCGCGGATCCTGCGCCGCGTCGCCGCGATCTCGCAACCCGGTGTGCTCGTGTACCTCTGTCACGGGCGGGGTGAGGTGGCGCCATCGGCCGACGGCGTGCGCACGCTCGAGACCGCCAAGGAGGTCCGCGGCGTCCTGACCGCGACCACCGACGGCGCGGCGGCGACGCCGGGCACGCCCTTGCTGGAGGGAGATCGCGAGGGATTCGTGGTCTCCGTCACCGCAGCGGTCGCGAGCGGGCCCCCGCGAGAGCTGGCGATCGAGCTCGGCCGGGAGCTGCTGTGGGACGGCGGGTTCGAGGAGGAGACGATCGCAGGCGCGAAGCTCGGCACTGGCTCGGGCTGGCGCTTCTCGGGGCCGGACGTCGGTCCGTCGGACGAGGTGGCGCGGACGGGGCGGCTCGCCCTCGAGCTGCGGCGCAAGTCGGGCAACGCGGGACCTGCGTCGGTGCGCGGCGCGGGGCTCCTCACGCTCCTTTCGGGACACCGCTATACGTTCGCCGGTTGCTGGCGGCTCTCGGGCTCGAGCCGCGGCAGCGCGAGCCTGGGGGTCTATCCTTCGCGGCAGCTGGGTGCGAAGTCGATCGCGCGCGTTGCCGCCGCCGAGCTGACGGCGTCCAACGAGTGGCAGTGCTTCAACGTCGAGCACGTACCGGCGGTCGACACGCTCGTCAGCCCGGAGATCCTGCTCGATCGCCCAGCCGAGGAAGGCGCGCGGCTCGTGGTCGACGACCTCTCCCTGGTCGAATGGGATCCGCCGCTGCCGAGCGCCGCGGCCCAAGTGCCCGCGCCGAACGAGTACGAGTTCGCGCGCGTGCGGTCCGCGGAGCCGGGAGAGGTCGCGCTTCACTGGGTGACGCGCCGCTACCTGCCGATCGATCCCTGATTCAGGCCTTCGGCCCGAACAGCCAGCCGCCCTTTTGCCGCTTCATCAGGTCGCGGAGTGCCTGGGCGGCGGCTCCGTGCGAGGTTCGTCCGGCCTCCAGATCCTCGAGGACACCATCGGCGCGGCGCCGCCTCGCGACGCCGTCCCAGACGTCGAGCACACGCTCGAGCGGGCGCAGCCACGCCCCCGCTCTCGTCGACGCACGACCGAGGGCCGCGACGCGGTCACGCAGGCGAGCCGCGATGCGATCGGCCACTGCGTCGAGCTCGCGCGCGCACTTCCCGTCCGACCGCGCCGCCGCCTGGCGCACCGCGTGCTCGGCGACGTCGAGGTCCAGCACGCCCAGACCCTGGGTCTCTGCGATGGCAAACGCCGCCGCCACCGCGTGCTCACCCATGCAGCGCTCGAGCGCGTCGATCCGGCGTACCGTGGTGGCGAGGCTCACCCATCGGTAGGCGAAGTCGAGCCCCGTGCCCTTGATGTTCTGAATGCCCATGATGCGCACGCGAAACCCCGGTGGGCACGCGCGCGCGACCGCATCGACGATCTGATCACCGGTGAGGTTGGGGTCGACAAAGGGCACCAGGGTCGCGGTGAAGAGCTCGCGCAGGATTGCCTGAAAGGCGTGCTCGTGCCGCACGGGCGACTCGCCCTGGTCGAGCGCCGCGTCGAGGTCTCTGCGCCAGCGCAGGAGCGTCGCGTGCCGCGTCGTGAGCGCGACGAGGTGCCGGCGCGCATCCTCGCCGTGCTCTCCCAGCGCCTCGACGAAGGTGCGAAGGCGTGGCGCGAGCAAGCGCGAGACGGCAGCAGCACCCGCCGCGACGGTGGGCTGGCCGGCGTCGAGCGCGTCTTCGAAGGCGGCCGCGTCGAGGGGCGCCCGGACCCCGAGCCCTTCGGCCATCGCCTTGGCCTCTCGGCAGAGGCGCTCGGCGCCGAGCGCGCCGATGCCCACGGCGCCGAGCGCCCGCTCCGCGCGCTCGAGCGCCAGCGCGCGCAGGCGGGGCGCCGGCAAGGGCAGCTCGTCCGCGTGGAGCAGCGCGATCTCTCCGAGCTTGCGATCGAGCGACGCCCCGATGAAGCCGAGCAGCCCCGACAGGTTCGTCCCGATGAGGACCTGCGCGTTCGCCTGGGCGTCGCGCACCACGATGTCGGCGAACACCATCGAGCGGCTGACGCGATCGGCGCGGTTGTTGACCACCGTGACGACCCACTCGCCGACGTCGTCGGGCGCCTGGCGATCGAAACCGCAGCGCGTCCAGTTGTTGAGGAAGCCGGTGCGCTCGTTGGCGCTCATGCCGTTCGAGAACACGAGCCGACGGCCGCGCCAGGTGGCCTCGGGGTAGGTCTTGAGCACGCCGAGATCGGGTACCACCCAGTCGGCCATCTCCTTGAGGGCCATCGTCCGGTCGATGCCGAGGCGCACCGCGAGCGCGAGCACGAGCGCGATGTTGCGCGGGTGCTCCTCGTAGGGGAAGCGGGCCAGCAGATCCTCGGGCAGCAGGGCATGGTCACGCCAGCGCACGCTCACGAGCTCGGTGCTCGCTGCCTGGGCGGCGTCGCGGAGGATCGGCAGCATCTGCTCCTCCCCAGTGAGGAGCGTGCCGCTGCGCGGAATGAACCGCGCCATCACGCGCGGGATGTCCACGCCGGCCGGACCCTGGATGTTCTCGTGATCGGGGTAGGCGTTGGTGAGCGTGCACAGATCGTCGCGCATCCAGTGGTGCTCGAGGATCGAGACGTAGTCCGGGTTGAGAGCCATGCACTCCCAGAGGAAGACGTCCACCCCGAGGCGCTCGGCGATCTGTACGAGGTCGTGCTGCTCCCAGATGCTCGCCTTGTCGTAGGTGCGGTAGATGAACACCTCGCTCGCTGGCGCGTCGGGAACGCAGTGGATGAGCATCGCCTCGCACCCGGTGGTCTTGACCAGCACCTCGCAACCGAGCGCCTGGAAGAGCGCCGCCTTGATGCGCTCGGTGCCGGATTTGCCGCGCGTGCCCCAGCCTCCTATCGACAGCGGGATCGCCGCGCGCGCGCGCGCGATGGCGCGTCGGGCCTCACGGAGGCGCAGGTAGAAGAGGCCGATGGTGGCGACCCCGAGGCCGACCAGGTGGTTGATCGTGGAGGTGCTCGGATCGAGCCACCGCCGCAGGAGCTCGGCCGCCGGCACCACGAGCGGATGGCCGACGGGCACGGCGCCTTCGGGCGCGGCCGGCGCGTAGAGCTCGAGGACCTCGGCGGGGCCCGAGGACCGGTGCGCCTCGAAGCGGACCTCGAAGCCGAGGCGCTCGAGCGCGCGCAGATAGGCGCGACGATCGCGCAGCTCGGGCGCCGTCAGCGCGAGCCAGCGCTTCTGCACGAGCGCGGCGTAGCGCAGCGTGAGCGCGACGCGCGCCAGGAGCCAGCGCGACCTCCGCGGAAAGCGCACGCGCGTGACTCCGAAGGCGGAGAAGAGCGACAGCGTGCCGCCGCGCGGCCACGTGAGGAGGTCGTCCGGCGTAGGCAGGTGGCGTCCCCAGTCACCGAGCTGCGGGACCAGCACGCGCTCTCCGGGCACCTTCGTCGCGGTCACCTCGGCGAGGCCGCCCGGCGGCGCGCGCACCTCGCCGTAGGCCACCCGGCCGATGCAATGCGGGTGGCTCTGCCGCTTGTCGGGCGAGGGCGATCGCATCTCGTGGAGGGTGCGCCACGTGCGTCTGCGCAGCCGATCGCCACGGAGGACGCGCCAGCCGCGGCCGCGACGCTGCGCCTGCAGGCCGTGGTCGGCGGTCGCAAGGACGGCCAGCGCGCGGCCAAGCAGGTCGGGGGGAAGGTCCTCGCGTAGCGCCGCCGCCCTCTGCTCGGAGACGCCGGCCAGCGCCGCGGTCGCGTGTCGCAGCGCGCCCGCAGCGGCCTCGTCGAGGAGGTGGTGGATCCGCTCGGCCGCCTCGGCAGCCAGGAGGCCGAGCTCGGGCGAGCCCTGGGCGACCGCCAGGCGCTCGATCGCGACCCGCAGCGCGGGATGCTTGGGCGCGAGCGGCTCGGCCTCCTCGAGGGCGGCGCGCCGGGGGATGTCGTGGGGATCCTGCTCGAGGATGCGCGCAAGCTGCGCAGCATCGAGCGGCGCGAGGGCGATGGCCGCGGCCGCGCGTACACGAGGCGAGCGCTCCCGCGCCGGATCGGCCAGGGTCGCGAGCAGATCGCACGCATCCAGAGCGCCCGCGAGGCGCGCCAGCTCCATGCGCACGTGCTCGCTCGGGTCGCTGACCTGGCGCCGCAGGCAGCTGCGGGCACGCTCGGGCGTGGCGTCCGCGAGGAGCCGCGCGGCGGCGGCCCGCACGAAGAGGTCATCCGGCGCTTCGCTCGCGGAGAGCGCCTGCTCGAGCGGCTCGAAGTCACCCAGGGCAGCGCACAGCTCGAGCGCTGCGACGCGCGTCCACGTCGGCGTGTACTGCCCGGCGAGCTCACGGGCTCGCGTCCCCGCCGCATCGGGGAGCGCCGCGCCCGCGCGTGCGTGCGCCGACAAGGCGCAGAGGGCGGCCCTCGCGAGGCGCCAGCCGGGCTCTCCTGCGAGCCTGAGCGCCAGCGCGGCCAGCGCGGGGGAGAGCGCGCCCGCCCGCAGCGAGAGCACGTGCGCGCACTGGAAG
>JAHFDS010000385.1 GCA_023248855.1 Myxococcales bacterium
AAGCTGCCGAAGCCCCCGGTCAGGGTCAGGCGCGGAGCAGTGATCTGGTACGAGGCACTCGCGGTGAGACCTCCCGAGCCGCTCGCCGTGACCGCGTGGGCGCCCAGCACCGGGCTGGCCGCGGTCAGGGGCACGCTGCAGCCGCCGGTACCATCAGCGTTGCACCAGGTCTGAGCGTTGAAGTCGGAAGCCGTGATCGTGACGGTCGAGCCCGCGCGGAATCCGCTCACGGTCGCCGTGAACGCCTGGTAGGGAATACTGCTAGAAGGTGTGAGGATGAGCGCGGGCGAGAGCACGGTGAACGACGTGCACAGGGTCGTCGTGCCGTCGCTGGCGCTGACCGCATAGCTGCCGGGAGACGCTGTCATCTGTGCGGACAACGCAGCGCTGAGCGCTCCGGTGGTGTTCTGGCTCGACGAGGTGTAATGGTTGCCGAGCATCGAGGTCACCGACAGCCTTCGGGAAACGGCGAAGGTTCCCGCGACGGCCGTGACCTGGATCTGCGTGCCTGGACCACCCTGCGCCGGGGAGAGCAAGAGGTTGCCGGCGGTGGCGCCGGTCGGGCACGCGCTGATCACGGTGGTCTCGAAAAGCGTAGCGCCTGTCTCCACCACGGGCTCGCCGCCGCAGGCCGCCAGCATGAAAAGTACCATCACCAGGAGCTGGGGCGTCGTGCGCATGGCGAGGCAACAGAACAACCCGCGTGCAGGATAGTAGCGGCTCGCCCCGACCGGCTTGTCACCCGGCGAAGGAGCGCTGGCGCCCTCGGCCAGGCAGCCGAGGACGCTCGCGACGGCCAGGCTCGCGCAGAGGACCCTCTGGCTGTGACGGGATTGGATTGTGCGGTCGATCTGGGTTTGCATGCGGAGGTTACTAGGCACCGCGCGTGCCATCCGGAATGCGCGTGATCTCGAAGACATCGCTGTCAGCACGAGCTGCCCCGGCTGACCGGTCAGGTGCCGCTGAGCAGAAGCCTGCGCAACGCCGCGGCCTCCGAGCCGCGGGATCCCGCCGTGGGGCTTCCCGTGAGCGGCGTGGACGACGACTTCTTCGACGAGGACCCCAACCACGGGGGAGACGCGGCGGGGCGCGGGACGGCAAGCTCATCCTGCCCGGGCTGTCGCCGCAGGGGATCCGGCAGTACGACCTGCGCACCGACCCGCTGACCGTCGGCCGTGCGCTCGGCTGCGACGTCCACATCGACCACCCCTCGGTGTCCCGGGCGCACGCCACGATCCTGCCGGGCCCGTCGGGCGCCGTGCTCCGCGACGGCGGCCGCGGACTGTCGTTGGCTACGGCATGACTACTCGAGCACGCACGTGGAGCCGTCGAACAGGTGCCCTAGATGCCCGGGGCTCACGCTTTCGCTCGAGGTCTTGCATGTGCCGCGACTGAGCTTCTGAGGATCCGAGGTGCAGATCGTGCTCGAGGTGGTGTACTGGTAGTGGCCGGGGCTCGCACAGTGGTCGTCCGATCTCCCGAGCCCATATGCCAACATCGTGTATGGGCCATTGTATAGCCCATACGCATACTGGCAGTACTGGAACGTGACGCCCGATCCCGACCAAGAGCTCCATCGCCCCATCTGATCGGAATGCGATCCTGTGCCGTGACAGTCCGTCATGCAGGTGTCCGTGGCGGCGCACGCGGGGACATCGGGGTGGACCAAGGAGGGGCTGGCCTTGGGCAGCACCGCTCCATCGGAATCATCCACTCCCGACTTCGCGTCTGCAGCCGGGATGCCTGCACACTTCAGCTTGGCGAGCGCCACGCAGAAGTCGCCCCAATCATACTGGTCGCAGATGCTGTTCGCTAGAGCGTATGAATCGGCGTCGTTCGCAGCCTGCTGCACCAGCAGGTAGCAATCCATGTTCGTCAGGGGATCAGAAGGGGCAATACCGTCCGACAGGAAGGCGGACGTACCCTGCGGCGGATGCACGCCGAGGCTCCACTGCTGCGCGCGCGTGCAGCCCGGCGTGGGACGCACCGGGTCCAAGGCCGTGGTGTATGGGGGCACGCCGGTGATGAACGGGCTGTGGCACGGGTCGTTCGGATCGCTGCCGGTGATGTTGATGGTCACCACGTTGGAGTGGGTGTGCGTCGTGCCTGTGACGATCTCCACCGCGAGGCTGGTGTCGGTTGCTGCCGGAGCGGGCGCAAACGCCACGACTCCGCCGTAGCTCGCCGTGATCAACTGCGCGGGTTGGCCATTGACGAGCACGGTGGAGGGCGTTGTGCAACCCGCGCAGACGTCGATCAAACCTGCACCGGGAAGCTGGAGCGTCACGCCTGCGCCAAAGGCAGTGTTCTTCGGCGTGAAGTCACCCGTGATGTGGGGCCTGACATTGATCGCGGGGCCGACGGCCAGATTGGTCCCGTCGCTGACGCCGAACACGAGCCTGCCCGCGCCCGCGTGCAGACCAGGGCTCATTTCGGCGTGAAGGACCGTCTCCGTGTTCGAGCCGTAGTCGTTTCGCAGCTCGACACCACCGAGGGTGATGGTGGCATGGCGCCCATCGGCCTGTGGCCGCATGAATCCATGACCGTAGACGGTGAACTTGACGGTCTGGGTCGCGTCGAAGCTGGTCTCACCATCGTACACCTTCTCTTCGGACGAGCCCGGCAGTGTGTATGTGACCGTCGTGATCCACGGCGCGAGGATCTGGTAGGGCGCGGTCGCCCAGTAGGAAGGTTGCCGCCAGTCCTCGCTGTTGGAAACGCGCGCCGTGATCGGGTACCCGCCAGGAGCGGCGCTTGTGGTCTGGATGGTCACCTGGCAGGCACCCGTCGCATCTGACGTGCAAGTCAGCGGCAGGGCCTGGATCTGCGAGGAGAACACGACCTGCTGGCCGGCAGGGAAATGCGTCGCCTTCGCGATGAAGCTGGACAGCGGCCCACCGGCTGAGGGCGTGAGGGTGAGGCTGGGTTGGCTCACCGTCAGGGTGAGCGTCGCAGCGTGGACGACATCCCCGAGCCAGTCGGTGGCGAGGATGTCCACCGGTAGTGTTCCCGCGGCGCCGAGCATGCCCGCGGGCACGGTAATGTCGAAACCGTCCCAGTTTACATAGGAGACTGCGAGGCGGGTGCCAGCGATGTACGCGCTCGGGTGCGCATAGTACGCGTTTGATTCTTCGGACCACCCGGCGCCGTTGACGTGCACGAGGGTATCCGTGCCGCCAGCGGGGATCTGCGTAGGTGCCAGCGACGAGGCTATTGGGGCCACGAACAAACGCTCCTGGCTCGTCTTGTTCGAATAGAGATCACGCACGTAGAGGTACGTCTCTGTCGAGGTCGAAAACCCCGAGCTGAGCAGCACACTGAACTGTAGCTGGGTCCAAGTCGAAGACGGGCTGAAGTTCGCAGCCGGAATCAGGATCGGCGGAGTGCCAGAGAAGGAGACTGCGGGGATCGGTTGGAGATTGACGCCACTGACGACGACCTGCATCAGGGAGCCCGCTGCGACATGGGCCTCCGCCAGATCCGCCGGCGTTCCATTCGGGCCGCCCGTAGGGGGTACTGCTAGCACCGAGTACGTGGCTGAGATCATGCACGCGTATGTGACCGCAGTGGGCGCCGAACAGGCTCCGTTCGACCTGTTGCAGGTGCCCGGCGTGTGGCACTGATCCGGCGTGGTGCAAACGACCGGGCTCGCGCCGACGCACGTGCCCGACTGACACGTATCCGTCCGCGTGCACGCATTGCCGTCGCTGCAGCTCGTGCCGTTGGCAAGGGGAACGCAGGACCTGCCGTCTGCGCTCGGACCGTTGCACGCAGCGCATGGAGTGCAGCTCCCCGTGGGCAGACAGCTCGGGGTAGACGCCGAGCAAATCCCGCCGCAGCCGTCCGGCGCGCCGCAGACCTTGCCGACGCAGCTGCAGGCCGTACCGGTAGCACTCGTCACGCTGAAGGGTGCGCTGGCGGTGGCGCCGCCTTGACCACCACCCTGGGCGGTGGCGGTGAGGGTGTAGCTTCCGGGCACGCTGCTGGCGACCAGGGGAATGTTGCAAGCGCCGCTCGTGTCGGGATAGCAGCCGGAGGTCTGGCAAAAACCGCTGACGTTGACCTGGTAGCCAGGTTTGAAGCCACTAGCAGAGGCCACGATGAGGCTCCCGGGAGGGCCGCTGGGCGAGCTCAGGGTCAGCTTCGGGGCCGGGACGATGAAGGGGAAGGTTCCCGTTGAGGCGTTGTCCGTGGCGCTCACGGTGCAGCTGGGAGGTGCGGCGCTGTTCGGCACGTTGGTGACGTACGAGAACGCACCCATCGTCATGTCGGCCTGCGTGGTGCCGTTCTGCCCGCACACCGTGACCTTGATCGTGCCGCCGTGCTTGAAGCCGCTTCCCTTGACCAAGACCTGGGTCCCGGCGAAGCCCTGCGCGGGAGTCACCGTGATCGGCAAGGTCGCGCCGCCGTCCGACGTCTGCTGCTCGGCGCGGATCACCCCTGAGGGCGCGGCGAGCCCCGCATCGCCTTCGCACGCGCTCAGACCCAGAACGACGGCCAGGCTCGCGCAGAGGACCCGCCGGCTGTGACGGGCTTGGAGGGTGCGGTCGATCTGGGTTTGCATGCCCAGGCTACTCAGCACGGCGCGTGCCATCCGGAAATGTCGGTGATTTCGAGTGCATCGACGCCACCACGAGCCAGCGGCACCTGACCGGTCAGGTGCCGCTGAGCAGAAGCCTGCGCAACGCCGCGGCCTCCGAGCCGCGGATCCGCCGTGATATCCTGCCCGGGGGCTCACCGTGAGCGGCGTGGACGACAACTTCTTCGACGAGGACACCAACCACGGGGGAGACGCGGCGGGGGGCGCGGCGCGGGACGGCAAGCTCATCCTGCTCGTCCTGTCGCCGCAGGGCATCCGGCAGTACGAGCTGCGCACCGACCCGCTGACCGTCGGCCGCGCGCTCGGCTGCGACGTCCACATCGACCACCCCTCGGTGTCCCGGGCGCACGCCACCATCCTGCCGGGCCCGTCGGGCCCCGTGCTCCGCGACGGCGGCAGCACCAACGGCACCTACCTCGATGACGCGCCCGTGCTCGGCGAGGTGCCGCTCCGCGCCGGCCATCGCGTCCGCTTCGGCCAGATCGCGGCCCAGATCCAGCTCCTCGAGGCCACGCGCGACGGCACCGCCCGCATGGTCTCCGCGGAGCAGTTCGCACAGCGCCTGCGCGAGGAGGCGGCGCGCTGCATCCGTCACGACCGCTCCATGGGCTACCTCACGCTCGAGGTGGCGCCGGCCCACGTGGCTGACCTGCTCCGCATCGGCAAGACCATCCTGCAGCACACCTTGCGCGCCACCGACGCGATCACGATCGCCGCCACCGGGCGGCTCGACATCCTGCTCGGCGAAGCCGGAAAGGACGTGGCGGAGGCCGCCGCGCGCCGCGTCCACGCGCTGTTCGGGATGAGCAAGGTGCCGGTCGAGCTCGGCGTGGCCACCTTTCCGGGCGACGCGCCGTCGGTGGAGAGCCTGGCGCTGGCCGCGCAGCTGGCGCTGCGCTCGCACAGCCAGGGGGGCGTCGGCGTCGCGCAAGGCGCCGTCGCCGTCCTGCAGATCGGCAACCGCCAGGCGATCGTCGCCGATCCGGCGATGGCGCGGCTGTTCGCCAACGCCGAGCGCATCGCCAGCGCGACCCTGCCAGCGCTGATCACGGGCGAGACCGGCTCGGGCAAGGAGGTGCTCGCCGACGCGCTGCACCACCTCGGCTCGCGCAGCCCACACCCGCTCATCAAGCTGAGCTGCGGCGCGCTGCCCCACGACCTCGTGGAGGCCGAGCTGTTCGGCCACGAACGGGGCGCCTTCACGGGCGCGACCGAAGCGCGCCAGGGCGCCATCGAGCGGGCCCACCGGGGGACGATCTTTCTCGACGAGGTGGCCGAGCTGCCGCTCGGCGTGCAGGCCAAGCTCCTGCGCGTCGTCGAGGACAAGCGGGTCTGCCGGCTCGGCGCAGCCGAGGAGCACCCCGTCGACGTCCGCGTGCTCGCGGCCACGAGCCGCGACCTCCCGAGCGAGATTGCGCAAGGGCGCTTCCGCGAGGACCTCTATTACCGGCTCAATGCGATCCTGCTGGCGGTGCCGCCGCTGCGCGAGCGCAGGCGCGAGATCCGGCCGCTTTCGGAGCGGTGCATCGCGGAGGCCGCTCGCACGGCCCGGAAACCCGCGCCGGCGCTCGGCAAGGCCACCGCCCTGGCCCTCGAGGCCTACGCCTGGCCCGGCAACGTGCGCGAGCTGCAGAACGCGCTCGGCCGCGCCGTGCTGGTCTGCGAAGGCGAGGTGCTCGAGCCACGGCACCTGCCCCCCCAGATCGCGGCCCAGCCCAGCGCGGAGGGCGGCGGCCCCAGCCGACCAGAAAAGACCCTGGAGATCGTCATCAGGGGCTCGATCAAGGAGCAGCTCGCCGAGGTCGAGCGCGCGCGCCTGGTGGAGGCGCTGGAGAAGTGCGACTGGAACCAGACGCGGACCGCCGAGCACCTCGGCATGCCGCGCCGGACGCTGGTGGCAAAGCTGGGCGCGCTCGGCATCGAGCGGCCGGGGCGGTCCAGGTGAGCGCTCCGCTCACGGTGCGCACCCTGCTCGTGGAAGACTCGCGCGGCACCCGCGCGCACGTCGAGCGCGTGCTGTCCGAGGTCGCCGAGGCCAGGTTCGAGACCGAGTCGGCGGATGATCTCGCGAGTGCGCTCGTGCGCGTGGCGTCGGGTGGCATCGACCTCGTGCTGCTCGATCTGCACCTGCCGGATTCGCAGGGCCTCGAGACGCTGGCGCGGCTGCGAGCGCGCTTTGCCGACCTGCCCGTCATCGTGCTCACGTCCCAGGGCGCCGCGACCCTGGGCCTCGATGCGCTCAAGATGGGCGCCCAGGACTTCTTCGAGAAGGAGAAACTGGCGAGCCACTGGGTCGGCCGCGCCATCCGCTACGCCCTGGAGCGCCACCAGCTCATGGAGGTGGCGCTCCGGCATGCGCGCGAGCTACAGGCCGCGGAGACCAACCTCTCGAACCTCATCCACGGAACCCCCGACGGCATGGTCCTCCTCAACGGGCACGGCCGGATCGCGCTCGTCAATCCGGCCGCCGAGGCCATCCTCGGCGCCGAAGCGCGCGAGCTGCTCGGCAAAGGGCTCGGCTTCGAGGTGCGCGCAGGCGACTCCAGCACCGTGGAGGTGAGCGGCGGGCCGGGCGAGTCGATGGGGGTGCAGCTTCGCGCGGTCTCGATCGAGTGGGACGGCGCGCCGCACCTGCTCGTCACGATGCGCACGCGCTGAGCGGGCGTGGCGGCGTCGAGGTGCGGGCCGGCCTCGCGGCGCAGCGCGCCAGGAGCTCCTTGTACTCCGTCGGCAAGCTCTGGCCGGCCTCGAAGCGGATCCGCATTGTCCCAGGCGCGACGACCTGGCCGTCGGGCCCGCGCCGCGGCGAGCTCGCGTGCACGACGAGGGCGAGCACCCGCGCGCGCGCGCCCGAGGGCAGCGACAAGTGGACGAACAGGCGCGTCGAGACGCGCTCGGTGTGCTCGTTCGTGAGCAGGGTGCACTCCGTCTCGGAGACGTCGAGCGTCTGCGACAGGAAGTTGCGCTCCATCGGGCTCGACCCGAAGAACAGCTCGTACCGCGCCTCGAGCCGCTCCTGATACCGGCTCGCCAGACGGGCGGGCCGGACCGGCGTCGCGGCCGCGGACGCGACAGGCACCACGCACGGGGCGGGCGCGCACGGGGCG
>JAHFDS010000042.1 GCA_023248855.1 Myxococcales bacterium
CCAGATGCGGCCGCCTACATCGCGAAGGCGTGGGCGCATTCGACGTCGAAGGGGTTCGAGTCGCCGGCGGCGCAGGAACGGACCAGGGAGACGCCTCGGCGGCGGTGCTGAGAGCGCGGCCTTCGGGATCAGGCGACGTCGCCCTGCAGCATGAAGGCGTGCGCTCGGCGCGCCCGGCGCGATGTCCACGGGCGGCCCGCGTCCTTTTCTGCGTCCGCGCGGGCGAGCCACAGGCGCGGATCGGACGTGGCCGCGAGCTCGGCGCGCAGAGCCGCGGCCCTCGGCGCATCCCCGCTCGCGTCCGCTGCCCGTGAGGCCCAGAGCAGCAGCTGGCCACGGCGGAATGGCGCGCGCTCGCTGTCGAGGCCAGCATCGAAGTGCGCCCCCGCCTCGCGCACCCGGCCGAGCCGCATCGAGAGGCCCCCCGCGAGCAGGCGCAGCGACGCATCCGCGGGCGAGAGGCCCACGGCGCGCTCGAGCGCCGCCGCCGTCGCCGGCTTGTCGTGCGTGCCGACGTCGATACGCACCGCCTCGACGAAGGCCTCCATCGCTGGCTCGACCGGCCGGCCGCCACGCGCACCCTCGGGAGCCACCGTGCGCGCGCCCGCGCCCTCCCAGCGCCACTCGATGCGCTGCCAGGGCCCCGCGCTGGCCGGCACGCGCCCCACCGACACCCAGATCGCGCCCGCCTCCGGCTCGACCACCACGCTCTGCACCGTGCTGGCCGAGCGAACCACGCCGCCGGCCGTGCGCGGGACGCCGGGGGCATCGGGATCCACGTGGTCGTCGAGCAGCGCCCACAGGTCCTCGACCGTGGCGCCGCCGCGGGCCCGAGCGGCCTCGAGCAGCTCGCGCATTCGCCGCTCGCGCGCGTCGGAGTGCTCGCCCCAGGCCGGCGAGGCCGCGACCTCGCCGACCTGCATGCGCGGGTGGCGGTAGCGGTTGGCGCAGGTCAAGAGCGCCTCCCCGCGCCGCGGCTCGACCACCTCGACCCCGCCGGCGTGCAGCTCGAGCACCACCGCGCGCCGCTCGCTCGCGGACGACACGCAAAGCCCCCAGGTCGAGGCCACGCGCCGCTCCCTGGCGATGCGGATGGCGTCGGCCAAAGAGCGCGCCCGCCGGGCGATCTCGTGGCCGAGGTCGACCACGGCCGCGCCGTCGAACGTCACCTCGCGGTGAAAGCGCGTGTGCGCGGTGAGCACGAGGCCGGCCTCGTTGAAGACCGTCACGCCGGGCACGTCGGCGCCGCGCGTGGTCACGAAGCCGTGGCGCAGCGTACCGGGCTCATCCGGAGAGACGAATACGACGACCGGCGTCGGATCCCACACGCCGATCCCGGGGAAGTCGAAGTTGCGCGCGTGCCGGAGCGTGCCGTCGGCGCTCGCGGCGCCCCACACGACCGAGGTCGAGCACATCGGCGTCGCGCTCCTCGCCATGCGTCCGAAACCGCCGATCGGCAGACGACCCGCGAGTCCCACGACGTTCTGAAAGACGTCCATCACGGTGAGGAAGCGCGCCTGCTCCGGACGCCCGAGCGCCTCGAAGAACGCCCGGGTCCGCGCACGGAAGGGCTCCGGCCGCGCCCGCTCCATGCGCCGGAGCGCCTCCGCGAGCAGCGGCCGGCCGAGGCGACGCACCACCCGCTCCGTCCCACGCTCGAGCCCGCCGAGCAAGAGGTGCTGCGGCAGCTCCGGATAGAACCCGAGCAGGGCGTCCGCGCCGCCGTGGCCGCGCACGAGCTCGCCGTGCGCGCGACCGATGTCGCGCTCGGAGCCCCCCACGTCGAGGACGAGCAGCGGCACGCCCGGGCGCGGCGACGAGGCGAGCACAGGACGGGGAGAGCGCGAGGTGGCTTCGGTGACGATCATCGTGGCTCCTTCACTTCGGGGTGATTCGCAGGGGATCGATGACGAGGTGCTCGATCGCGGCCAGCACCGGCTCGGCGCTCTCGTCGCGCAGGATCCGGCCGAGCAGCGCGCCATCGCACGCCGCGATGGCCAGGTCCACGACCTCGCACGGGTTGCACTCCCGCACCTGCCCGGCCTCGATCCCGGCGCGCAGCCGGTCGGTCAAGGCCTGCCGGATCGGCGCGACGAACGCGCGCCCGCGCCGCACGACCTCCTCGGGGTCGGCGCCGCCACGCGCGGCCATGATCTGGCCGATCAGGATGGCGACGTCGCGGCGGCCGCGGTAGTGCTCGTGCAGCACGCGGACCACGGCGAGCAGAAGCTCCAACGGGTGCTCGACGCCGATCAGGCGCTCGGCGGCCAGGGCGCGCAGGCGCTTCTGGTTCTCGTCGAGCACCGCCTCGTACACCTCGCCGAGATCGCGGAAGTAATAGTGGAGCGTCGGACGCTTGAGGCCGAGCTCGGCGGCCAGATCGCTCATGGTGGTCGCGGAGACGCCGCGCGCGCGCAGCACCTCGAAGGCCTGCACCGCGAGCTGCGCCCGCTTCTCGAGATCGACCGGCCGCGCCATTGACT
The DNA here is from genome assembly GCA_023248855.1 of Myxococcales bacterium. GTDB lineage: Bacteria > Myxococcota_A > Polyangia > JAHFDS01 > JAHFDS01 > JAHFDS01. The sequence continues at coordinate 2,484 of JAHFDS010000042.1, forward strand.
GACTCTATGTCAGCAAACTAGACATTGACTGACTAGATGTCAATGAATAATAGCGCCCCGGCGCCCGGGTCGGCTACATGCCGACGCAGGCCGCCGCGATCATGGCCAGGCCCGCGATGCTGACGGCCCAGACCCCCGTGCGCACCACGGGAATGCCGAGGACGTAGATCGGGAAGTAGGCCAGGCGCGCCCCGAAGAACAGCCACGACGGCAGCACCAGCCGTTCGGCAGGAACGCCCCCCACATGCGCGACGAGCAGCAGCGTCGCGAACAGCGGCAGGTTCTCCGTCATGTTCCTGGCCGCGCGGTCGGCGCGCCCCATCCAGGGCGCCGCCTCGGGCAGGTCATCCCGGTTGCCGAAGGCCACCTTGAGCCCGGAAGGGTGCCAGCCGCGCGATCGCGAGATGCTGGCAAAGATCAGCATCACCCAGGCAAGGACCGCGGAGGCCACGAGGAGCTTGAGGTCGATGGTCACGCGCGCAGCGTATCAGGCGCGCGCGAGGGGAGAGCGGTGCTCGACTGGCAGGTACGGTTGCTCCGCGATGGCGAGCCCTGCCCGACCGCGCAGCGAGGCCCACGCGACCCGGCACGGGAAGACCACGGGCGGGTGTTCCCCCGACTGGATGCGAAGCTCCCAGCGGTCCTCCTTCACGAGCGGCATGGCGGTCCTGACGAGGAACCCCCCGGCCGACGCCTCGATGATGATGACGCGCAGCTGCGACGCTGGCCCCACCAGACGCCCCTCCCAGGTCACGGTCAACCGGTTCCAGCGGCGCACGCCGGGGGCCCCCGGGCGCGACTCGAGCAGCGACCGCAGGCCGTGCAGCTTGCGCTCTTCGTCGGCGCTACGGGGTCGGCCCACCGTCGACGGGAGCGAGGAGAGCCTGACGAAGTCGTAGATGTATTCGACCATCCGCATGGGATCCTGGTCCTGACCCGGCGCCGGCGCAAGTCATGGCGCGCCGGACGACCTGGTCATCTTTGCGCTACCGCGGCACGCATACGTTGCGGCTGCTCCCGCTCGGCCGGGTCATGGCGCGGCAGTCATGACCGGCCGGACACTCGGCCGCATTCGACGACGGCGTGCAGGTGCGCATGCAGCCCGCCCCGCCGAGCGGTGAGGCGGCCACGCAGGTCGTCGCCGCGAAGCCCGGCTGATCGGGGCACGCGGCCGTGCAGGCCTCCGTGCACAGGCCGGGCTTGCCGGGGGCTTCGCCCGCGCAGGTGGTGCCGCTCGTGCAGTCCGCGTCGGCCAGACAGCGCTCGCCGACCCAGCCGCGAGAGCCCGGCGCACACACCACGGCGCTCGTGGTCGAGTTGAAGCGGCGCTTGGTCTGCGCCGTCATGTGATCCCAGCTGCGGCAGTCGGAGTCCTGCGCCTGCGCGCGCAGCACGCACATGCCCTGCCCCGCCGCGGCCGGATCGGCGATGCACGCCGTGGTCGGCAGGTTCGCTCGGTCGGGACAGGCGCCGGTACAGCGCAGGCTGCAGAAGCCCCGGCCACCGATCGCGTTTTCGTGACAGAAGCCGCCGGGGTAGTTGCAGTCGGCGTCGCCGGCGCACTCGCTGCCCACCCACTTGCTCGGCACGTCGATGCGGCGAGCCGCGCCATCCCGCTCGGGCTCGCGCTGCACGTGCACCGGCACGCGCGGGCGCCCCTTGATGCGCGCGTACAGCTCGAGCACGTCGGCCGCCTCCATGCGGATGCAGCCGTGCGAGACGAATCCGCGACGAAGCGTGCCGCCGTTTTGGGCCTTGTAGTTGTCGATCGGACCGTGGAACGCGTAGCCGCCGTACCACGCCAGGAACGGCAAGCCTGCGAACACCGGCGACTTCGCGCCCGTCTCCGGATCGGTCCACCAGGTCTTGCAGGGCTGGATCGACGACGGCGTGATCGCGAAGTCCTGCCGGCCGGTCGCGAGGAGCGGGTAATACGACTTGGACTCGCCGAACCCGGCGGCGGAGGTGTCGGTCTCGAGCGCGCCCACGCCGACCGGAAACACCTTCTCGAAGCCCGCGGCGCGATCCACGAGGCGCACGGTGTGGCCATGCAGGGACACGAAGATCTCGGGGTTGGCGAGCCCAGGCAGCACCGGCACGGGCTTGCAGGAAAGCGCGTCGCCCCACTGGCCATCGGCCTTGCCGTCATCGGCGGGCGTGTCCCCGAGCGGCAGATCGATCGCGGAGCCCACCTCCTCGGTGGGCCTAGGGGCGCCTGCGTCGGCGCCGCAGCCCAGAGCCAGAGCGAGCGACCAGGCGAGCCTCTTGGGCGTCATGCGCCCCCGCGGAGCAACTTCCGGGCCGCGCCATGACGGCACTCAATCCAATTATTCTAGTTACATAAAGCGTGACCACACGGTCACCCCGCCGGCCATGGCCACTCGGCTGGCCGGACCGGCTGTCCCTACCTGCCGAGCGGATCGAGGCGCGCGAGCCTGCGGGTGAGCGCGGGAGACAGCCGCGAGAGCACGCGGCCGACCTTGGCCTCGGCGGTCACCGGCACGACGGGTGTCCGGTCTCGCACCGCGCGCACGATGTCGCTCGCGACCCGTTCGGGCGGAAATGCGCGCTTTCGGTACATGCGCACGGCGCCGCGGCGGCGCTGCTCGGCGGAGGCGGCGCTGCCCCCGAGGTAGCGCGTGCTCCGCGTGATCGCCGTGTCCACGACGCCAGGGCAGATCGCGGAGACGCCGATGTGGTGGGGCGCGAGCTCCGCGCCCAGGCACTCCGACAGCATGAGGACCGCCGCCTTGGTGGTGCAGTACGCGGGCAGCCGCTTCGTCGGCATGTACGCCAGACCCGAGGCGATGTTGACGATGTGGCCGCCCTGCCCGCGCTCGACCATCTGCTGGCCGAAGCAGCGCGCCCCGTGGATGACGCCGTAGAGGTTCACGCCCAGGATGCGATCCCAGTCGGCCACCGTGGTGTCGAGAAACGCGCCCTCGAGCCCGATGCCGGCGTTCGAGACGACGATGTCGGGCACGCCGTGCGCGCCACGCACCGCAGCCGCGAAGCGCTCCATGGCAGCGGCGTCCGACACGTCGACCGCGTACGAGGCGCCCCGCACGCCGATGAGCTCGCACAGGCGCGCGGTGCGCGCGGCGGCCGCCGCATCGATGTCCGCACAGACGAGGTCGGCGCCCTCGTCGGCAAACGCCAGCGCCGTGGCGCGACCGATGCCGCTGCCCGCCCCGGTGACGACCACCAGCTTGCCGTCGAACGGACCCCGCCGCGTGCGCGGCCGCGCCTGCTCGAGCGCGCGCGCCGGCTGGCCCCCCTCGACGTGATCGACCAGCTCGCCGATCGCGGCGGCGATCGCGGCCGGGTGCGAGCGCGGCGCCCAGTGGCCGGACTCGAGGCGCCGGCGGTAATGGTCCGGCGCCCAGCGAGCGAGATCGTCGTACAGCGCGGGAGATACGAACCGATCGTGCACGGACTCCACGACCTGCACCGGCAGCTCGGTGTGACGCTCCCGCGGCGCACGCAGCCGCGGGCCGACGTTCTCGCGATAGAGGGCGAGGCCGGCGAGGCCGTCCGAGGTGCTCGCGACGGCCGCGTCCGCGGCGATGCGGCCCATCACGCGGCGGGCGAAGCCGCCCTTCCAGACGGCCTCGGGCAACCCTGGCAGCTGGAACAAGCCGATGTACCAGGAGCGCGCGACCTGGGAGACCAGCTCGCCCAGCGCGCGCGGGCTCGCGATCTTGCGGGCCTCGATCCACTTGCCCACGTGATCGAGACACGGCCCTGAGATCGCCGTGAACGACGCGATGCGCCGCGACCGCGCCGGATCGGTCACCGCTTCCCACGCGCCGATGGCGCCCCAATCGTGGCCGACGACGTGGGCCGGCCGGGTCGGGCTCGTCGCGTCGATCACGGCGAGCAGATCCAGCGCCAGGGCCTCGAGCGCATAGCCGTGCGGATCCGCCGGCGCGCTCGAGCCGCCCGCCCCGCGCACGTCGTACGTGACGACGTGGAATCGTTCGACCAGCAGGGGCACGACGCCGTCCCAGACCGCGCTCGTGTCTGGATACCCGTGCACGAGCACCACCGTGGGGGCGTCGCCAGCGCCGTGCTCGCAGACCCGCAGGGTCACGCCGTCGGACTGCACGCGACACTCCATCACGACACGCTCTCCCGGGCCGCCTGCGCGCGCCAGCGGAGGACGTGCGGCACCTCGTCGTCCAGCCAGTACGCGACGCCCCCAGCCTCCACGACCAGGATCTCCTCGAACTTCACCCCGACGCCGCGGAACGCGACGTGCGGCTCCATCGCCCACAGACCCGGCTCGGGTGGACGATCGGACCGGGCGTCATCGGTCCAAAAGGGCGGGTGCGCGTCCTTGCCGACCGTCTGCCGCAGGAGATCGTAGAGGCTGCGAGCGCCGAAGCCACCCAGGGTGCGCCCTTCGCCACGCGTTCCCTCGAGGCGCATCACGCGATGCCCGAGGACGTGCCTGGGATAGCGGCGATGCCGGTTCTCGTAGCCGTGCCGCGCGATCAGCCGATCGACGTCCTCGTACACCTCGCGCATGGTCGCGCCGGCCACCGTGCGCTCGAGGATCAGCGTCCGGTACTCGGCCAGGTCGGCCATCATCTGCATGAAGGTTGCGTTCTCCCCGTGGCAAGCGGCGTACCCGATGTCGGCGGCATGACCCTCGACCACCGGCGCGACGTCGAGAATGAAGGGCATGCCGGGCTCGAGCCTGCGCATGGTCGGGAAGAACGCCGTCGGCAGCCGGAAACCCCGAAAGGCCGTGCGATCGCCGAACCACGCAAACGGCAGGTGCAGCCAGTCGCGCACGCCGCGCACCTCGAGCCAGTGACGCATGCGCAAGGCCGCCTCGCGCTCGGTCGTGCCGTAGACGAGCTCCTTGGCCACGCCCTCGACGCACGCGTACGCGAGCCGCTGCGCCTTGCGAAAGCCCTCCCGCTCGAGCTGCCCCGGATCGATCGTCGCGCGCTCCGCTCGTACCTGTTCCAGCATGGAATCCTCCGCTGCTCGGGTATGCCGCACTGCGGCAAAGGAGGTTAGCGCTCGCCGGGACAATTCACAGTCATTTCGGGCCACGGCTGCGGCTACAGCCGCTCCAGCGCCCTCCGGTACGCCTCCTCGTCGAGCGCCGCGTACGTTCGCCCTGCCTCGTCGTAGACGAACACCGCATCGTGGACGCGCGCGGGATCCGCGCCGTCGGCCTCGAGGCGCGTCTTCTTGAACTTGAGCGTCTCCGTCGTCTCGAGCCGATCGACGACGCGCACAAAGCGCGGCCGGGCCGCCGACGACAGGTTCGCCTCGCACAGCGCGTACAGCTCGGCGCCGTCGAAGGCGTGCCCCGACCGCACCTCCACCGCCGCCATGCCCGCCTTGCCCTCGTGGCCCGGCAGCGCGACGCCATACACGGTCGCCATCTGGACGAAGCTCGCGCGCGCCACCACCGCGGCCACCTGCTCGGTCGACATGTTCTCGCCCTTCCAGCGGAAGGTGTCCCCCACGCGATCGACGAACCAGTAGTCACCGTCCGCGTCGCGGCGCAAGAGGTCCCCCGTGTCGAACCACGCGTCGCCCAGCTCGAACACGTCGCGCAGGATCTTGCGCTCGGTCGCCGCCGCGTCGGTGTAGCCGTCGAAGTGTCCCATCGGGTGCGACTCCCGGATGCGCGCGACGAGCAAGCCCGGCTCGTCGTCGAGGCAACGCTCGCAAAGGCCGTTGTGCGCCCGCAGGGGCCGGTCGTTGCGGTCGTCCCAGCGCACGATGCTGACCTGCGCCGTCACGTCGGACGAGCCCGCGAAACCCCCGTACTGCGCGAGCAGGGGCCGACCCACCGAGCCGATCTTCTCGCCCGTGAGGTTCGCGAGCACCACATTGCCCTCGGTCGATCCGTAGAACTCGAGCACCTGCACGGCGCCGAAGCGCTCCCGCAGACGCTGCCAGACGTCGGCGCGCATGCCGACGCCCACGAACAGGCGGATCGGGTGCTGCCGCTCGGCGCCGCCCTCGCGCGGCGCGGGCATGCTGACGAGGTAGCGCCCGAGCTCCCCCACGTAGAACACCACGGTCGCGCCGGTGCGTCGCACGTCGGTCCAGAACGTGCTTGGCGAGAACCGCGGCGAGAGCGCCAGCCGCGCGCCGCCCACCAGCGCCCCGCCTGCGCCGACCAGCATCGCCGTCGCGTGGTGGAGCGGCAGGCACACGTACACCGTGTCGCGTGGCGTAAGCGCGCACATGGCCGCTGAGCCGAGCGCCGCGAGGGCCCAGCGCCGGTTCGTGATGCGCGCCGCCTTGGGCAGCCCCGTCGTGCCCGACGTGTACATCAACATCGCGAGATCCGCCGCGCGGCCCGGGTTCGCCTCGGGCGGCGGCTCGACCGCGTCCGGGTCGATCCGCGCGTCGATCGACACCACCCCCGCCGGCGATGCGTGCCCCGTACGCGCCGTGCCGAGGACGAGCACCGGTCCCGCCGCGCCCGCGCGCCGGTGCGCCTCGAGGCCGACCTCCAGGTGCTCGACGCCGCACACGAGCGCCGCCGGCGACGCCACCGCGAGCGCCTGCTCGAGCGACGCGCCCCGAGCCTCCGACGGCAAGAGCGCCGCCACCACGCCGATGCGCGAGAGCGCCGCCACCAGCGACAGCGTCTCGGGGTGGTTGCCCGCGAGGATCGCCACGTGCTCGCCGCGCCGGAGGCCGAGCCCAAGCAGCGCGTGCGCGAGCCGATTCACGACCTCGTCCGCCTCGCGATACGTGAACGCCCTGCCCTGCCACAAGAGGAACGGCGCGTCCGGGATCGCCGCCGCCTGCTCGGCCAGCGCGCGTCCGATCGAGATGCGCGAGCGATCCTCGAGCGAGGCCAGCTTGGCCAGCCGGGGCAGCTGCCAGCGCATCGCGTCCACCACGCCCACCACGTCGCGTGAAACCCCCGACACGCGCCCCCACAGGCCGTCCACCATGTCCGTCGCGAGGTCGTAGAGCACCCCCACGGGCCCTGCGTCGCCCCGCTCCTCGGGCTTTTGCGGCTCGGGGTCCGCCTTCGCGCCCGCCTTGAACCGCCGCGGCTCCGGACCCGTGCCGGCGTGCCAGGCCACCCACTCGGACACCGCCGGCCACGTCTCCGCCATCGCGCGCGAGCCCACCACGATGCCGAAGTGTCCCGCCGGCACGCCGATCTCCTCGATGCGCTGGCTCGACGCCACCTCCCTGATCGCGCGCACGCTCCCGGGCCGCGCGATCGAGTCGCTCGTGCCCACGAAGTAGAGGATCGGCACCGTGATGTCGCCCAGGCCCACCGAGCGCCCGTTGATGACGACGCCGCCCGTGGTCAGGCGGTTCGACGCCACGATGTCGTAGACCAGGTCGCGCAGCGCGGGCCCGGGGAAGGCGATGAACCCGTCGCCGCCGAGAAAACGCCGCTGCGCCTCGCGCTTCTCGAGCGCCTCGCGGTCGTGCAGAAGGCCAATCGTCTTCAAGATCTGCTGGATCTCCTTGCGTGGAGACAGGAGCTTGAAGCCGCCCGCGGAGAACGTCCCCGGCAGCCCCTCGATGCGATCGACGACGCCCGAGATGGCGTCCGACGCCTGCGCCAGGATGCGCGCCGCCAGGCCGTCCTCGACCGGGATCGGCAGGTTCTGGCGCATGTCGACCGGGCTTCCGAACGTGATCACCGACGCCAGATCGGCGTTCCGCCGGTACGCGGCCACGAGGTACGCGAACATGCCGCCCTGCGAGTAGCCGCCGAGGTGCACCGGGTGGCCGGTCGCCTGCGCGACGTAGGTGACGGCACGATCGATCGCGAGGATGTGGTCGTCGAGCGAACGCTCCATCCCGCCCTCGACGTCCTCGGGCGCCCCGAAGTCGACCACCCACACGTCGAGGCCTTGCGCCTCGAGCCACGACACCGCCGACAGCTCGGGCGAGATGTCATAGACCTCCGCAGTGACCATGAGCGGCGGGACGAGGATGATCGCCTGCGGCACCCGCGCCGGCCGCGGCACGTCCTTGTCCTCGTCGGGCTCGAAGCCGTAGCGGCGCAGCTTGAGGATGCCTTGCTCGAGCAGCACCTCGTGCGGCGCCTGATAGGGCGCCGAGAGGCGCCCGACGCGCATGAGCTCGAGCGCGTTCTGGGCGCCGCGCCCGAGGCGCCTGGCGAAGCGACGCATTCGGCTACGCGGATTCCTGGGACGGTCCATGGGTGCTCGATCATACCCGGTCGCTGTAAGCTGCTCGCCGACAAGGAGGGAAGATGCGGATCCGGGATCTCGCGGCCATCGTCGCCACGCTGGCCTTCGTCACCACGGCGCACGCGGGCGGAAAACCCAGGGGCAAGGGCAAGGCGGCCAAGGGCGTCGCGCCCCGGCCGAATCCCCGCTATCGCCTGGAGCCCATCGAAGGCGCCACGGACCCCGTGGCGATCGGCGAGGGCGGCCAGATCGCCCTGTCCATCTACATCAAGTCGCCGAGCGGCATGCAGATCATGGCGGCACACGCGTGGGTCGCCGGCAAGCTGGCGCCCCTCGAGTCGCCGGACGGCCAGATGTCCCAGGTCCACGACATCCACCCTGACGGCACGATGGTCGGCATGGCGGCCCACCACGCCACCCTCTGGAGAAACGGCAAGGCGACCGATCTCACCCCCGGCATGCTCTGGGCCGAGGCGCGCGCCATCAACGCGAGCGGCGTCGTGGTCGGCAACTTCCGGCGCACCTCCGCGGACGTCGACAAGTGCTTCCAGTGGGCGGGCGGCAGCTTCATCGAGCTCCCCCTGCCCGGATGCAGCGACATCAACGCGCGCGGCCAGGTCCTGGGGGGCGGACAGGTGTGGTCGACCAAGGGCGTCGTCAAGCTGCAGCAGCCGGCCGGGATGGAGCGCTTCGGCACCCTGTACCTGAACGACGAAGGTATGGTCGCCGGAACGGCCTTCATGGGGCTGCAGGGTGGCGGCGATCGCCCGTTTGTCTGGGGCAAGGACGGCAAGGCGACGCGACTGCACGATCAGGCGGGCGAGATCCGGGGCATCAACGCAAAGGGCCAGATCGTCGGCCGCACCGGCGTTCGCGGCGATCTCGGCGCTGTGCTCTGGGAGCCCGACGGCAAGCTCGTGATCCTGGAGGACCTCATCGCGGAGCGCGACTGGCACCTCGTCGACGCCCTCGGGATCAACGACAAGGGGCAGATCATCGGCCGCGCCTACGTGGGCAAGGGTGGCAACGACAAGCGCACCGAGCGCGCGTTCGTGCTGACGCCCCTCGACTGACGACTGAGGTGCTATAAGCACGCGCCATGCGCTGGCTCGCTCTCGGTCTCGCCGCCCTCGCCGGCTGCAGCTCCAAGTCCAACCTGCAGGTCAGCTGGACGTTCTCGGGGCTGGCGGGTCCGCCGAGCGCCTCGGAATGCTCGGAGCGTGGCGTCACTGCGGTCCTGGTGCAAGCGGTCGAGGCCAACGTCACCGTGATCGAGCCCTGCGCCGGGGGGAAAGTGACGATCGCGCTCGAGCCGCGCGCCTACACCCTCCACGTGATCGGCCTCGACCCGGGGGGACATCCCCGCTTCGACCCGCGACCGGACGAGGGAGCGCTCCCGGCCGGCCTGACCCACATCGCCTACGCGAGCGCGCAGCCATCGCGGGCGCCCGGATCGATCTCCGTGACGTTCCGCACCCTGCCCCGCTGTGCCAACGGCGTCGACGACTCCCCTGAAAACGGTGCGACCGACCTCAACGATCCGAGCTGCTGCAGCTCGCTGGACGACACCGAAGGCACCCCGCGCGCCACCCCCTGCCCGACCGACGGAGGCTCCCCGGGCGACGGCGGCCCGTCCAGGGACGGCCCACGCGACGCAGGCCTCGACTCAACACCGCGTGACGCGGGCCCCAGAGACGCCTCCGCCACCGGCTGAGCACAGCCCGCGCGGATCCCCCTGGCCGGTTGGCCGAGCCGCCATTATCCTCAAGGACGATGTCGCGCGCTCCTTCGGGCATTCCGCACGCACCTCCAGCCACCACGGGCCTCCTGCTCGGACGCATCGCTGCGTTCCTGTTCCTGGTCTTCTTGAACAGCGACGCGGTGACGACCCAGCTGACCGCGTCGCCTGCCGACACGATAAGCCGGCTCCACCTCTGGCAGCTGGTGACTGCGCTGTTCGTGCTGCCGGTCAACGGCGGCGGGCTCGTGCAGCTGTTCTTCGAGCTCCTGCTCATCTACTGGATCGGCAGCGAGCTCGAGCCGCGCTGGGGACGCCGTGGATTCCTGGTCCTGTTCTTCGTGGCCGGCATCATCGGCAACCTCGCCACCTGCTCGCTCGGCATGTTCCTCGATCCGAACGCGCCGACCTACAGCGCCGTCTTCGCGACCACCGCGCTGCTGGTCGCCTGGGGCATCGTCCACCGGGGCGAGCAACGGCTCATGTTCGGCCGCTTGCCGGTCCGCCCGGAGGTCGTGGCGGGGCTGTTCGTCGCGATCCCCCTCTTGGCCGACCTGCTCAGCCACCGCTACGCGGACCTGGTCGGCGAGCTCCTCGCCATCCTGACGTCCTTCGTGATGGTGCGTGGCTATCTCGACCCCCACGTGTACGTCGGCCGTGCGCTGCGCAAGCGCTACCGCGTCCTCGAGGGAGGCAAGAAGCCCCGCAAGGATCCCCCGCTCTGGAATTGACCACCGCCGAGATCGATCGGGCTCCGATCGATCTCGAGACCTGCTTGGCCCTCGCGACGGGCACTTGGTGACCCGGCGCCAGACACGGTACTCTGGGGCCCGAATGTCGAGCTTCTCGTCGCAAGGGCCGGGCGTCCTCATCGAACCCGCCGTCACCACGATCTTCGAGGGGCAGCGGGCCACCGTCCGCCGCCTGCGCAAGGCCAAGCTCGTCGTCCTGACCGGCACCGAAGCAGGCAAGGAGTTCGACGTCGAGAAGACCCGGATCTCGGCCGGCCGCAGCATCATCAACGACCTCGTCCTGCCCGACAAGGCGGTGTCCGGCACCCACTTCGAGGTGCGCAGCGACGACGCCGGCTACATGCTCCGCGACCTCGAGTCCACGAACGGCACCTTCGTCGGCGACCTGCGCATCAAGGAGGTCTGGCTCAAGCCGGGCACGATCTTCCGTGCGGGCAACGTGCAGATCCGCTTCCAGCCGATGACCGACGTGGTCGACATCCAGCTCTCGCAGCGCGATCGCTTCGAGCTGCTCCTCGGCGCCAGCACGAAGATGCGCGAGATCTTCGCGACGCTGGAGAAGGTGTCGCCGAGCGACCTCACGGTGCTCATCACGGGCGAGACCGGCACCGGCAAGGAGATGGTGGCCCGAGCCATCCACGCCCGGTCGACCCGCAAGCAGAAGCCGTTCGTGGTCCTAGACTGCTCTGCCATCCCGAAGGACCTCATGGAATCGACCGTCTTCGGGCACGAAAAGGGCTCGTTCACCGGCGCCGTGGGGCAGCACAAGGGCGCGTTCGAGCAGGCCAACGGCGGGACCATCTTCCTCGACGAGATCGGCGAGCTCGACATCACGCTGCAACCCAAGCTCTTGCGCGTGCTCGAGAACCGCGAGATCAAGCGCGTGGGCGGCGACCGCACGATGAAGATCGACGTGCGCGTGCTGGCGGCGACCAACCGCGACCTGCGTCAGATGGTGAACCAGGGAGGATTCCGCGAGGACCTCTTCTTCCGCCTGTCGGTGATCAGCGTCGAGCTGCCGAGCCTGGCCGACCGGCGCGATGACATCCCTCAGCTGGTGGAGCACTTCCTCGCGGACGTCAGCGAGCGGCGCGGCATGAAGCTCGAGATGAACGCCGAGGCGGTCCAGCAGCTGCAGCGCCACGCGTGGCCGGGCAACGTGCGCGAGCTCCGCAACATCGTCGAGCGCGCGGCGTCGCTCTGTGACGGCCCCGTCGTGCGACGCGAGGACCTCGCGTTCGGCCGCTCGGAGCCCGGCGTCCCACCCCCTCCGGGCCACTCGTCCCCGGGCCTGCGCACCGAGACCGGCGCGGCGATCGGCCCGCCCCCCGAGGAGCTGCGCGGCCTCGAGTTCAAGGACGCCAAGCAGCGCGTGGTCGACTCCTTCGAGCGCGCCTACCTGCGTGATCTCCTCCAGCGCCACGAGGGCAACATCACGCGCTCGGCCCAGGAGGCAGGTTTGACCCGCTACCACCTGCGCGAGCTGCTAAAGCGCCACGCCCTGGTCTCCCCGCAAGACGCCTCCGACTAGACAGAGTCCGGCGCCATCCCCCGCGCCAGCGCTCTGGGTCCGGTCCCGGTCCCGGTCCCCTTCCCGGTCCCGAGCCTCCGGCTCCTCGACCGCAGCGGCTGAGCCAGCTCGAATACCGGACTTGGATCGGGACCGGGAGCGGGAGCGGCTTCGGAAGCTAGAGAGAAACACGTAGACCGCCGCGGACGGCGACCGCAGGTGGGATGCCGGGGCAGTCAAGCACATCAGCCGATGAAGATGTCCTTGAACAGGACCACGATCATGAGCAGGAACAGCGCCACGAAGCCGACCATGTGCACGCTCGCCTCGACCCGCTGGTTCACTCGGCGTCTCGAGATCAGCTCGAAGCCGAGAAACACCAGCCGACCCCCGTCGAGCGCGGGTACCGGCAGCAGGTTGAACAGCCCGAGGTAGATCGACAGGTTCATGATGATGAGGAGCGCGCTCTGTAGCCCGCGATCGATGCTCTTCTTGATCTCGGCCGTGATCCGGACCGGCCCCGAGACCTCGGGCTTCTGCTTGCCGCTGAGGAGCTCCCCGATCGCCTTGAGGTTCTGCTTGGAGAACTCGTAGGGCCAGCGCACCGCGAACGCCACCGCGTTGCCAAAGCCCTTGCGCTCGAATCGCTGGCCCGCGCCGATCTGGACGCCGATGCGGAACGTGCCCCCATCATTCTCGGGCGTGACCGGGAGGTCGAGGGTGGTGCGCTGCGGTTTTCCGTCCACGACGATGGGCTGACCACTCGTACCGAGCACAGGGCGCTGGACCCTGAGCGTCACCGACTTGCCGGCGGATGCCTTGATGCGGTCGGTCATCGGGATTTCTTTCGTGAGCGGCTGCCCATCGACGCTCACGACCACGTCACCCGCTTGCAGCCCGGCCTTGGCGGCCGGCTTGCCCGCAAGCACACCCTGGATCTCCGTCTCGTCGGTGGGCACGGGCAACCCGTAGTACGAGAACACGAAGACGCCGATCAGCACCGCCGTCAGGTAGTTGGCGCCAGGGCCGGCGAAGATCGTCAGGAGCCGCTGCCACACGGGCCGGTTCGGATACACCCGTGGATCGCTGCGGTCGAACTCCTCCGCCGGGTTCATGCCCGTGATCTGGACGAACCCCCCGAGCGGCACGGACCCGATCTGGTAGATCGTGTCCTTTCGCTTGTGGCTCCACAGCACCGGGCCGAAGAAGATGCTGAACCGCTCGACCCGCATCCTGCACCAGCGCGCCACCTGAAAGTGACCCCACTCGTGCACGATGATGAGAGAGACGATCGCGAGAAACGCGACCAGGTAGCCAAGAGCACCCATCTGAGTGTTTGAAGCTTAAGCGCAAGGAGCAGTCACGGCAACGCGCGTGCGGCGAAACCGTGCTCGGCGCCTCGCAGCTCGATCAAAGATGGCTGGAGGATCGGCGCCGGCGATCCGCGAGCTGGTTCCAGCGCCGCTGCGGCCAGCCCGAAAAGGAGGTGCGCAACATGCGCCCCAGCCGTACAGCTCTCGAGGGGTGCGCGACCTTGCGCCAGGCGTGGGTTCGCCTCGCGACCAGCGCGCCGGGCAGCGCGATGGGCTCCGCGCCCAGCGCGGGCAGCAGCTCGATGGCAGCGTCGAGCTGCTCGAGAATTGCGCCGATTCCGCCGCGGAGCGATCGCGCCGTCGGGTCGAGAACGATCAGCGCCCTACCACGCGCTGCGTTGACGCCGGCCGTCACGGCCGCGCTCGGACCCTCATCCTTGAGCACGGGAATGACCCGGAGCTCCGGCGCGCGCCGCGCCACCAGGGCCAGGATCATCGGGCTGTTGTCGCCGCTCTCATCGTCAGCGGCCAGCACCTCGAAGCGCAGCCCGCACAAGCGCAAGTGCTGTACAACGCGGGTGAATCTCGTACCGACGACGTCCTCCTCGTCGCCGAAGGGAACGATGACCGAGAGCTCACACTCCGGCGTGGGTTCGAGCATCCGTAGAGAAGCGTAGGGGATGTTCGCCCCCAGGTAAAGACGTCATGCGCCTCGCACCTACAGCGGCGATAAATCCCCGGAATTACGACGCGTCGCGTCACAGCCAGCCGCGGATCCGGCCGGCCACCCTGGGCCAGTCGAGCTCGATCACGCGTGCTGCCCCCCGACGCGCGAGGCGCCCGGCCAGCGCCGCATCGTCGCGGATCCGGACCAGCGCAGCCGCGAGCGCGGCCACGTCTCCCGCGGGCACGACGAGCGCCGCGTCGCCCACCAGCTCCGGAATGCCGCCGGAGTCACTGGCGACCACCGGCACGCCTGCGGCCAGGCCCTCGAGCACCACGAGAGGCGCCCCTTCGGTACGGCCGTCGGCCAGGCGACGAGAGGGCACCGCGAGGACGTCCGCCGCGGCGAGCAGCTGGCGGCGTCCCGCCGCATCGACCTCCCCCAGGAAACGCCCGGGTCCCGCCACGAGCCGGGGCCGCTCCGGTCCATCGCCGGCCACGAGTAGCGTGGCACCCGCAGGCAGCGCGGCTTGGAGGACCTCCAGGCCCTTGATGGCGACCAGGCGACCCAAGAATGCCACCACGAAGGCGCAAAGGGGGATGCCGAGGCTTGTCCGCGCGGCCGCCCGATCGAGGCGCGCCCCGGCGAGGGACGCCACGTCGAGCCCCATCGGGCACACGGAAAGGCTGGCAGCGGCCGGCCAGATGGCCGACAGGCGCGCCCGGCCCGCTGCGCTCGAGACGACCACCCGGGAACGCCTGCAGACCCACGCGAGCGCCGCCGCGCCTCCCCGACGCGTCGCCAGCAGATGAACGTCGCTGCCATGACCGATCGCGACGTGGGGACGTCCTCGCGCCAGCGCCGCGCCGACCAGCCCCGAGGGCACGAGCCAGTGACTGACCAATGCATCTGCCGAAGCGAATGCGTTTCGGGCGGCGCGGAAGAGATCGGCCGAGAAGGCCACCGCCCGCACGGTCCCGCCACGCGCCGCCAGGGCCTCGGGCGCACCGCCCCTGTAGAAGAGGCCTCGCCCCTGGACCCGCGTGACGCGGATTCGCCGGTCGAACGGATCCCGGTCGCCGCCCGGGCCCGCGGCGACCACGACGACCTCATCACCGGTGGCCGCGAACAGCCGGCTGAGCTCGGCGACGAAAGCGCCCGCGGGGTCGCCCGACCAGCGCGGGTAGGACGTCGTCAGGACGCCGATGCGCATTCGCCCGCGAGCTCCGCGGAGGCCTCCTCCCGCACGGAGCTCGAGGGCGCGGCGAGCGCTGCCGGGGACACGACCGGCGTTGGGGCCCGGCCCGGGCGCGCGGGACGGGTCCATCGCCAGAGGAGGGAGCGCACCAGCACGAACGCGAACGGGTACACCACCATCCAGGGCCGGATGCCGGAACGCCAGCCTGGCGCATACACCGGTCTCACGGGGACATCACAGACCCGTGCCCCGATCGCGCCGAGACGCGCCAGCAGATCGTTCGGGTAACCGTAGCGGGGCCAGACCCGCTCCAGCGCCAGCTCTGCCAAGATGCCGCGTGACGCGACGGTGTAGCCGCACTGGGAGTCTCCGAGCTCCGGATAGCCGGCCGTGCGGCGAGTGATCCAGCTGAGCACGTGGTTGCCGACGCGACGCGCACCCGGCATGAGCGTGGCGACCCCCGGCCAACGGAGCCGGTTGCCTTTCGCGTAATCCGCATGGCCGCCGACGATCGGCTCGAGCAGCGCGGGGAGATCGTCCGGATGCATCTGGCCGTCGCCCGCCATCACCGCCACCGCGTCCGCGCCGAGCGCGAGCGCGCGGCGGTACCCGGTCATGATGGCCGCCCCGACGCCTCGATTGCGCGCATGGAGGATGAGCTCGAGGCCTTCGCGCGTCTCGCGCGCCGCGGCGAACGCGGTCCCGTCGGACGAGGCGTCGTCCACCACGAGCACGTGATCGACATACGCAGGCACAGACCGGAGCGTCTCCGCGATCTTGGCGACCTCGTTGAATGCGGGGACGACCACGGCGACGCGCGCGCCGGCAAACACGGCTAGCGTCCTGTCAGAGAGCTTCGTTGCATCAAGCGCGCGAGGCCCCCCCTCAGAACGGGATGTCGTCCTCGGTGACGTTGCCCCCGAAGTCGTCCTCCGGGCCACGGCCACGCTCCTCGGCTGGCGCGGCCATCCGCTCGCCGCCTCCAGCAGGCGGACGCGGCGCTTCCTGACGCTCGCCGCGCTCGCCGGGCGGCCCTCCGAGGAACTGGACGCGGTCCGCGACGATCTCCGTCGTGTACCGCTTCTGACCTTCCTTGTCCTCCCACTGGCGTGTGCGGAGCCGGCCCTCGACGTACACTTGGCGCCCCTTCTTGAGGTAGGTCTTGCAGTGCTCGGCCTGCTTGCCCCAGACGACGATGCGATGCCACTCGGTCTGCTCCTTGCGCTCACCCTCGCGGGTCGTCCACTGCTCTGTGGTGGCCACACGAAGCTCGGCAACCGGCTGGCTGGAAGGCGTGTAGCGGAGGTCCGGGTCGGCCCCCAGGTTCCCGATGATGATCGCCTTGTTCACGCTGGCCATGTCTGGGACTCCTTAGCACGTGTCGTCCGAAGCTAGCAGGGGGGTCTGACCGAAACTGGGGCACGAGGCGAAAGCCGTGCCACAATTGCGCTGTTGCTGGGGCTTCTGACCGCGCTCACGCTCGCGCTGCCGCTGGCCTCGGGCCCGCGGCCAGCCGAGGTGCTGCTCACCTTCGACGACGGTCCGGATCTGGCGTTCTCGGCGCGGATCGCGGAGCTCATCGAGGAGTACGGCGGACGGGCCGTGTTCTTCGTCAACGGGGCCCGGCTCTCGGGCCCGGGGCCAGACGCCCTCGCCCGGCGGGCCCTTCTGCGCGTGCTCCACGAACGCGGTCACCTCGTGGGCAACCACACGTTCGATCACAAGAACCTGTGCGCGCGCGGCACCGACGTCGCGCGCCAGATCGACGACAACGAGCGCCTGATCGAGGCCCTCCTGGGCGTGCGCCCGACGCTCTTTCGCGCCCCCTACGGCACGCTCTGTGATGCGCTCGCGCGCGCGCTCGCGGGCCGGCCGCACCTGGTCTCGCTGGGCTGGACGATCGACGCCCAGGAGTGGCAATACGGCGCGGACGCCGGCGAGGCGATCGTCGAGGAGCTCAGGCGCCTGCCCGCGGGGGCACGCGCAGTGGTGCTCCTGCACGACGCCCATCGCGCCACGCTGCCGACCGTCAAGAAGGTGCTGGAGTGGCTGGGGACGCAGGATCGCGTCCAGCTCCTCGACTCGCGGGAGGTCCTCCTGCCATTTGCGGAGTCCACCTCGTCCGAGGTCAGGAAGGCCGTGATCGCCTGGATCGGCGTCGCGACCAGGACCGCGCGCGCCTGGATCGAGGGCCTGCCATCGCCTCCGCTGGGCCTCGGCTGACCGGGGATCACCTCGGCGATCACGGTCCGTGGCGACCGATCGTAAAAGGCGTGACGGCATGCTATTCAACCGCGCATGTTCCGGCTCCGTGAGGCCCTCCCGTCGGACGTCGCGTCCATCCTCGACGTGGCGGGGCACCTCGACTCGGTGAACCTGCCGCACGACGAGGCCGCCATCAAGGCGCTGGTCGCGGGCTCCGTGGCCGCGTTCTCCGGCGAGCAGGAGACCTTCAAGCGGGAGTACCTCTTCGTGCTCGAGGACGTGGCCCGCGGGCGTGTGGTCGGGACCTCGATGATCCACGCGCAGCACGGCACCCGCCGCTCGCCACACGTGTACTTCGACATCACGCACGAGGAGCACTACTCCGAGACGCTCGATCGTCACTTCGAGCATCGGCTCCTGCGCATCGGCTACAATTACAATGGGCCCACCGAGATCGGAGGCCTCGTGCTGCAGCCGGAGCTGCGCACGAGCCCCGAGCGCCTCGGCAAGCAGCTGTCGTACGTGCGCTTCCTGTTCATCGGCGCCCACCGCGAGTGGTTCCGCTCCGAGGTCATCTCCGAGCTCATGCCCCCGCTCGAGGAGGACGGCACGAGCCTCTTGTGGGAGGCGCTCGGGCGGCGCTTCACGGGCCTGTCCTACCAGGAGGCGGACCGCATCTCCAGCACCAACAAGGAGTTCATCAGGACCCTGTTCCCGCAGGATCCCATCTACACGTGCCTTCTGCCGGCGCCCGTGCAGGCCATCATCGGCGTGGTCGGCGAGGACACGCGCGGGGTCGAGCACATGCTGCGCAAGATCGGGTTCTCGTTCGCGAACCGCATCGATCCCTTCGATGGCGGTCCACACTTCATCGCGAAGACCGACGACATCACGCTCGTCCACCAGACTCGCCACGCGACGGTGTTCGAGCTCGGCGAGCGGCGGGCGGCCGGCGGCCTCGAGCACATGGGCCTCGTCGCCGTCGAGCGCACGGAGGCGCCCCGCTTCATCGCCGTGCAGGGGCGCTTCTTCCTCGAGGGCAACCACGTGGGTCTGGAGCCGTCGCTTTCGGCGGCCCTGGGCGTGACCCCCGGCGACCGCGTGATCGTGCTGCCCTTCGAGGAGGCCGCCCGCGCATGAAGACCTGTGTGGCAGGCTTCATCGAAGCTTCGGCCGACCAGCCGGTCCGAGGCTGGCGAAGCCAGCCGGCCTGCAAGGCGCGGCGAGAACCGGAGCGCAGTGTACCGGCGTACTCGAGCACCGGAAGCGCAGCCGCAACGCAGCGGGCGGGCCGGATCGTCGGCCGGCCGCTGCCCTGTGTGACACCGGTGAGCCGCGCATGAAGATCGCGCTGGTCTCGGAGTACTACTACCCGGACGTCGGCGGCATGCCCGAATGCGTGCATCACCTGGCGCACGGGCTCGCCTCGCTCGGGCACGAGCCGACGATCCTCACGAGCGACTTCGGCTCCGAGGAGCACGACATGCCGCCGGCGCCGCGCGTCAAGCGCATCGGCAAGAGCGTGGTGTTCTTCTCGAACGGGTCGATCTCTCGGGCCACGGTGGGATGGCGCATCGGCGCCAAGGTCAAGCGCTTCCTGCACGAGGAGAAGTTCGACATCCTCCACCTGCACGGGCCGCAGTGGCCGCTGCTGCCTCAGCTGGCCCTGCACGGCGCGCCGCCCGAGACGGCCATCGTGGGCACGCTGCACACGTTCTTCGACGACAACCTCCTCATGCGCACCCTGCGCAAGCCCCTGGTCGACTTCTTCGAGGCCATCGACGCGACGACGTCGGTGTCGGAGAACGCGGCGCGGGCGATGATGCGGTACGTACCCGAGCTGCGCTACCGGGTGATCGCGAACGGGATCGACATCCCGTGGCTGCGCGGCGGCAAGCGCCGGCCCGAGCTCGACGATGGGCGCGTGAACTTCATGTTCCTCGGGCGCCTCGAGCCGCGGAACGAGCTGCCTCGCCTCATCGAGGCGTTCGCGATGGCACTGGCGGCGCGCGACAACATCCGCCTCATCGTGGTGGGCGACGGGCCGGAGCGCCGCGAGCTCGAGCAGCTCGTGCCCGACCACGCCAAGGACTCGATCGTCTTCGTCGGCAGCGTGCTCGGCGGCCGCCCGGACTACTTCGCGAGCTCGGACGTCTACTGCTTCACGACGCGCATCGGCGCCATGCCGATCTCGCTCCTCGAGGCCCTCGGCGCCGGCAAGGCCATCATCGCGCCCGCGATCGAGCCGGTGCGCGAGCTTTGCACCTCGGGCAAGGAGGGGCTCATCGTGCCGCTCGACTCCCTCAAGGGCTTCGTGGACGCGATCATCTCGCTGGCCGACGACCGCGTCGCACGCGAGGAGATGTCGGCGGCCGCGCTGCGAACGGCCCAGAAATTCGCCTGGCCGCGCATCGTCGATCGCTACGTCGACGTCTACCACGAAGCCCGCGAAATGCATGCAGCCAGGGGGCTGGTCTAGCGCCGGCCGGGACGCATGCCGATACACGCATACTTTCAGGCGCTCGGATACGTCGGCGGGTTCGCGCTCGCCGGCTGGGGGCTCCTGCTGGTCGGCGGGGGCTGGGCGCTCGGCGCGTGGATCGCGCTCGGCATCTACGCGTGTCATCTCTTCCTGCCCGGGCTGGGTCTGGCGCCGTGGCGCGGGCCGCGCGGCGCGGGGCGGATCGCGCTCACGTTCGACGACGGACCGAACGGCGAGGCCACCGAGAGCGTCCTCGAGGCGCTGGCCAGGCACCGGGCGCGGGCGACGTTCTTCGTGGTGGGTGAGTCGGCGGCGGCCCAGCCCGAGCTGGTACAGCGCATCGCAGCGGCGGGGCACGAGATCGGCAACCACACGATGGATCACGCGATCGTGGCCTGGCGCTCGCCGGCCGAGGTCTGCCGGCAGCTCGCGGCGGCGCAGGCCGCGATCGAGCGCGCCGGAGCGCCGAGGCCCCGCTGGTTCCGGGCGCCGCACGGCTTCAAGAGCCCGTTCTTGCCGGCTGCGCTCAGGCGCAACGGATTGCGCCTCGTGGCGTGGACGCGCGGCGTCTGGGACACCGACTGTCCGGGCGTGGACGCGATCGTCGCGCGCACCATCGGCGAGCGAGGAGAGCGCCTCTCCGATGGGGAAATCCTGCTCCTGCACGACGGCGAGCGCGGGCTGGATCGCGGGCAAACCGCGAGCGCCCTCGACCGCATCCTCGAGGCCTGCCGCGCGCGCGGGCTGCAGCCGGTCACGCTGTCCGAGCTGCTCGACGCGCCGCGGGCCTCGTGAGCGCCACGCATTCCTGCTATCGACCGCCGCCCCGGGGCGCGTTACGATGGCGCCATGTCCATGCTCGGGGAGGCCGGGGGCCGTCGCTCCAAGCTGGTCGTGGAGGTCACGCTCGGCCAGGGCAGCGAGGTCAAGCTGCGCGGCCAGATCGACGAGACCGCCGACCTCGTCAAGCTCACCAAGGGCCTGCGCAACCCGGTGCGATTCGACCTCGAGGGTGTGGATTTCATCAACTCGCTCGGCGTGCGCGCGTGGGTCCACATGCTGCGCACGCTCAAGAGCCTGGGCCTGCAGGCCTCGGCGCGACGCTGCTCGGAGGCCATGGTCACGCAGATGAACATGGTCTGGGAGACGCGCCTCCCGGTGGAGTCGTTCTACACCTCCTACCTGTGCGAAGCGTGCGGCCTTTTGGCCAAGATCTGCCTCGAGGTCGCCGAGCACGAAGGGAAGCTGTACGCGGGGGAGGCCCCCGAGCTCGCCTGCACCCGTTGCGGTACGCAGATGCTGCTCGACGAGTTCCCCGAGCGCTACCTGCTGTTCCTCACCGAGCCCCGTCGCCTGGCGGCGCAGCAGGCCGCGAAGAAGAGCTGACGGGTGCGCACGCCCGCAGGCCTGGTGCTGGCCCTCGGCGTCCTCTCGGCGCGGCCGGCGCTGGCGCAGCAGAGCGGGTCCGCCAAGCTGGCCGTGTACCTGCCCGGGGCGGAGCTCGCCTCGTCGGAGCAGAAGAGCCGCATGGTGACGGAGCTCGCGGCCGCGCTCGGCCGCGGCCTGCACATCCCCATGAACGGGCGCCTGTACGCCAACCACTCCGACTTCGAGCGCGCGCTCCCGGAGGCGGCCTTCGTGCTTTCGGAAGCTGCGATCACCGCCACGAGCGGGCTCCGGCCCCTGGCGGTGGGCGTGGTCGACGGCCAGACGAGCACGCAGTTCGCGCTGTTCGCCCTGCCGAAGGCGCGAGCTGCCGAGCGGCGACTCGTCCACCCACGCTTTGGCAAGGCCACGAACGGGATCCTCGACTCACTCCTTTTTGGCGGCGAGACGGTGGCCCAGCAGGTCAAGCGGAGCCCGGTGCCCGACGTGCTGTCGGGCGTCCAGCTGCTCAAGCTGGGCAAGGCCGACTACCTGCTGGGATACGCCTCCGCGCTCGACGCCATCCGGGCCGAGCTCCCGGAGGTCACGGTGCTCCTTAGGTCGTCGCGCGTTCCGTGCGTGACCCTGAGCCTCGGTCGCGCGTCAGCAGGCTCGACGCTGGCGAGCGGCGTCGTGGCCGCGCTGGCCGGCGTGGCCGTGCCCCAGCTCGGCATCCAGGCGTTCCGGGCGGCCAGCCCGTCGGACTACGAGTCGCTCGCGCGCGCCCTCGGTGGCAGCCGGCGCCGTACGCTCCTCTTCGCGGAGCCCCCGCTGCCGTGGCGGCCGCCGCGCCTGACCGACTCCCCGCTCCTGCCCGCGCTGCCGGCTTCCACCCTCGAGAGCTACTACGAGGTGCCGAAGGATCCGCCACCCCTGCTGCCGCGGTGAACAGCCAGCCGCACATTCGCGCACCTCAGAGCCTGTGAAGCAGACTTCACCTTGCTAGCCGCCTGAGGCCGAGGTCTACGAGCGGATTGACCTCCAGTGGGCCGGGCGTGGTGGGGACACGCTCGTCATTGGCGCAGCAGCAAGTGTCGTGCGCCTCGTCGCATTGTCGTTCAAGGGCCTCATCGTTCCTGGCGGTCTGGAACCTCTCTGCACGGATCCGGAGAACGGTCGCGTATCTTGCGCCTCCGAATGCGAGTGGGCCCAGTGGGTCGAACGACTTGCGACGATAGGTCCGCAGCTCGCTCCCGCACACGCGGGAGAGTCAGCCGGAGGCCTGCTCGCGCGCACGCGAGAATGGCGCTCGCCACTCGTACTGACCACGAGCCTGGGCCTCGCACCCGCGGGAGCCACGAACTGGGCTCTCACGCCGTCTCCGGGGCCCCGGTCACCCCGATGACCCGGGCGCGCGAGCGCGCTCGACCGGGCGACACCCAGGCGAGGACGCTGATGTCGGAGATGACCGAGGCCTGGCAGATCGGCCTGGGAGCGATGAGGCGGGCTAGGCTTGGAGGCGGACGCCCGGGCGGTCGATGAAGGTCTCCTGCCAGATCTCCAGGGTCAGGAGCGCGTAGACGAGGTAGCTGTGGTCGGCCCGGTTGGCGTCGTTGTCGGCGAGAACGCGGCGGATGCCGGGCAAATCGAAGAGCCCGCGGCCGACTACACGCCGCTCCGACACCATCTCAGTGACGAGCGGCTGGAGGTCGCGCTTGAGCCAGGAACGCAGCGGAGCGGCGAAGGGAGTCTTGCGGCGGTCGAACAGGCCCTCGGGCATCCCAGGTGACATGGCGGACCGCAAGACGAACTTCCGCATGCCGCGATGGAGCTTCTGTCCTTCCGGGATGCGCGCGACTAAGCGCAGCACCTCGCGATCGAGGAAGGGCATGCGCACCTCGACTCCGTTCGCCATGCAGGTCTTGTCGTTGTAGACGAGGTCATGGGCGCCGAGGAACGTCAGCAGGAGGAGCCAGGTGTGACGGTTGATCTCGCCGGTTCCGTCGAAGCCCTGCCAGTAGGCCCCGAAGCAGTCGGGTGTTCGATCCTGGATCTCGCGGAGGACCTCGGGCCGAAGCAGCGTCGCGCGGGCTGCGGCGCTCGACCAGTCGACGAGCTCGAGGTGGCGCGCGAGCCCTCGCGCGGCCAAACCATTGCCGAACTTCCGGAGCCGGCGTGGCAGCCAGGCGTCGGCCCCGAGGACGCGCGCGGAGGCGCGGCTCGACAGCGAGAAGACTGCTCGGCAAGCCGCCGGAGGGAGCCAGTCGAGCCGCTCGTACGCGCGGTAGGCGATGTGGCTGCGATACCCGAAGAAGGACTCGTCACCGCCTGCTCCGGAAAGCAACACGTCGATGCCGTCGGCGCGTGCGAGCCGTCCCACGCCGTAGCACGCAAGGATCGCGGGGTCCGCGTCCGGCTCGTCCATGTGGAAGACGGCCTCGGGAAGGTGCGAGACCTGCGCTGCGTCGAACGCGAAGCTGCGCAGCGTCAGGTCGAAGTGCCGCGCCACCAGCTTGGCGAAGACGCAATCGTCGCCGAATCCCTCGCGTGACATCGCGGCGCCGTCGGGAGCAGCGGTGTAGACGCGCAGGTCCTCCCCTGGCCGCTGCGCACGCAGGCAGGCGACGATGCTCGAGGTATCCATCCCACCCGAGAGGAAGGACCCGAGTGACCGCGTCGAGGACGATTGCCGCCGAACGGCATCGTGGAGCGTGGAGCGCGCTTCTTCGGCCCATTCGCGCGGAGTCACCGTCTCGTCCGGGCTCCACTGCATCGCAAACCAGCGACGTGAGGTGAGCCGGCCGTCCTCCCACACCACCTGGTGACCCGGCTCCACCTTGCGCACGCCACGCAGCATGGTCGCGGGGCCAGGCACCCACAGGAAACGCAGGTACATGGGCAGCACTTCGAGATCGAGCGACCGCGAGAGCTCCGGGATCCGCGTCAGTGCCTTGAGCTCCGAGGCGAAGTAGATCCGCGGACCGTCTTGCCAGTAGTACAGCGGGCGCATGCCCACGTGATCGCGGGCCAGCAGCAGCCGGCGCCGAGCCGAATCCCAGAGCGCGAGGGCGAAGGCACCATTGACGTCCTCCAGGAAGGCCAATCCCTTTTCGTCATAGAGTGCCAAGAGAAGCGCGGCATCCCCGGTCCCGAGCGCGAGCGAGCGCCCGCGCCCCTCCAACCAGCGCGCTTGCGCGGCGCGATCGAACAAGGTGCCGTCGCAGCCCATCCGGACGGTGCCGCCCGCGTTCGGCACGGGCTGCGCCTCCCCGGCCGAGCCCTGCTGGCAAGCGAGCAAGCGGTGCGCGAGCCCGACGCGATGTGCGGGATCGAACCAGGAGGACGCCACGTCCGGCCCACGATGCGCAATGGCTGCGCTCATCTGCTCGAGGAGGGCGGTGCGATCGTCGCCGAGGAATCCGCAGACGCCGGACATGCTCAGACGTGGACCGAGGAGGTGTGCGCCGGCGGGTTGCGCGTCTCGGCCCCGAGTTGGTCGTTCGGGCGCAACGCTGCCGCCGCGGATTCCAGGGAGACGTCGTCGTCGCCGGGGGCTCCCGGGGCCATGCGCGGAGAGACCTGATCGTACATCACGGCGGCGGCCCTCTTGCTCGAAAGGGCGTGTCGCGGGAGCACGCGGCTCTCGCTCTCGGCGGCGTACTTGCGAGCGGCGGTGAACTGCACGGCGCGGCGGCCGAGGCGCAGCTCCACGTGGTCGCGCACGCCGAGTCGATCGCTGCCTTGCTCCGTGGTAGCCAGGAGTGGCTTCACACGAGCTCCAAATTCGCGAAGCGAATGTCTGCGCCCGAGTCCACATACACGAAGAGCTTCAGGTTGCTGGCATCCTGGGGTGGCACGAACCACGCCAGCAACTGCTGCCACGTCGATCCGAATTCGCTCTCCGGCAGCGACACGAAATCCGTGCTCGCAGTGCTCGCCGCGGCAGTTCCGTCGAATCTGTAAAACAACGCGCGGATGATCAGCGTGCCAGCCGAGGTACCGGTCTTGACCCAGCCCTTGAGCATGTAGGGCCGCTGGGGCTGGATGGCCATGAGCCCGGAGGTCGCGCTGCACGATGCACTCGGCACGGCCGAGGTCAACCGGATCAAGGCCTGGAATACGAGGCCCTCGATGCTGCCGCCCCCGGGCAAACTTGCACCCGAGTTGTCCGATCCCCATGAGCAGGATCCGCTTCCGGTCGCGAAGGTCCATCCCCCTGAGGTGGCCGCTCCGGTTTGAGGATACGCGGTGACCTGAGCGGCGGGTACGTCCACCACACCGAGGAGTCTGTCGGCACCTTCATGCAATCGATAGCTCAAGCTCCGCGTGATGCCAGGCGATGGATAGGAGGTGATCCAGGCATCGCGGTTCCGGATTCTCACCCCTTTCACGAGGGGGATGTAGCTGCTGACGGCGAGGAACCGGCAGTCTCTGAGCTCCACGCTCTCGCAATCGACCCAGAAGCCAAGGTTCGGCGATGCTGAACCTCCGAGCTGGTCGACCGCGAGGACGAGTGGCGCCGATCCACCCGAGTAGTATCCTGCAGATCGGACGATGCGCGTATCTCGGATCGAAAGTGCGCCTGTGGCTGAATCCTTGACCTGGAACGCGGCCGCCGTCAGGTTGATGCCAAAAGTAAGGACCTTGTCGAGCCTCAGTCGAGAGTCGCCTTCGAGGTAGGCAGGCGCAAGCGTTTCGATCACGCAGGCGACCAAGTGGAGGTTGCCGCCCGTCAGCCTGACCAGGTTCCCGGTTGCATCCACGACGTTGTTGACCGTACCGCCGTGGACGGCAAGCTCACTCCCAGGATGCGCCACCTCGATCGCACAGCAGCTCGAATCTGGGTCGACCCACTTTCCTGCATTCACCACCGGCGCTACGAGAATTACCTTGCCGTTCGCCTGGCGCATGTACACGCCTCGAACGCAGAGATTCGACTCGAAGCCGCCGACATATGACTCGGATAGCGGTGCATCAACAGCGATCCCGTCTGGCTGCATGGCACCGCCCTGCGGCATGAAGGAACCACTCTGTCCCGGTAGAGCTCCGATAACTAGACCGATCTTCGCATAGTAGATGTACATGCCTTCGATTCGGTTGAACTCCGGCTGGAATGATGGGGACCCAGCGCATGATACCAAGCCACTGGTGTACCAATGGATTCCACAGATGTAGTTCTGTCCATTGGCGGAGACTGCGACATTGAGCAATCTCGAGCTTCCACACTTCAGCTGCAGCACAGAGGTCAGCTGGGGGCTGCCACCGGGGTTTTTCCCGACCAGCTGGAAGTTCCGAAAGTCAACGAAGAGGGAGCTTCCTTGAAGGGTAACCTGGGTGACGGGGTAGTGCCGCGCGAACAGCACGGGACGGCCGCTGTCGAACGCGCGCTGGACGGCGACCGTGTCGTCGCCTGTGCCGGCCGATGGTGGCTGGCCGTCGTCGATGCCCTGGGCGCCCCACCAATCGGGGTAGACGAAGCTCACGGTCTTGTCCGGCCGTTGGCTCGAGGTGAGGCTCGGGAAGACTCCGAAGCGAACGTTGCCGTCGCCCGAGAAGATGTGCTTGGGTGGGGCCACGACCGGCCCGTTGATGGCCAGCGCGTCTCCGAGGGCGACGGCCCTGGCGTTGCCGGATCCCGAGAAGCTCACCGTCAGTGCGGATGCGTAGCCCGAGCCCGAGGCGCTGACCGGGACCGAGCCTATCCCCCACCTGAGGTCGAACGTCGCGCCGCTGCCGACCCCGGTGTCGCTCGACACGCTGACCGTGTTGCCGGGGAGCGACGTGTACCACCCGCCCTGGGTGACCGCCACCGCCGTCACGGCGCCGGCAGACACCGCGGTCACCGTGAGCATGGCGTCGCTCCACGTGAGGTTGAAGGTGGCCCCGCTACCCGCGCCCGTGACGCTGACCGGATTGCTCGGCAAGGCCGAATACTCGCCGACATTGATGAGCTCGACCGCCGTCACCGCGCCACCACTTACCGTCTTGACCCGAAGGCGGGCCTTGGTGGCCGCCGTGCCCCCCTGCACTTCCAACTCATCGTTCGCGTTGTACCCGCTGCCGCCCGATGCGACGGCGGCCGAGGCCACGTGCGGGCGCGTACCGCCCTGGACGCGCAGGACGTCCCCCACGACATATCCGCCACCGCCCGAGACCTTGATGGCCGAGGCCACGTACATCTGGAGCGCGCCCGCCGTGGCGCCGCCGGGGCTGCCGCTTCCGGTCAGCGTCACGGTCGGCAGGGTCGTGTACTCGCACCCCGGATCAAGCATCTGGACGGCGGTCAGCTTCGCGAAGTCGAGCACCAGCCGGCCATTGCCCGCGAAGTCGAGGACGACGTTCCAGGGGACCGTCACCCTCGAGGGAACGGGGACGCGCGCGGGCCCGCTGATGCGGAGCGTACCCCCCCCGCGAGCTGGATCGCCGTGATCGCGGCCAGCAGCGCGAGGGTGTCGTCCGTCGTCCCGTCCTGTTTCGCGCCGAACCACGCGACGTCGAGCACGCTCGACCAGAGGCGCCGCCAGTGACCGGAGCTGTCGCTCGCGGGGATGGCGGTCCCGCCGTCGCCCACCAGACCGCCGCTCGTGTACGAGCCGCTGCCGCTCCAGCCGTCGAGGCTGAGTTGCGTGTTCGAGACCTTGGTGATCACCCAGCTCAGGTTGTTGACCCCGGTAATGCCGCCGACGCCCGCAATCGTCACGCACTGGCCAGTCGAGAGGCCGTGGTTGCCGCTCGTCGTCAGCGTGAGGACGCCACCGGAGATGCTCGCGGCGCTCACCGTCGCGCTCGCGGGCTTGGTCGTGTCGAAGTAGAGCTGGCCGCCGCCGCTGTCGCCCGCGGCGAAGTAGCCCTCCACGACGCCCACCTCACCGTTGACCATGCCGGTCTCGGCCTGAAGGCCGGACACTGTCGCGCTCCACCGGAACTGTGTATTCGCCATACATTCCCCCCCCGGTGCAATCCTAGCGTGCAGGGCCCGCTACGAGGTCGCCCTCGCAGCCGGCTTCCCGATCGCGACCGGCGTCATCGAGGGCGCCTGCCGGCACCTGATCAAGGACCGCCTGGACATCACCGGTGCGCGCTGGAGCCTCGCCGGCGCCGAGGCCATCCTCTGCCTGCGGGCACTCCGGTCGAGCGGGGACCTCGCCGAGTACTGGGCATTCCACGAGGCGCGCGACTACGAGCGGCACCACGCGTCACGCTACGCGAATGGCACGCCCCCAAAGACCCTCGTGCCAGAGATCGGGCGACCGCGTCCCGCCCTGCGTTTGGTCGGGTGATCGTGTCGTCGCAAGGGAGCCGCACCCTATTCCGACTCT
>JAHFDS010000386.1 GCA_023248855.1 Myxococcales bacterium
AGCCGCGGAGCGCGTAGTACTCGTCGAGCAGCGTGCCGAGCTCATCTGGCTGGCAGTACATGCCGGCCGACGGGCCCTCGGGAATGGGCTCGTGCATGACCTTCCACGGGAGCACGTCGTCGCTCCGCCGCACGCCCTCGCGCACGTTGAACAGCCGCTCGAGGTTGATGATGCGCTCCCCCACGCGCTCGAGCTCCTCGACGGTCATGTCCCAACCGGTGACGGCGCGGACCATCCGCGCGTAGGGCTCCTCGAGGAAGAGTCCGAAGCCGCGCTCGGCGGTGAAGCGGCACACGACGAGCGAGTCGCCGACGGCCGTGAAGTGCTGGCTCCGCACGGCAAACGCGGGCTTGTCTTTGGTGGAGCGACGATCGAATCCTTGAGCGTATTGGGGAGTCGGACGGGTGTCGTGGTGGCTCCCGCCGCGGGTCGCCGTGGCGTAGCCGATCGAGAGCCCCTTGAGCGCGCGCGCCGAGTGCGCCGGCAGCTCGAGGCGCTTCACCGCATAGACGAGCCTCGTCGCCTCGGGGTGGACGGACTCCGCGAGGCGCCAGGCGCCCTCGGCGAGGCGTGCGCCGAAGCCCTCGCGGCGCGCCGTCATCTCCACGAGCCGGAGCATTCCGCGCCAGTTCCCCCACCCGAAGTCCACGCCGACGTCGCTCTTCGTGAGCCAGCCTCGCTCGAGCGCCTCGCAGACGAAGGCGAGCGTGACGCCCATCGAGATCGTGTCCATGCCGAGGAGGTCGCAGAGGTCGTTGGCGAGGAGCAGCGCCTCGGGGTTCGCGATGCCGAGCATCGGGCCCAGCGCGAAGATCGTTTCGTACTCGGGCATCTTCGCCCGCGTGCCCGCGAACTCGCCCTCGCCGATCGCATATTGCTTGCCGCACGCCACCGGACACTTGAGGCACGTCGTGTCCCGGTCGTGGTAGTGGGCCTTCATCTCCTCGCCGCCGACGCGACGCGCCTCGGCGAAGACCTCCTGCTTCATGTTGTAGGCGCCGAGGCCGCCGAGCGCGTTGATCGGCCCCACGAGGAACGGCGTGCCGTAGGTCGAGAGCGCCTGCGTACCCTTCTTGAGAGGCTCGCGCGTCTCGTCGACGAGCGCCTTGAGGGCCGCCGGATCCGCCACCTCGGTCTTCCGCGTCCCCTTCACGACCACCGCCTTGAGGCGCTTGGCGCCGAGCACGGCGCCGAGGCCACCGCGCCCCGAGACGCCCTCGCGGTTCTTCCAGTAGTGAGCCATCGCCGCGAAGCGCACGCGCTGCTCGCCCGCCGGGCCGATCGCGATGGCGTCCGCCTCTGGACCCTCCGCCGCGACGAGCGCCTGCACCGCGTCGCGGGTCGTGCGCCCCCAGAGCTCCGGCCCCGGCCGCACCTCGGCGCCGGTCTCGGTCACCAGGAGGTAGGACGGCGCGGCCGCACGGCCCGTGATCACAACCGCGTCGAAGCCCGTGCGCTTGAGCGTCGCGGGGAAGCGGCCGCCGAAGGTCGAGTCGAAGAAAAGTCCCGTCAGGGGCGACTTCGAGGCGACGCAGGCGCGGCTGTTGCCCGGCACCGTCGTGTCGGTGATCGGCCCCACGCTGAAGACCACGACGTTCTCCGGCGCGAAGGGGCCCGTCCCCGGCGGGACCCGGTCGTACAGAAGGCGGGCGGCGAAGCCGTTGCCCCCCAGGAACCGCCGCGCCGTCCCCGCGTCGAGCGGCTCGATGCGCGAGGCGCCCGAGGTGAGGTCCACGGAGAGGAGGCGGCCGCCGTACGCCTTCATCGTCCGATCCCCGCCAGGCCCTTCCGCGCGGCGTCCGCGAGCTCGGCCGGGATCTGGGGCTGATCGAGCAGCTTCCTGTAGACGATCGCCGCCGAGTCGAGCTGCTTGACCGCCACCAAGCTTGCGGCGGCGCCGAGGAGGGCGCGGCGGCCGGCGGCCGACTCGGGGGCGACGTACGCGGCTGTCATGAAGTACTCGGCGGCCGCGGGGAAGTCGCCCTCGCCCTGGTAGGTCTCGCCCAACGCGTAGGCGGCGTCGGCCGCGTCGGCCCCGTCCGCGCGGCGGAGGAATTCGGTGAGGATCGCGCGGGCCTCGCCCCAGCGCGTATCTTGGGCCAAGAGCCGCGCGTAGCTGAAGATCGCGGTCTTGCTCCACTCGGACAAGCGGCCGCCCATGGCCGCGCGCGCGTACGCCTGGAGCGTGCCTGTGCGGTCGCCGGTCACCCCGCGCGTCCGCGCCAGCAGGAGCCATGCGCGCGTCAGCTTCGCGTCCGCAGACGCCGACGCCACGAGCTTCTCGAGCTCCTGCCGCGCCACGTCGGCCCGGCCCGTCTCCACCTGCGCCTCGGCGAGCGTGAGGAGCGCGGCCTCAACGAACGGGCTCCGCGGGTATCGCCGACGGAGCTCGCTGTACGCCTCGTACACGACAGGCCACGCCCCGACGGCCACGGCGCCGGCCCCAACGCTCTCGAAGGCGTCGTCCGCCGCGTCGTCGGCGGGGAACTCGTCGGCGAGCCGCTTGGAAACCTCAAGGGCGCCCGTCCAATCCTTCTCCTCGACGGCGAGCCCCGCCAGGACGTAGAGAAGCCGCGGTGCCCCGCGCCCCTTCGGCGCGGCGCCGAGCTCCGTGAGGGCCGGCTGCTTGAAGTCCTTGTGGGCGCCCCCCTGGAAGGCGACCGCGGCGAGGCCGTACTCCGCGGCGCGCACGATCGGCGGCGTACCCTTGTCTCGCGCGTCTTCGAACAACCCCTTCGCGACGTCGAGCTTTCCCTGCACCAGGTGCACCGAGGCGAGCCCGAGCGTCGCCAGCGCGCCCAGCCCCTCACGCTGGGCCTGCGCGAACGCCTTCCCTGCGTCGGTCGGCAAACCTGCCGCCAGGAGCGCGGCGCCGAGCGCGGCGTGAGCGCGGCCGAGGAGCGGCGGGAACGGCGCGCGCCCGATCCAGTCCTGAAGCTCCGGCTGCGCCCTGGCGTCGCCCGCCCGGAGCAGCAAGAGCGCGCGGTTGAGCTTTGCGAACTCCGTGCGCGGCTGGCTCGGGTAGTCCCTGATGATGCGGTCGAGGAGCACCTTCGCCTGGCTCCACTCGGCCCGCACCTTCAGGGCGAGCTCCGACGCCAGCAGGAGCGCGTCCGGCGCCTGCGGGTCCTGGGGCCGGAGGCGGACGAACTCGAGGAACTCGCGCCGCGCCTCGTCGTCGCGATCCTGCCGGAGCGCCGTCCACGCGACGCCGAGCCGCGCCGCGCCCGCCTGCGGATGGCCCGGGAACTCGACGAGCGCGCGGCGGAAGGCGGAGGCCGCCGCGGCGTACTGGCCCGCGTGGTAGCCGGCCTCGGCCTGGAGCAGGAGCGCCAGCGCGCGCGCCTCGGCCGAGGGCGCCGTCGCGACGAGCGCGGTGAGGTCGCGCGCCGTCTGCGCGAACTCCCGCATCTCGAAGTTGACCTGGGCCTGGCGCAGCCCCGCGAGCCAGCCCGTGGCGGTCGCGGGGTCGGCGCGCCGGGCCAGGTCGTACTGCGTTCGCGCCTCGTCGAGGTCCCCCTGGACGCGGCTCGCCTCGCCGTCCAGGAGCAAGACCCAGGCACGCACGGCGGGCGTGAGGTTCGCGGCGAGCAGCTCCTGGATGATCACCCGCGCCTCGGCGCCCTTCTTGCGCTCGATGAGCGTGCGCGCGAAGCGGAGGAAGAGCGGCTCCCGCAGCGGCGCGCGCCGGCTCTCGAGGCCGCGCGCGGCGTCGCGGGCCGCCTCGTAGTCGGAGTCGACCAGCGCGAGCACGAGCCCCGCCTCGGCCCAGTCGCGTTCCGTGCCGGTCCGTGGCGCCGCGGAGGGCGAGGACGGTGTGAGATAAGCGCGGAACGCGTCCGCGCTCTGCTTCGGGCGCCGCGCGGCGAGACTCCACCAGCCGAGCCTGAGCCGGCCGGCGTCCAGCATCGGGTGCGGGCCCCCCGTGACGAAGCGCTCAAGCTCCGTGGCGGCGCGGTCGTACTGGCCCACGCGCCCGAGGGTTTCGCCCAGCCAGAAGCCGACCGCCCGCGCGAGCACGGCGGGCGCGCCCTTCGACCGGAGCGTTTCCCACGCGGCCACCGCCTCTTCGTGACGCCCGAGGGCGTAGCTCGCGAGTGCCTGGCCGTGGCGAGCCCACGGCTCGATCGCCACCGGCAGGGCGCCGGCGAGGAGCTGGGCGAAGGTGTCGCGCGCGCGGATGGCGTCGCCGAGGCGCAGGGCGGTCCAGCCGCCTGAGTGTGTGGCCCAGAGGGCGAAGTTGCTCGCCTTCGGGGCGGTCTGCGCGACCTGGCGGAACAGCCTGTCCGCCGGCTCGACCCGCCCGAGCTGCCAGTACGTCTCGCCGAGCCAGTAGCGCGCCTCGAGCGCGAGGTCCTTCTCCAAGCCGCTGCGCACCGCCTGCTCGAACGCCTTCGCCGCATCGTCGTACTCGGCCTTGCTGAAGCGCTCCCGACCGCACTCGAGCGCCATCGAAGCGACGCCGAAGAAGGCGCCCACGCACGCCAGCGGTCCCGGCTGGGCGACCGCAGCGGTGGGCTTGTCGCCCCACGGCGCTAGAACGGTCGCGGGCGGGAACGACGGCAGGTCGGTAGGCCCCTCCGGGAGCGCGAGGTCACTGACGCCGACGGGCGGCTTGTCGAGCGGCGCCTCGGCGAACGGGACGAGCGCGGTGAGGTCGGGCGGCGGCGGGACGAGCGGGAGCAGGGTGGCCGCACGCGCGGGCGATGCGACGAGCAGCGCGCCGAGCACGATCGCGCCGACGCTACCGTGTCTCACGACCGGCCCCCGTTCTTGGGCTTGCCCGCCGGCGGCCGCCCGAGCAGGCTCTTGACGGACTGCGCGCGGTCGCGCGCCCAGTCGCGCAGCGTCGCGTCCGGGCTCTTGCTCGCGACCGCCTCGTACGCCGCGAGAGCGCCGCGCAGGTCCTTGAGCTGCTCGCGCGCGAGCCCGAGGCCGGCGAGCGCCCGGTAGCGCACGCCAGCCTCGATGTCCTTCACGCCACCGACGGCGTCGAACGCCTTCTCGGCCACGCGGTAACGGCCGAGCTTGAGCTCGGACTCGCCGACCAGCAGGAGCGCCTCGGCGCGCACGCCATCCTCGGTGCTCTGGGCCGCGACGTTGGCCTGCGCGGCGGCCTCCTTCCACTCTTTGCGCTTGAATGCGGTGTTGGCCAGGTCGAGCGCGGCGCGCATGCCGAGCGGGTGGTCGGGGAACTCCTTCTGGAGGCGGCGCCACGCCGTCTCCTGGTCGCTCGGCCGGCCGAGCCGGCCCGCGATCGAGCCCGCGTCGTAGAGCGCCTCCGGCGTGGGCGGCGTCTGCTCCATCAGCGCCTTGTAGGTGTCCTGCAGCTCGCTCCGGTCGCCGGAGCGCGCGGCCGTCTCGGTGATCATCCGCCGAGCCGCCGGCGCCAGCTCGTGGTTCGGCGCGGCGGCGACGAACGCGCGCAGGTCGGCGAGCCCCGCCTTCGTGTCGCCCGACTTCACGCGCGCCCAGCCCAGCAGGTACTGCGCCTCCGGGGCCTGCTTGTGGCGCGGGTACTTCGTGGCGAAGCTCTCGAGGAGCGGCAGCGCGTCGCTGAACCGATTCAGCTCGGCGAGCGTGCGCGCGAGGTAGAGCGTCGCCGCCGGGCCCAGCGCGTGCTCCGGCCACCGGGCGAGCAGCTCGCGGAACTCCGCGATCGCCGCGTCGGGTCGCCGAAGCTCGAGGTCGCTCCACGCGAGGCCGTAGGCGGCGTCGGGGGCGTGCGGCGCCGCGGCGTCGTTCTTCACGACGACGTCGTACGCGGCACGCGCTTCGGCGAAGCGCCGCAGGCGGAAGAGAGTCTCGGCCTCCCAGAACTTCGCTTCGAGCGACGCCGCCGACGGGGCCGAAGCCTGCGCGCGTCGGAACGCCTCGAGAGCGGACTCGGCGTCGCCCAGCGCGAACCGCGCGCGTCCGAGCAGGAGCAGGGCGTCGCCGATGCGCTCATCCTTTGGGTAGTCGGCGACGAACCGCTCGAGCACGCGGCGCGCGATCGGGTAGAGCCCGTCGGCGAACGCGCGCTCGCCCACCAGCCTGAGCCGCTCGGGCTCGTCCAGAGCCCGAACGGGAGGGGCGAAGAGCGTGGCCACGAGCAGGACTACGGACGCCGACAGGAAGGGCCACCGGCGCGTCATGATGCCAACTCATCGTAGCACGGCTGTGGTACGGTCAGAGCGTGGGTCTGTGCGTGTTCGATCTGGACCACACCCTGGTCCGCACGCCCCTCGACCTGGCCGCGATGGCTGCCGACATGCGACGGCTCATCGAGCGCGCGCGCGGCCCCCTGCCCGCGCGACCGGAGCGGTACCGGGTCTTCGAGCTGGTCGCATGGGCGAAGAGCCAGGCGCCCGAGCTCGAGCCCGCCGTCTGGGCGGTCGCGCTCGAGCACGAGGGGCGGGCGATGGAGGCGGCCGCGCTCGAGCCGGGCGCGCTCGACGCCGTCGTGGGCGCGCGGCGCGCCGGCTTCAAGACGGCGCTGTGGACGAACAACGCGCGCGCGGTCACGCTCCCAGCGCTCGACCGCCTGGGGCTCGCGGACCTCCTGGACCTCGTGGTCACCCGTGACGACACGAGCGCGCTCAAGCCGGACCCCGACGGTTGGCGCGTCATCTCGGCGCGTTTCGCCGACACGCGTGACGCGGTGGTCGTGGGCGACTCATGGGTGGACGGCGTCGCGGCCGCGGCGGTCGGCGTGCCATTCGTCGCCTACCGCGCCCACGAGGCGGACCTCACACGCCGCGGCGTCACGCCGGTCGCCTGGCTGGCGGATCTGGTACGGCTGCCCGAGTGGCTCGCCGCCCACTTCGACGGGCACGGGCGGGCGTGATGGACCTCTTCGGCGAGACGCCGCGTGAAGGGCCGTCCACGGGCGCGCCGGGCCCCCCGGCACCGCTCGCCGACCGGATGCGCCCGCGCACGCTCGACGAGGTCCTGGGGCAAGAGCATCTGCTCGGCGCGGGAAAGGTCTTGAGGTCGGCGATCGAGACGGGCGAGCTCCACTCGATGATCCTCTGGGGGCCGCCCGGCTCGGGCAAGACGACGCTCGCCAGGCTGATGGCCGGGACGACCGGCGCCCGCTTCGTCGCCTTCTCCGCAGTGCTCGCGGGCGTGAAAGAGATCCGCGAGGTCGTCGCCGAGGCGGAGCGGGCGCGCGCGCGTCAGCAGACGCGGCGTACGATCCTCTTCGTCGACGAGATCCACCGCTTCAACCGCGCCCAGCAGGACGCCTTCCTCCCCCACGTCGAGAAGGGAACGCTCGTTTTGGTCGGCGCCACGACCGAGAACCCGTCGTTCGAGGTGAACGCGGCGCTGCTCTCGCGCTGCCGCGTCTACGTGCTGCGCGCCCTCGACGAGGACGATCTCGTCGCGATCACGCGGCGCGCGCTCGGCGACGCGGAGCGGGGCCTCGCGGGCCTCTCGCCCGAGGTCGACGACGACGCGCTCCGCCTCATCGCGCGGCTCGCCAACGGCGACGCGCGCGCGGCGCTGAACGTGCTCGAGCTGGCCGTCGGGCTCGGGCCGGCGGCGGGCGGCCGGCGCCGGGTGACCGAGGCGTCGATTCGCGAGGCAGCGCAGAAGAAGACGCTCCTCTACGACAAGTCGGGCGAGGAGCATTACAACCTGATCTCGGCGCTCCACAAGTCTCTGCGCGACT
>JAHFDS010000387.1 GCA_023248855.1 Myxococcales bacterium
AACGGCACGGTGCGCTGCACGCTGCGCGCGTGTCCGCCGCCGCCGCCGCAGGATTGCCGCACGAGCGGCTGCGGCAACGGCTCCTGGTGCAGCTTCTGCTGGGGCAGCTACCAGTGCATCCCCGACGGCGCGCTCTGCTGACTATGGGTATCGGCTCGGCGACCCCCGTACCTGACAGGACCGCGAGCGCGCCCTAGGTTTGGCGACGGAGGTGGTCGGGTGGCAACAGCGGGCGAATGGCTCCGGCGCGTCCGGCAGTGGCGAGCCAGCGGTGAGTCCTCGAGGGCATCGCGCGACGATCGGGTGTAACCCGCGGACGCTAACGTGGTGCATCGCGCCTGCGGCGAGCACAGCGGTCGCGCGAGGCGCCGTTCGACCTGTACGAGTCGTGGCCGCACCGGTGGAGCCGACGGAGGAGACGCCGGTCGAGGTCATCCTGTCCGGCGGAGGTGTGCTGCGCGCCGGGCGCGGCTTCGATGCGGCCGTGCTGCGCGCGGTGATCGCAACGCTGGAGGAGTCGTGATCACCGGACACGTGGCTATCTACTTCGCGACGGGCCCGGTCGACCTGCGCTGGTCGTTCGACGGCTCTCCGGCGTGGTCAAGTCAAGGAGCGCATCGGGCAGGACCCGAGGGCGGGCGCGCTCTTCGTGTTCCTGAACAAGCGGCGAACGGGGCTCAAGGCGCTGTTCTACGATCGCACCGGCTACGCGATTCTCTACAAGCGATTGGACCGCGGTACGTTTCCCATGCCGGTGTGATTGCGCCGGGCGCTGGGCACGTCGTGGTCCGTGCCCGGCGCACAAGGAGGGACAGGGGGGCAAGGGCATCTACGGCGCAGGCGGACCGGCCGCGCACCGAAGGATGTCTCGGGGGAAGTAGCCATGCCGTAGCCGGCCGGAGGTCACCGGGAGCTTTCCCCCCTGCACCTGCGGAAATGCCCCCACGCGTGGCGCGTGCGTGGCCTTGTGCGGCCGTCGCGGCTCATAGCCGGGCAGGGGTTCGATCTCCACGGGCAAGTAGGCTGCGGTGCAATTTCCCTCCGGATCGCACGCAAGAACCGTGAACTGCTGTCGTCCCGTGAAGACAGACGCATCGATATCCATCGCGTTGAGACGCTCCGCGCGGCCCTGCTCGAACATCCACTCGACTGTGAGCTCCTTGCCTTCTGGATCGGAGAAGCCGACCGACAGCCGAATCCTGACCAGGGAGGGGTCAACGTCGCGTTCTGCCAGCAGAGTGCAGGTTGGAGGGCGCGTCACCACAGGGTGTCTTCCTAGATCCTTTCTGAACACCAATGACCATACTCGACCACTCGGCACAGCGATGAGGGGTTCGTAGAGCACCGACGCCGGCCACTTCCATTTCGGCGATCGCGCCACCAGGAATCGCATGCTGACGCCCGAAGGCGACGTTCCGCTTGGTAGCTGGATGTTTCCGAAGCCGTCTCTCGAGAACGTGAACGGAACATAGGTCGAGTCGCCGACACGCTCTGGATGTCGAAACAGGTTCCAGCCCGCACACTCGCGGACCATCGCCAGCTGCCCCACGAACGTCGAGGTGTCGATCACTTCACAATCCACCCGATCCGGCACGACCGGCTTGAAGTCCGTGTCATGGGCCTCGACGCGAACCTCCTCCCGCCCGAACCTGAGCACAGGGCTCAAGAAAGCCACCGACAGAACGGCGAGGCGCAGCATCACCGAGCTCCAGCCCGCCGCGGCTTCGGGCGGCTCATGGAGCAGCCCGCTTGTCGTGGAGAACCGTCACGGCAGTCGCCGCTCGCGTCTTCTGTCCGCTGGCGTCGGCCAGGTCATAGGTCAACGTATAGATGCGACCTTGGCCGCGACCGAGCCTCTCGGCGCGCAGAAGGACATCGGTCGTTGGACCGCCGATGATGGCCTGAACGTCAGGGTCATCACCCTCTGCTGGCGATTCGCTGTTTGTGACCCTGACCAGGGTCAGACGCGGCATTGGATCGCACGCATCTGTTGCGGAGATCGAGACATGAACGGGTACCATCTGGTGGTTGGGCGGCCAGATCTGACCCGGCGAGGCTTGCACTGTCAGGATCGGCGCCACCGAATCACGAACCACCACGCTGCGGGACACCGAGCTCTTGTTGCCAGACGAATCGACGACCGAGTAGACGATACTCGCTTGGCCCAGCCGCCCTGTGTCGGGAATGTTCTCCACCGTGATGGATCCGGTCAGATCGCCATCTCTTGCGTCCTGGGCGCGAGCCCCGAGCTCCCGATAGGGTTGGCCACACTCCAAGGTCAACGGATCGGCTCCGAGCAGGAAGACAGAGGGAGGAGCATCCGACACCAGCACCGAGAACTGGCAACTGGCCATGTTGCCGGAGAGATCCGCGGCTGAGCAATTCACCAGAGTTGTTCCGTATGGGAACAGCTCTCCGCTCGTGTGATCGCAGGTAACCGGCACAACCCCATCTCGTACCGGAGGGCGCTGAGCCAGATGGTCCCCGAGGAATCGAGGGCGAAGCTCTCGATGGTGCTCGGGGCATTCCCAGGAGCGGCCGCGTCCACCCTCCACACGGGCGGGTCGGCCGCCCAGCCGGGAGCGCTCCAGAAGCTGATCCAGGCGAACGTGAACACAGCGACCAAGCGACCCGACATCCGGCCCTCCTCGAAGCGGGTCGTTCACCGCTCAGCAGCATTGTGCGCCGCATCGCAATGTAATGGATGTCTGCA
Organism: Myxococcales bacterium; assembly: GCA_023248855.1. Classification (GTDB taxonomy): domain Bacteria; phylum Myxococcota_A; class Polyangia; order JAHFDS01; family JAHFDS01; genus JAHFDS01. The sequence goes on from JAHFDS010000387.1 coordinate 2,714, forward strand.
AAGCTACAATGCCAACGGATTTCGGATGGCTCCAGGGTCTGGAAGTCAGCCGCTTTGCGTGTTGTTGTCGGCTGCAGGGGGGTACGGCCTACAGCGGAAGCAGGTCGCACACGCCGGCTCTCATGAGCACCGGATCCCAGCGACCGGCTCGGTCAGCCGTCTTCGTCGGCCAGGTCGCCGCCGCGCAGGCGGTCACGCTCTGGCAGGAGATCGTACTTCTGCAAGAGGCGCCAGAAGTGCTTGCGCTCGGAGCCCGAGCGCCGCGCGGCCTCGGCGACGTTGCCCTGCGTGGCCTCGATGGCGTGGCGCAGGTAGGCGCGCTCGAAGCGATCCACCAGGCGCTGCTTGGCCTCCTGGAGCGGCAGGTCGACGTCGAACAGCGGCGCGTCCTGGCTGGCGCGCGCGAGCGTGCCGATCGCGAGGGGCAGCTGCGAGAAGGGCAGATGGCCGCCGAGCGCGTAGGCGCGCTCGACCACGTTGCGCAGCTCGCGGATGTTGCCCGGCCAGTGGTGCGAGCGCAGGCGCCCCAGCTGTGCCGCGTCCACGGACTCGGCCTCGCCCCCGGCCAGACGCACGAACTTGCGGACCAGGAGCTCGAGGTCCTCGGGGCGCTCGCGCAAAGGGGGGATGCGGACGCGCACCACGCTCAGGCGATAGAACAGGTCGGCCCGGAAGCGGCTCGCCTCGACCTCACGCTCGAGGTCGCGGTCGGCCGCGGCGATGATGCGGACATCGATCGGCTGGGGCCGGTCGCTGCCCACGGGACGCACCTCGCGCGCCTCGAGCGCGCGCAGGAGCTTCGGCTGCACGTCGATCGGCAGCGCGGTGATCTCGTCGATGAACACCGTGCCGCCATGCGCCCGGCGGAACGCGCCTTCGCGGTTCTCGACCGCTCCGGTGAACGCGCCCTTGACGTGGCCGAACAGCTCGCTCTCGAGCAGCGACTGCGACAGCGCGCTGCAGTCGATCACCACGAGCGGCTGCTCGGAGCGATCGGAGTGCTCCCACATCGATCGGGCGAGCATCTCCTTGCCCGTGCCCGTCTCACCCTCGATGAGCACGGTGGCATTGGTCGGCCCCGCGCGCTCGATGAGGGCGAAGATCGTACGCATGGCGACGCTCTTGCCGACGAGCGGCCCCATGCTCTCGCGATGGCTCGGCTCGAGGACCGTCTCTTCCTCGATCGCCTCGACGGTGAGCTGAACCTCGCCGATCTGCACCAGCACACCCGGCCGCAGCGTGGCGGTCTCGATGCGCGCACTTCCGACGAAGGTCCCGTTGGTCGAACCGAGGTCCCTGAGCTCGAGCTGTCCGTCCCGGAGCACGAGCTCGGCGTGCTTGCGCGAGACCCCACGGCCGGTGAGCAGCAGATCCGACGGCGGCTGCGAGCCGACCACGACTGGCCGCGAGCTGAGCGGGCGCGTCTGTCCGCGCTCCGGGCCCGAGATCACCTTGAGGAGGAACGACCGCTTGCCAGCGGGCGACGACCGGATGACCGCCGTGCGCCCGAGCTCTTCCTTCGCCGCCACAGGCGAACAGAATACCACCGGTGCACGCCGTGCTCTGCTTTCCTCGACGGCTGCCAACAAGCGCTGCGCGCGGAAATCAGAAGTTGCCGGACACGTAGCTGCGATCGGACGGGCCGGCCTTGAGGTGCGTCTTCGCTTTCATGCGAAGACCCTACCCGGAGCTTGCGACCGGGTCCACACGGAAGGCTGGCGGCGCATCTTGCGTCGCACGCCAGTCCCCATGGACCATGGCTCTACGCCGCGGCGGCGCCGGACGCCACGGCGCTCGTCAGCGACCGGTCGATGCATGCGGCTGCACGCATGGATAGCGCCATGATCGTGAGCTGGGGGTTCACGGCGATGGACGAGGGCACGGCCGAGCCATCGCACACGTAGAGCCCGGCGAGCTCGTGGCTCTGGTGGTCGAGGCCGACCACGCTCGTGGCGGGATCGGGCCCGAGGCGGCAGGTGCCGAGCGGGTGGAAAGCGGTCAGGTCGAAGTCGCGCGCGGACAGGCGCGCCCGGCGCAGTCGCTCGAGATCTGCCTCGCCTTCGATCACGTCGAAGCCCGCGATGCTCGGCCGGACATGGCGAGCGCCCGCCGCGAAGTAGCAGCGCGCCAGGAGCTCGGAGCCGCGCTTGAGCTTGGCGACATCGTGGCCGTTGAGCGAGTAGAGCGGGATCGGCTCGCCGCTTCGCCCCATCATCACGCGGCCGCGCGAGGTGTCCTCGATCATGAAGCCGAAGCACGCGAGCCGGTCGTAGGCCTCGAGCGTCTGCGTGTACTCGCGTCCGACCTCGGGAAAGAGCGGCCCGCCCACGTCGAGCGGCGTGGAGCCGCCCTCGAACAACAGCCCCTCGTCGTGGAACTCCTCGATCGAGTAGCCCTGGGGCACGCCCTTGTAGCCCTCGATCTTGCGATCGAACAGCGCCCACGACGCGATCGCCGGATGCAGCGACAGGTTGCGCCCGAGCTCGCGCGCCCTGAGCCCTTGCTTCATCAGGAACACGGGCGAGTGGAACGTCCCGGCCGCGACCACGACCGCTCGCGCGCGCACCACGAGGCGCTTGCCGCCTGGACCACTCGCCAGCACGCCCGCGGCGCGCCCCGATTCCACCAGCACGCGCTCGGCGCGCACCCCGGCGAACAGCTGCGCTCCGCCGCGCAAGGCCATCGGCACGTAGGACACGTTCATCGAGCGCTTGGCGTCGGTGGGGCAGCCGAAGCAGCACACCCCCTGGCCATCGCAGTCGGGCGCGTTGCGCCTGAGCGGCGCGTGCTTCCAGCCGAGCGCGCTCGCGCCCCTCGCGATGACGTTGGCGATCTCGCCGAGGATCTCGGGGCGGTTCGGCGCGACGCCGAGCGTGCGCTCGAGCCTGTCGTAGTGCGGCGCCAGGTCGTCGGCCGTGATCGAAACCCCCAGCTCGCGCCGCCACTTCGCGAGCACGCGCTCGGGCACGCGGTAGCACGTGCCGGAGTTGATCGTGGTCGAGCCGCCCACGGTCTTGCCGAGCGGCACGAAGATGACCGTGTTGCCGACCGTCATGGTGGCGCCCGCGGCGCGCCACAGCTTCTTCTGCCGCTCGAGCCCGAGGCCAGTGAACGACTCGCGGTGGAAGTACTGCCCTTCCTCGAGCATCACGACCGCGTGGCCGCGCTCGGTCAGCTCGTGCGCCACCACGGCGCCGCCCGCACCGGTGCCGATCACCACCACATCGGCCTCGATCTCCTCGTGCTCGGGCAGGTCCGCGCCGCGGGTCACGCGCTCCATGTAGCGGCGCGGCTCCGGCTTGGGCGCATCCTGCCCATACACGCAGCCGAGCGTGCGGAACAGCTGCTCGTCCTGGCAATACGCTGCCTTGATGAAGGAGAGCAGCGCGCGCGCGGCGCTGCGCTTGGCATAGCCGGCGCCGCGATACGCGTCGAACATCGCGACGATGCGCGGAGCATCGAGGCTCGCGAGCGTCCGGCGGTGGCGCGCGAGCGCGATGGCCTCGAAAGTCCAGAGCAGCGCCCGGTACCCAGTGAGCGCGCTGCCCTGGCCGCCGAGCAGCCGCTCGAGCCGATCCACGGTGTCCTCGCCCGCAGCCGGAAAGCGCGTCCCGGCCGGGATCACGGCGCGTGCGATCGCGAGCAGCGCGCGACGCTCGCGGTTCGAGAAGCCCGAGCGAGGCTCCGCGTCTGCTCCTGCCTGGTCGTCTTTCGGCGAGGTCTCGGCACGCATCGGAAGCCTCCTGATCGGCTGGATCTCAGCCTGCCACAAAGGTCCGACCAGTTCAATATTGGTCCGACCTTTTGTTTCACTCGCAGCAGATGGTCGGCGCTTCTCCGCCTTTCCCGAAGGGCCCAAACGCTCTCCAGGCGGGCGAGGCGAGCGCAGCGAGCCGTCGGAGGCGAGCGCAGCGAGCCACAAGGGCGTAGCGAGCGAGCGAAGACGCAGGCAAGGGGGCCCGGTTGGGCTTTGCCCAACTGGGGGAGGGGCGGCGCGCCCCTCCTGGTGGCCGGCTTCCGAGCCGGCCACTCGTAAACTAGAACGCGAAGATGTGCTGGCGCTTCGCGGCCTGGTCGAGCTTCTCGCCGAGGTCCTTCTGCATCATGAACAGACCCTGCGCGAGGATGCGGATGTCATTGAGGCGCTGCTCGTAGCCCTTGAGCGCGACCGCCGCAGGGTTGCCGGACGTCACGTTGTTGAAGAGCTCCGTGCGCTGGAGCGGCACCACGCGATCGCCATCGGCGCCCTTGATCTTGCGCTGGCTCCAGTCGGCCCCTGGCGACGTACGGAACTTGAACGCCTCGACGTCCTTCGACTTGCACTTGTCGCCCCCGCCCTTGCAGACCGGCGAGCCCACCTCGACGAGGTTCGTGACCGAAAAGCCCCCCTCGGTCGTGAAGATCACGCCGAAGTTGCGATCCTGCGCGCCGTTGCCCGCCTTGCCCGCTGCCTCGAGGGCCTCCTTCTCGGCCTTGGTGCGGCGGACGTGGCGATCGATGCGCGCATAGAGCGTCACCGTGTCCGCGTAGTAGTTGAACAGGATGTCGACCGCGAGGTCCTCGAGGTAGGCGTAGTTGGTGTGGAAGACCCTGGCCTTGTCGGGCACCACGAGGTGCATGCCCTCGAGCTTGGCGATGAGATCGAAGTCGGCCTTGCCGCCGGTCCTCTGCAAACTCTTGTTCAGCTCCTCGCTGATCGACTGCAGTCGGGTCTGCATGCCATCGAACTCGGTCTTGATCTGCCTCGCGTCGTCGATCGTCTTGTTGTAGACGCGGCGGCCACCCATGATGCCGCCCCTCCATAAGCCGAACACCGCGACGACGAGCGCAATGCCCCCGATGCGGAGCAGCTTGGTGCGATCGGCGACGCGCACGCTCTCGACAGGCCCGACGTCGTAGCTCGGCGCCTGGATGATCACCGGGGCCATGCCGCTCTTCATCG
>JAHFDS010000388.1 GCA_023248855.1 Myxococcales bacterium
GACGGCGCGGTCCAGCCGCGCGAACGACGTGGCTGAGGCAAGGTGGATCCTGCTCTCCTGCGAAGTCCATCAGGTCGTCGGTAGCCCCGGGCTCTTGTCCTTCCAGCTTGCCGGCGAGTGGGAGACGTCGGCAACGAGCGGCACACGCAACGTGACCGCGATCGATGGGCGTTCCATTGTGCGGCGAACTTCCGAAACCAGCGGGAGCTCGTCGGGCGGAAGATAGAGTACGAGCTCGTCGTGCACATTGAGCACGATGCGCGTGCGGGCCCGACGCTGCTCGAGCAGCGCGGCCACGTTGACGATGGTCTCCTTGAACATGTCGGCGGCGCTGCCCTGGATGAGGGTGTTGACGGCCACGCGCTCGGCCTTCAGGTACTCCTTGGTGTTGCGCTGACTGGGGTCCTTGAGGATGGGCAGCCAGCGCCGGCGGCCGTAGAGGTTCTGCACGAAGCCATGCGCACGGGCGCGAAGGACGACCTCGAGCTTCCATCTCGCGAGGCCTCCAAAGACGCGGTAGAAGCGGTCGAGGTGCTGCCGGCAAGCCTCCTCGGGCTCGCCCGACATTGCCGCGATCTTGCTCGGGCCGGCGCCGTAGCAGATGGCGAAGTTGAGGTTCTTCGCGATCTTGCGTCGGCGCTTGGCCTCGTCGGGGTCATCGGTCGCGCCGAACACCTCGATCGCGGTGCGGGTGTGGATGTCGTCGCCGCGGTGGAACGCATCGACCATAACGGGGTCGCGGCTGTAGTGCGCGGCGAGGCGCAGCTCGATCTGTGAGTAGTCAATCATCACGATGAGCCACCCCTCGGGTGGGATGAACGCGGCGCGCAGCGCGGGCGGGATGTTCTGGAGGTTCGGGCCGTCGCTCGAGAGGCGCCCGGTCCGGGTGCCGTGGGCCTTGAACGAGCAGTGCACGTGGTCGCTCTCGTCCAGCTTCGCGAGCAGCGAGTCAACGTAGGTGCCCTTGAGCTTGGCGGCCTTGCGGTAGTCGAGCACGGCGCGCGCGAGTGGGTGCTTCCTGGCCAGCCCGAGCAGCGCGGCCTTGGTCAGGCTCGGCTTTCCGCTCGCGGTGCGGGCCTCGATCGGGATCCTGGCCGCGGCGAAGACCTCGGCGAGCTGTGGGTTCGACAGGATGTCGAAGTCACGCCGACCGGCGGCCGCGAACACGGCCTCCCGCCCAGCGGCGAGCTCGGCCTCGTAGGACTCGCCGGCGCGCTCGAGGAACGCCCGGTCGACGCGCGCGCCGCGGTACTCCATGTCGGCGAGGGTCGGGATGAGCGCCCGCTCGGTCTGGTAGAGGCGCTCGGCGCTCGCGTCCGCGAGGCCCTCGAGGAGCGGCAGGAGCTCGAGGGTCCACCGGGTGTCGCTGGCCGCGTAGGGCACCATGAGGTCGACGGGCACCGTGTCGTAGGTGACGTCGGCCCGCTTGACCTTGTAGCGGTGGGCGTAGCCCTCGCGGAAGGCGCGGATGGCATGCTCGTGCCGGTCGGCCTCCGGGTCGAGGTGCCGGCGCGCCAGCTCCTTGAGGCCGAGCGGCGGCCGCTCCTTCCTGTATTGCTCCGCGCGCACGGTCGCGGGGATGGGCGAGTCCACGCGCGGGAGCTCGTAGAGGTTGAGCAGGCTTGCCAGCATCAGCGTGTCCTCGGGCAGCGGCCGCACCTCGAAGCCGTCCGCGCGCAGCACGTTGAGGTCGAACTTGGCGTGGTGGAACACCTTGGCAATGCGCTCGTTGCGCAAGAAATGATCGAGGGAGGGTCGGAGCTGCTCGATGCCGAGCTGCTTCGTGCTGGCCAGGTGCCGGAGCGGCAGGTAGTAGTGCTCCCCCTCGGGTGGGCTGTCGCCGAGGCGGAAGCTGAAGGACAGGCCGATCGCCTGGTTGAGCGACGCCGTGAGCGAGTGGTACCGGCGGGAGCGGCCGTCCGCGGGTAGATCGCGGCGCCGGGGCCGGGTCTCGGTGTCGACCGCGACCTGGTCGGCGCGCTCGAGGCGCGCCATGAGCCGCTCGAGCTCGGGCAGCGTCGACACCTTCCGGTAGGGCGCCGGGATGTCGTAGAGCGGCATGTAGTCGTCGAGCTCGAGCTGCGCGCCTACCGGGGGCATGGGAATCCTCCGGCCTCCTTCGGATTCCTAGCGCCTGACCCATCGCGACAAGAAACCGAATCCCTGCGGGGGGTTCGAGCCAGCTGGCGACGCTCGTGTCCGTCCGACCCCTAGAGTCGAAGGCCATGACGAAGCGACAAACGAAGGCGAACGGGCACGACCGGGCGGCGAGCGCCGCCGCCCTCGTGCCGCACCACACCCTCGTCGGGCTCGAGCTCACGGGCGGGTTCCTCGCGGGCGCGAAGCTCGACTTCGCCGATGGGCTCAACTGCCTGATCGGCGGCCGCGGAACGGGCAAGACCACCGTCCTCGAGCTCATGCGCTACGTGCTCTCGCCCGAGGCGCGCCTCTCCCCGGCGCGGGGCAAGCTCATCCAGAGCAACCTCGGTAACGGGCGGGTCCGGCTCAAGGTGCGCACCAAGCACGGCGCGAGCTACTGGGTCGAGCGCCCCTGGAACGACGCCTGCCAGGTGCTGAGCGAGCACGGCGCCCCCACCACGCTCTCGCTCGAGCGCGACATCTTCAAGGCAGACATCTACAGCCAGAGCGAGATCGAGGAGATAGCGACGAGCGCGCCCTTCCAGCTCCAGCTCATCGACAAGTTCGAGGCCGAGGAGATCCGCCGGATCGAGGCCGACCAGCGCCGCTTGCTCGCGGAGCTCGAGCAGAACGCCATCGAGCTCGCGCAGCTCGGCCGCGATCTGGCCGATCTCGAGGAGACCACCGCCGAGACCTCTGCGATCGAGGAGAAGCTGCGGGCTCTCCAGGAGGTCTCCGGCACCGAGGCCGAGACCATCAACCGAGCGCACGAGCACAAGGCGCTGCGCGAGCGAGAGCGCAAGGCCCTCGAGCTGCTGCGCGCCGACCTCCGGCGGGCCAACACCGAGGCCGGCAACCTGATCTCGGGCCTCACACAGCGACTCGCGTCACGACTCGACACCGAGCTCTTCGCCGGCCCCAACGCAGAGCTGCTCCGGACGGTGGGCGAGCGGGTGCACGAGCTCATGGCCGTCCTCGAGGATGCCGCTGTGCGCGTGGGCCAAGCCGTCGAGACCAGCGAGGCAGAGCTCATCGGGCGTGAGGCCGAGCTGGCGGTGGCGCACGCGCAGCAGGAGCAGGCGTACCGGCAGTTCGTCGCGCAGCTCAACGAGGAGCAGAGCCGCGCCCAGGAACGCACGCGCCTGCAGAAGCAGCACGTCGTCGTGACCACGGCAAGGAAGGAGCTCGAGGCTCGCCAGAAGGAGCGCGCGCGCAAGGAGGAGCAACGCCGGAGCGCGCTCGATGCGCTCGCCGGGCTGCGCAACCAGCGCTTCCAGCTGCGCAGGCAGATCGCCGAACGGCTGACGACGGACCTCGACCCCGTCATCCGCGTCTCGGTCACGCAGGGCAACGACCGAGAGGCCTACCGGTCGATCCTCGCCGAGGTGCTCAAGGGCACGGGCCTGCGCAACACCGCGCAGACCCTCGACCGCATCATCCAGAGCATCGGCCCCGAGGACCTCGCCAACCTGATCCAGCGCGACGCCTCGGATCGGCTCGCCGCGCGGGCGGGGATCGAGGCCGAGCGCGCCCGGCGCGTCATCGAGCTCCTGCGTGCGCCGGACCTTGTATATCGCATCGAGACGGTGGAGCTCGGCGACGTGCCGCGCATCGAGCTCCAGGACGTCTCCGAGTACAAGGACTCCGCCGATCTGTCCACGGGCCAGCGGTGCACGACCATCCTCTCGATCTTGATGCTCGAGAGCGAGCGCCCGCTCCTCATCGATCAGCCCGAGGACAACCTCGACAACGCCTTCATCTACGACACCGTGGTCAAGAACCTGCGCGCGACCAAGGGCCGGCGCCAGCTCATCTTCATCACCCACAACCCCAACATTCCCGTGCTCGGTGACGCCGAGCGCATCTTCGTCCTGGCATCCGATGGCAAGCGCGGCTCGATCGTGCGCGCCGGCGACGTGGACGAGGTCAAGGACCAGATCGAGACGCTGCTCGAGGGCGGCAAGGAAGCCTTCCGCCTCCGCAGCGAGAGGTACGGGAACTCATGACCGAGCGAATCTTCGAGCTGCTGCGCGCCCTGTCCTCCGACGACCGGCGCGCCCTCTGGGACGCAGTCGAGCAAGCGGGCGACCTGCTCCGCGAGGAGGCCGTTCCCGAGGCCGCGCAGGGCGAGCTTGGCGATCGGCTCGTGCAGCTGGCGGCGCACGGGCAATGGGAGGTGCGCAAGGCCGTCGCGGAGGCGGTGGTCGAGCTCCGGCACGAGTCCTTCCACTCGGCCATCGCCCGCCTCCTGGAAGACGACAACCCGTGGGTCGTGCAGGCGGCCCAGCGCACGCTGGCGCGGCGGAGCGAGCTCACGCGCACCGACCTCCTCAAGGCGCGCCACGAGACCCTGCTCCGCCGCCAGCTGACGGCGCTGGAGGCGACCCACGGCGCCGGTGCCCGCGTGGCGGCCCTGCGCGTCGCCGAGAAGTACACCGAGATCATCGTCCGCGAGACCTTCCACGAGTTCATCAAGGTGATCTCACCCCTCGATGCCTCCCTCCGGAAGCTGGACAGCGCGCTCGGCGGGAGCCGCATCGATGCCGAGACCTGCCGCGGCCACGTCGAAAGCGCGAAGCGGCGGCTGCGTCTGCTGTCGGCGATCATGACCTCGCTCCGGGACTTCACGAAGGACGTCACGCCCGAGTTCTGCGCGGAGAACCTGCGCGTCGTGATCGACGAGGCGGTCGGCATGCTGCGCGACCGCGTGGGCACGGGCGCGAGCGGCCTCGAGCTCGAGGTCGAAGTCGACCCGGCGATCCTGATCGACGCTCATCGGCACCGTCTGCTGCAGGCGTTCTCGAACATCCTGCAAAACGCGGTCGAGGCCTACGACGGAACGGAGCACGCGCGGCGGATCGCGATTGCGGCCCGTACGGACGGCACCGAGCACGTGGTCGTGACGATCACGGACCAGGGGTGCGGCATGAGCGATCAGGTCCGGAGCGAGGCCTTCGAGCTCTTCGCCACGGTCAAGCCGACGGGTACCGGCTTCGGCCTTCCGCTCGCGCAGAAGATCATCGAGCAGGAGCACGGTGGGTCGATCGACCTCTCGAGTCGCAAGGGCGAGGGCACCACCGTCAAGGTCGTCCTGAACATCGAACAGGCACAACGGAAGCAGGAGGCGCAGCCGTGAATGATCAGCACGTGGCCCTGGTAGTCGAGGACGAGCCCGAGATGGCGGCGGAGATCACCGAGATCCTGACCTCGCTCGGACACCGCTGCGTCCACACCGAGTCCCTGGAAGAGGGCAGCGAGCTCGCCGAGCGTGGGGGGTTCTGCTACGTGCTCCTCGACCTCCAGATCAAACCCACGCGCGACTCGATCCGCCCACGGGTCGAGGCGGGCGAGACGCTGATGGGCCGCATCCGTAAGCAGTTTCCCAGACGCAACGCGGCCGACAAGCACGACCTGCAGATCCTGCTCATGAGCGGGCACGTCAAGGAGCACGAGGCCGTGGTGCGCATGCTCCAGACCGGCGGCGACGACTTCATCAAGAAGCCGCTCGGCGAGAACAAGACCCCGCTCGACACCAAGATTCGCACGGCGCTCCGGCAGAGCGGGCGCGACAGCCACTGCCATTGCGCTGCGCGGAACCGCGAGGCGACTTCGAGCGCAGCGAGCTCCGTCGGGGCGCCTCGAGCGGAGACGATCTCGCTGTCACTGGGCGGGCGGCCCATGAAGAAGCGGACCGCGCTCCAGGTGGGCGACAAGAGCGTGGCCCTCACGACACCGAGCTTCGTGCTCGCGCTCCACCTGATGGTGGGTCGTCTGCGTGGCGATGGCGTCCTGCCCGCCGCCCTCGGAGCGCGAACTCAGCCTCAGCGAACCCTGCAGCAGCTCTGCGAGCAGCTCGCGCCCTACCTACCCAAGGGAATGTCAGTGGCAGAGGTCGGCCCGGACGGACGGTTTCACCTGCACCCGTCGGTCGACCTCGGCTCGCTCGATCCACGCTGCATCGAGGGGCACTCGGAAGCGCGCGTCAAGCGCCTCGCCGCCGAGCTCCTGCGCCTCCAGGAGGGCCCGACAGCGGCCAAGGCCATCACCACCCCCACGCCAGGGACGGCGGGCGTCAGCCCCCACAAGCTCGTCATCAGCGCGCGCTGGCATCGCTGCAAGTGCCTCGTCGTGGTGAATGGCCAGGACATCCCCATGCCAGCGAAGCCCTTTGTCATCCTGGCCAAGCTGGGCCTCGGCCGGCAGCAGGAGGAGGGATGGGTAGACCGCGACCAGCTGGACTCCAATGCCGACGCGAGCTGGTCCGCCATGACCCGCGTGTATGACCACCTGCGCGACGCCGGCGTGATCCCGGCCGACGTCATAGAGAACAACCTGGCCAAGAGCTACCGCCTCACCTACTGCGCCAAGCAAATCGAGATCGACAAGGACGCTCTGCTGCGGCACCCGCACGCGCCGATCCGTGCCGAACTCGCTCGCTTCGTTGCCGGCCCTTGAGGGAGAGCACGGCGGGGAGCACCCGCAGATCGAGGTGGTAGACTTGTGATCATGCGGGCTTCGTTGATCGTCGTTCTCGCTCTGGGCTGCTCACCCACCGCACACGCTTCGGCCCCGCGAGCCGAGCCGCCACCAGTCGCTGCCCGGTCCGTGGGCCCCACTCTCGCTACCCTCGTCACGCGCGACCACAGGCTGGTGATCCACGCCGGCAATGGCTCGCCGACATTCGACGTCACGACCCGACGAGGCGAGCTCGTGGCGCGAGAGGTCGGTGTCGACGATCTCGCACGGACCTTCCCGGCACTGCATCGCGCGTACCGCTCGGCGTACGCGGCCAGTCGTGGAGTGCTCGACGCCCGCGTCTACGAGACCCCCGAAGCACCGAGCCCGTTCGGCGCACCACCGTTCGGCCGGTAGGGGCAGCCTCGTGCCAGAGCCAAGGCCGGTGATGACCCACGTCGCGCTGCAAGTGCACGATCTCGATGCCTCGATGGCGTTCTATCGCGACTTCTGCGGCCTCGGCGTCATCCACGAGCGGGCGGACGCAGCCTCGGGCAAGCGCATCGTGTGGCTCGCCGAGCCCGGGCGCGAGCGCGAGCTCATCTTCGTGCTCATGCCAGGCGCCGGGCGCCCCGCACAGGCCGACAACGACTGCAGCCACCTCGGCTTCGCGCTCGCGAGCAAGGCCGAGGTCGACGAGGTTGCCGGCCGAGCCCGCGCGGCAGGCCGTCTGGTGTGGGAGCCGCGCCAGGAGCCGTACCCGGTCGGCTACTACTGCGGCCTCCGCGATCCCGACGGGAACTTCGTCGAGTTCAGCTACGGCCAGCCGCTCGGCCCTGGCGCGCCCGCTCAGTAGTGCCGACCGCGGTGGACCACCCGCAGAGCCTCGTCGACCACGTACGCCAGCACGATGCCGCCCTCGGCCTCCGAGGCCGCGTCATCGGCGTACTGCCGCGCAAAGTCCAGGTCGCCGAAGTCCTTGCGGGTCACACGACCGTCGGCCTCGACGACGACGGCACGAAACGCGCCGGCGGCGATGGGGCCCG
>JAHFDS010000043.1 GCA_023248855.1 Myxococcales bacterium
GGTGGCGCGCGTCGGCCTCCGCGAGACCCTGCGCCCGGACGCGCGCGAGCTCGTCTCCACGCTGGAGCGAGCCGGGCTCGAGGTCTGGCTGGTCTCGGGCGACGAGGCCGGCCGCGCCGGCGCGCTCGCCGCCGAGCTCCGCATCCCCCCCGAACACGTCCGCGCGGGCCTGCGGCCCGAGGACAAGGCCGCGCTCGTCTCCTCGATCGATCGCCACGACACGCTCTTTGTCGGCGACGGCCTGAACGACAGCCTCGCCTTCGAGCGCGCATTCCTTGCCGGTACGCCCGCGGTCGACCGGCCCGTGTTGCCCGGCAAGTCCGGCTTCTTCCTGCTCGGCGGCCAGCTCGGGGCGGTCGGGGAGGCCGTGCTGGTGGCTCGCCGCTGGCGCGCCTGCGAGCGCAACGTGCTCGTCTTCGCGGCGCTCTACAATGCCCTCGCGGTCGCGACCTGTCTTTGCGGCTGGATGACCCCGCTCGGTGCGGCGCTCCTCATGCCCGCGAGCTCGATGGCTGTGCTGCTCCTTTCGACCATTGGCCTCGGCAATGCAAACAAGCGGGCCGCCCGTGCCTGCCGGACGTCTGCGCCGACCGCAGACAGCCCGGATCCGGCCCCGACTCCCGCGTGAGGAAGACCCAGATGGATGTTCTCGGACTGCAGATCTTCGTGAGCCTGGTCCTCGTCGTGGGCGCGCTCGTGCTCTTCGCCTGGAGCGCCAGGCAGGGCGATCACGAGCAGGGCGACCGCCTCTCGCTCTTGCCCATGGAAGACGACGATGCCGCGCCGCCCAGCGCCACGACCCACCTCGCAGAAAGGAGAGCCCAGTGACGGAGCAACGGATCGTCTACGACGACGGGACCGTCCGGCGGTTCCTCTTCGCGTCGGTCGCCTTCGCGATCGTCGGCATGCTGGTGGGCGTCGTCATCGCCCTGCAGCTGGCCTTTCACCAGCTGAACCTGGGCATCCCGTACACCACGTTCTCGCGGCTGCGTCCGCTCCACACCAACGCCGTCATCTTCGCGTTCGTCGGCAACATGATGTTCGCGGGCGTCTACTACTCCATGCAGCGCCTGCTCAAGACGCGCATGGCGTCCGACACGCTGTCGAAGCTCCACTTCTTCGGCTGGCAGCTGATCATCGTCGCGGCCGCGATCACGCTGCCGCTCGGCATCACCACGTCGAAGGAATACGCCGAGCTCGAGTGGCCCATCGACCTCGCCATCACCGTGGTCTGGGTGATCTTCGCGATCAACTTCTTCTGGACCCTCGGCAAGCGCAACGAGAAGAACCTCTACGTCGCCATCTGGTTCTACATCGCGACGGTCGTGACGGTGGCGGTCCTGCACGTCATGAACAGCCTCGCGCTTCCCCTCAGCCTGACGAAGAGCTACTCCGTGTACGCCGGCGTGCAGGACGCGCTCGTGCAATGGTGGTACGGGCACAACGCGGTCGCCTTCTTCCTGACGACGCCCATCCTCGGCATCATGTACTACTTCCTGCCGAAGGCCGCGGACCGCCCCGTCTATTCCTATCGCCTCTCGATCGTCCATTTCTGGGCCCTCGTCTTCATGTACATCTGGGCGGGCCCCCACCACCTGCTCGGCACCGCATTGCCCGAGTGGGCGCAATCACTCGGCATGGTCTTCTCCCTGATGCTGCTCGCGCCGTCGTGGGGCGGAATGCTAAATGGCCTGCTCACGTTGCGCGGCGCCTGGGACAAGGTGCGCGCCGATCCCGTGCTCAAGTTCTTCGCGGCCGGCGTGACCTTCTACGGCATGGCCACCTTCGAGGGGCCGCTGCTCTCGATCAAGTCCGTCAGCGCGCTCGCGCACTACACCGACTGGATCGTGGGCCACGCCCACGGCGGGGCGCTGGGCTGGAACGGCTTTCTGGCCGCCGGCATGTTCTACTGGCTGGTCCCGCGCCTCTACGGCAGACCCCTGCGCAGCCCGCGCGCCGCGGACGTCCATTTCTGGATCGGCACGGTCGGCATCATCGTGTACATGGTCGCACTGTGGGCCGCGGGCGTGACCCAGGGCCTCATGTGGAAGGCGCAGAACCCCGACGGATCGCTGGTCTATCCCGACTTCGTCGAGACGCTGCTCGCGATCCGCCCGATGTACGTCGCCCGCGCCGTGGGGGGCGGGATGTACCTCGTCGGCTTCGTCCTCATGGCCTGGAACCTCGTGGCCACCGCGCTCGCCGGCAAGGCGGTGGACGGCGAGGTGACGGTGCTGGTCGAGGCCAAGCCGCAGGGCCCGGGCTGGACCGAGATCCTCGGCGCGCGGCCGGTCGTGCTGTCCGCCGCCGTCATCCTGGTGTCGGGTCTATTCGGGTTCGGGGGCCTGAACCTCGCGCTCGTCGGCTTGACGCTCGTGATCGCGCTCGGGGCCACGGCCTGGATCATCGGCAAGCCACCGGGCAAGCCCGCGTGGCACGCGCTCATCGAGGGCCGCGCGCTCCTGTTCACCGTGCTGACGCTGGCCCTTGTCCTCGTGGGCGGCGTCGCCGAGCTCCTGCCGACCCTCTTTGTCGCAAAGGCCGTGCCCAAGACGGGCGAGGCGCAGAAGGTGTACTCGGCGCTCGAGCTCGAGGGGCGCGACGTCTACGTCCGCGAGGGTTGCTACGTCTGTCACTCCCAGAACATCCGGCCGTTCCACTGGGAGACGCAGCGCTACGGCCCGCCGTCTCGGGCCGAGGAGTTCCAGTACGACCATCCGTTCCAGTGGGGCAGCAAGCGCACGGGGCCCGACCTGGCGCGCGAGGGCGGAAAGTACCCGAACCTCTGGCATTACACCCACCTCGTGGACCCGCGCGCGACGAGCCCTGGATCGAATATGCCGACCTTCGGCTGGCTGGCCGAGTGGCGGCTCGATCTGAAGCAGACGCCGAGCAAGCTCGCGCTCATGCAGAAGCTCGGCGTGCCCTACACGAACCGCGACGTCGACGCGGCCGCCGAGGCCGCGCTGACGCAGGGCAAGGCCATCAGCGACGACCTGGCCCGGCAAGGCGTCAAGGTCGAGCCCGATCGCGAGATCGTCGCGATGGTCGCGTATCTGCAGCGGCTCGGCCGCGGCCCGCAGGTGCCCGCGCCCGCCGGCGCCACCACCGCCGCGCTCGTCCCCGTCTCCACCGAGGAGGTCCGCTGATGTACCGAGAATTCTACGAGGGCGCGTTCGTGGAGCCGGCCGTGATCGCGCTCGTGCTGTTCGCCGGGCTGTTCGCGGCCGTGGTGGCCTGGGCGTACTGGCCGCGCGACCGAGAACGGCGTCTCGACCGTCTGGCGCGGATGCCGATCGACGGGGAGAACCACAATGACTGCTGATCCGCTCGACACGGGGCACGATTACGACGGCATCCACGAGCACGACAATCGATTGCCGAACTGGTGGCTCATCACCCTGTTCGGCACCATCGTCTTCGGCTACGGCTACTGGATGGCCTTCCACGTCCTCGAGGCGCCGAGCGCCGTCGCCAGGTGGGAGGCCGGCGAGGCGGAGATCGCGGCAAAGGCGGTGGCCACGCCGGCGGACGACAAGGTCCTGCTCGCGCTCTCACACGACCTCGACCTGATGGCGAAGACGCAGCTGACCTTCAAGCAGCAGTGCTCGGCCTGCCACGGCGAGCACGGCGAGGGCAAGATCGGCCCGAACCTGACCGACTCGACGTGGATCCACGGTCCCCGGCCGACCGACGTCTACACGGTGATCAGCGGCGGCGTGCTGCAGAAGGGGATGCCGGCGTGGAGACCGGTGCTCGGCGAGGAGCGCGTGCGCGCCCTGGCTGCTTACGTGCAGACCTTGAAGGGCAAGAACCTGCCCGGACGCGCCCCCGAGGGGGATCGCAAGGAGTAGGGCTCCCCGTGCTGCCCGGGAAGGTGCGCGCCGAAGGCCCGTCGCTCGACCGCCTGTACTCCATCCGCACCGACGGCTCGCGCCGAAAGCTCCACCCCGCGGACGTGCGGGGGCGCTTCGTGTCGCGGCGGCGCGTGGGGTTCGCGCTCCTCGTCGCCTTCTACGTGGCGCTGCCGTTCCTGCAGGTCGGCGGGCACCCGGCGGTGCATCTCGACATCGAGACCCGGCGGTTCTTCCTGCTCGGCGGCGTGTTCGACTCGCGCGACGTCTGGCGGGCGCTCTTCCTCGGGCTCGGCTTCTCGTTCGCGCTGCTGTTCTTCACGGCGTGGCTCGGCCGCGCCTACTGTGGGTGGGTCTGTCCGCAGACGGTCTTCCTCGAGGGCATCTATCGCCCGATCGAGCGCCTGATCGACGGGCCGGCTCAGAGGCGAAGAAAGCTCGAGCCGGCGCCCTACACCGCCGGAAAGATCGCGCGGCGACTGGTCAAGCACGCGCTCTTCGCGGCGGTATCGCTGACCGTGGCGCACGTCGCGCTGTCGCTCGTGGTCTCTGCGCACAGCATGGTCGGCATGCTGAGGGAGGGGCCGGGGGCGCACCCCGAGGCATTTGCCTGGACGATGGCCGTCGCGGCGGCCTTCTATTTCGACTTTGCCTGGTTTCGCGAGCAGCTCTGCATTGCCATTTGCCCCTACGGGCGATTGCAGTCCGTGCTCATCGACCGCGACTCGCTCGTGGTCGGCTACGACGCGGGCCGCGGCGAGCCGCGCCGGCACGCGGAGGCGGCAGGGGCCAGGCCCGCGGGGGCCGGTGATTGCGTCGATTGCCATCGTTGTGTCGTCGTCTGCCCGACCGGGATCGACATCCGCGCGGGCCTGCAGCTCGAGTGCATCGCGTGCGCCCAGTGCGTCGATGCGTGCGACGAGATCATGGACCGCCTGGGCCGGCCGCGGGGTCTCATCCGCTACGACAGCCCGCGCGCGCTCGATGGCCAGGGCCGCAGCGGGAGCCTGCGGCCGCGCCTGGTCGTCTATGGCGTGCTCCTGCTCGCGGCGTTCGGGGGCCTGGTTGCGGCGACCGCGGGCCGGAAGGCCGTCGAGCTGTCGGTCTTCCGCGTGCGCGGCGCGCCCTACGTGCTCGAGGAGGGCCGGGTGCGAAACGCCTTCGAGCTGCACCTCGTCAACAAGGCCTCGCATCCCATCCGCGTCGTCATCTCCGGCGACTCTCCGGGCGTGGCCCTGGTGGTGCCCGCGCCCGAGCGCGCGCTCGAGCCACTCGAGGGCATCCGCGTCCCCGTCTTCGCGTCGATGCCCGAGGCCGCCTTCAGGCGGCCGTTCGAGCTCGAGCTCGTCGCCAGGGACCTCGGCACCGGAGAGATCCGCCGGGTGACTGCCCGCTTCCTGGGGCCGCCCGCGCCGAGCGGCCGCTGATCTGGATTCAGCCCGGGGGTGCCGGCCCGCGCACCACGAAGCGCTGCGCGAGGCCGGCCGCGCATTGCAGCGTGCACGCCAGCACGCGAAAGCCCTCGCCGACCAGCTTGAAGCCCTGCCCGTACCCCGGCACCTCTCCGAGCGCGGTGACGAACGTGTCGTAGAGCAGCCAGGCGAACAGGCTCGCCGTCAGAAGGCCCCACGGCCAGCGCAGAAGGCCCCCGCGCACCGCGATCGCCGTCAGGAGCACCGGCGCGAGCAGCGTGGTCGACAGGATGTCGCCGAGGTCCGACGCGAGGCCAATCAGCCCGCGCGGGTCTCCGTGCAGGGACAGGCCGAGGTTCACGTACGCGGAAGGACCGGCGAGCGCGAGGGCGATACCGAGGGCGATGCCGACCGCCGCGCCGCGAGCGCTCCACGAGCCCGGCAGGGACATGCCGGCAACCTTCCAGGCGCGCGCGATCATGAGCGTTCCGATCACCGCGAGCAGGTTGGCGACGAAGGACAGGCCGACCCTAAGCGAGTCGAGTCGAGCGGCGTCCCCCTCGACGAGCAAGAGCGCGTCTCGCGCGAGCAGAAGGCCGAGGCACGTCGCCGACAGAATCCAGGCTCGCCGCAGGTACTCGCCGCGCTCGAAGGCGAGCGCCGCCGCGACGCAACCCAGGAGCGCGAGGGCCTTGCCGGACTCGTTGGCCCCCCGCACCACAAGAGGGCGCGCGCCTTCGCCCACGACCACGAGCGCTAGCACGAACAGCACCACCGCCGAGACGGGCAGGACGGCGAGGACGCGGTATCTCATGACGCGAGGTCCCTTTCCGCGTGGTCGAGGATGGCCTCGCTCATCGCCCGCCCCACCAGCGTGCGCAGCATCGGGCGCAGGGCGGCGGCCAGCGCGGGGAAGTCGGCGCGGGTGAGCGTCTCGGGCCCGCGCCCGAGCGCCTTGTACGAGAACGTCCGCACCGCCACGCGCGCCGTGTGAGGCCCGAGGTAAACCGCGATCCTGTCCGCGATCACCTCGGCGATGGACGGAGCGCCGGGCATCAAGGGAATCGTACACGCAGCGGGGCAACCGTCGCATGATTACATGCGCCTACACAGATGCATGGGCCGCCGACGCCCGGCACGCGAGACGCCGGGGTCAGTTCCCGTAGAGGGCCCACTCCCCCGCGGTCATGGTCCCCCACCAGGGCTCTGGCGCCCGGTGGACCTGCTGGTAGTCGGTCACGACCGCCCCGACGAACGATCCGAGCGAGACGCTGTACGACAGGCAGGCCCAGTTGCCGTCCGGCTCCCCGAAATAGCCCGAGCTCGTGTAGACGGGCCCGACGGGCCCCGGGAGCGCGATCTCGTTGAAGTGCCCGTCGAAGCTCGCGCCGTCCTTCGCGCTGCAGAGGCCGAAGCTCAGGCTGGCCGAGGCGCCGCGGCCGATGCCACCGACTGGCTTGATGGCCCACTCCGCGAGGCCCTCGACCGGCGTGTACCAGAGCCCCACGCCCCCCGAGGCCGCCGCGCCGAGCCCCCCGGACAGGCGCCCCTCGATGCCGAACGCGAAGCTGCGCCCGTCCGTGAGCCCGTCGATGACGAGCCCGATGACCTGCTCCCCCGCGCTCGGCTCGTACTTCTGGAGCGCGACGAGGTCCGGCCGGCCGCCCGATGGGTCGATCGCGTTCGCCTTTTGGCGCTGGCTCTCGTAGACCTGCTCGCGTGGGGACAGCTCGCTCCACTTCTTCTGCCCGACGCGCGGCTCGCTGATCGTGGCCTCCTCGGGCGAATGCCCGCTCGGATCCACGAGCTTGAGCGGGTTATTGAGCACGTACGCGTACCGGTTGAGGCCTTGCGGGTCGCTGCCCGCCCCCGGGATCACGGTGTCGGCCGTGATGAAGCGGCCCAGCTCCGGGTCGTAGTAGCGCGCCCCGTAATAGAGGAGCCCGGTCGACGCGTCGGCCTGCCGGTCGGTGAACTTGTGCGTGATCACGTCCGTGCCCGTGCTGCGGCCGCGGAGCACCTCGCCGTAGGGCTCGTAGACGTAGCGCGTGACCTCGCCGGTCTCGTTCGCCACGACAGACACCGATCCGAGGTGATTGCCGAACGTGTAATACGTCCCCTTCGGCATGCCATGCAGCGTGTCGGCCGAGAGCGGCTGGCCGTAGCTGCCGTCGACGAGGCTCATCGACGGCGCTCCCGGCAGGGCGCTCCCTCGCACCTGGGCCACGCGGCCCCAGGCGAGCGCCTCGAGGTTCCGTACGGGCTGCACGGCGCCGTCCCGCGTCCACACCTCGTAGTGCCGGCTCGGGTAGTAGGTGGTCGTCGCGCCAGCGCCGTCGTGGGCGGTCTGCCGCACGCGCGCGCCCTGCGCGTCGTAGCCGAGCTCGGCCACGAGCAACCCGTTGCGCGTGACGCCCGTCAGGCGATTGTCCACGTCGTAGGTGTAGACCCAGCTCTCGCCGGGCTTGACCTTCTTGGCCAGGTTGCCGACGTCGTCGAAGACGGCCGTAGCCACCGTCGCGAGCTCGCCGGTTGCCGCGCTCCGTTCCTGGACCGTGACGCGTCGCAGCTCCGGCACGAGCGTCCGCGCGCCCTTCTGGATCAGGTTCCCCTGCGCATCCTGGCGGAAGGTGAAGCCGGGCCGCGACACCTGCTGCGCGCCCTGCAGCCGAGACAGGCCGTCATACGCGAAGGTCCAGCCGTCGAAGGTGTCGACCTGGCCGACGACCGGCGAGGTGCGCAGGTCCTGGATGCCGAGGACGTTCTTCTGCGCGTCGTAGCCGATCTGGTAGCTCTGCACGAGCCCGCCCTGCGGATTGCTCGTCTTGAGCACGCCCAGGTTGCCATCAGGATTGTACCCGTAGGTCGAAACGACCTTCGTATCGAGGAAGCGCCGACCGGGGCGGCCATTGGAGGCATACGCATCGAAACGCGCCCAAACCCCGCCGCTCGCAACGGCGTCGAGCGGGCCCTCCGGGTGATAGGTGTAGACCGCGCTGGCCCCGTCCGGATAGGTCAGGCCCGTGGGCCGACCCGCCAGATCGTACTGGTAGCGCTCGACGAGCTCGTCCGGCAGACCGGTCATGCGTGTCGACCTCGACAAGGGGTTCCCGAGGGCGTCGTAGGCATCGACGTGGGTCCGCGCCTCCGCGTTCTCGAGCGTCGTCAGACGGCCGAGCCCGTTCGCCACCGCGACCTCGTCGTACGTGAAGGTCGCGAACCGTCCCGGCGCCGCATCGACGCGATCGCGCGTGCGCAGGCGATCGAGCTCGTCGTAGGCCTGCTTGACGTAACGGCCGAGGGCGTCGCGCGTGCCGATGCGGTTGCCCACGTCGTCGAGCACGAACACGGTCTCGCCGAGCACGGCGTCCGCGAGCCGCACCACGCGGCCGAAGCTGTCGAAGGACTGCGTGATGCGCTGCTCCGGTCCGCTCGGCCGACCCGCAGGCGCCACGGGCCCCACGACGCCGCGCGGGCGAAACGCGCTGTCGTAGGTGTACGTCGTGGTGTTGCCCTCCGCGTCGACCTTCTGCGTGACGAGGCCGCGCTGGTTGGTCGTCGAGGTCGTGGCGAGCCAGCGGCTCATCGCGCTCAGGCGGCCGTCAGCGAGCACCTCGGCGGCGTTGTCCTCGACGACGAGCTGGCCTGGCCGCCGCGTGTAGCGCCGCACGAGCCCGAAATCGACGCCGACTGTCTGCAGGTCCATGCCCCGGCGCTTGCGCTCGGCGGCCGGGCGCCCCTCGTAATCGAACCGCGTCTCGGTCCAGAGCACCTGGGCAGCGTCCTCGCTCGCGAAGTACGGGCGCGATTCGCGCAGGCTGTCGCCGCCCCACATTGGCACGGTCTCGCGTCGCGCCACCACGGTGCGTGCGCCTTGCGTGGGTGTCTCCGTCCGATACGTCCGGCCGAGCCCGTCGAAGAAGCTCTTCCTGCGCAGCGCCGTCACGACCGGCTCGCACCCCGAGCAGGCGGTCGTGGCGCTGGTCGCGCGGGTGTGCTCGACGTGCTGCGCCGCCGGATCGCCCTGGCTCACGTACACCCAGGTCTCGTAGCCACCGTTCGGGAGATCGGTGCGGACCGGGCGCCCCACGGGATCGTAGGTCCTTACCGTCGTCTTCCCGTTGTAATCGGTCAGCACGCGTGGCCGCCCGGCGGCGTCATACGTCTGGCGCGTCGTGAGCGTGTATGGACCGCTGCTCCGGCTCAGGTACTTCGTGGTGGAGGCGCGGAGCGTCTTGTAGCCAGGGTCGTACGAGAACGTCGTGCGCCGTCCGAGCGCGTCCGTCACCTCGGTGAGGTTGCCCTGGCCGTCGTAGACGTGGCCCCGCTCCACCTCGACCCAGCGGGCCCTGCCCGCGGCCACGCAGGCGCCGTCCCCCTGGAAGCAGTAGCAGTCCTCGGCCTCGTAGCAGAGGAGGCGCCTTCTGTCGACGACGAGGTCGTTCGCGTAGGACATCGCCTCCCACGACAAGAGGAGCGACGAATCAGCCCGGCGCTTGCGGATCGCCGACGGCCGCTTGACGACGTAGCGCGCGAGGTCCGGCGGCGCGTAATCGTGGCGCGTCTCGATGCAGACGCCGTCCGCGCACTCGGTGGAGGTCTCGACGGCGCCGTAGGGCGTGTACGTCCAGCGCTCCTGCTGCTCCGTCGCGAGCTGGTAGCCCTCGTACGTGCGCCGCGTCCTCGACTCCACCAGCACCGCGCTCGTGCCAAAGAGGGTCGTGGTCGTGGGTCGGTACGCCGTGATCTCCTCGGTCAGCAGGCGCGTGCCCGCCGCGTAGTCGTCCGAGAGCACGGTGCGCGTCACGCGTCCCTGCCGCGGCCGCTCCTGGCTGAGCTCCGTCAGCGTCGCCGTGCCGCGCATGGCGTCGTGCTTGCTCACGCGCTCGAAGCCGAGGTCGGCGCGCCGGCTCGTCAGCGCGCCCCCGACGGGCCCCGGCACCACGCGGCCATTGAGGTACTGGTAGTAGAGCGTCTCCGCCCGCTGGCGGCCGTCCTGCACACGAACGGCCGTCGCGAGCGGGCGCCGGGCGCGATTGGCCATGCCGCACGTGGCGGCGCTGCGGCACTGGGTCCGGTCCGGCAGGACGGCGTTCGCGACACGTGGCGCCGATTGGTGATCGACCTCGACCTTGCCCCCGTAGCCGTTCCTCACCGCCGCGAGCAGGTCCGAGCTCCCCGGCGTGGAGGTCCAGGCAGAGAAACCTGCGTGCGTGGACAGGACGAGGTCCGGCTTGCCGTCGCCATTGACGTCCGGCAGGAGCAAGACGACGCTCTCTGCCCGGCTGCCGTCCGCGGAGTTGCTGGCCTCGGCGATCTGCGCCTCCGGGAGGCTCGCGAACACCTGCGCGCTCTGCGCGAGCCCCGCCTCCGTCCCGAACGTGACGCGCACGTGCTGCCCCGCCGGCCCCGCGTAATACGTGAGGAGATCCGCCCGGCCGTCGCCGTCGAGATCCGCGACCCGCGAGCGCCACTTGTGGCTGTGCGGGGGGCCGTCGGGCTGCGCGGAGGTCGTGCGCTCGCCCTGCACGTCGACGATGGGGCCGTGCCCGCCGCCGGACTGCCCGAGCGCCGACTGCACGTACCGGCCGTAGGCGCCGCTGTAGTACATGACCAGGTCGGCGAGCCCGTCGCCGTTGACGTCGCCGAGGGCGCTCTGCCAGAACGCGCGCGACGCGTCGATCGTGTGGACGAAGTCGTTCGTGTTCAGGGCCGTATGGCGTGCGAGGTGCAGCGCCGTCGCGCCGTCGAGGTCGGCGCGACCGAGCAGGCTGCGCAGGTCGCGGCGGTAAGGGCGGAACACGCTCTCCGTCGGGTCGGCCTTGCCCGTGTAGGACAGGAGGAGATCGTCCACGCCGTCGGCGTCCTGGTCCCCGGTCAGCGGCTGAAACGGCGTGAACCCGACGTAGCAGAGCTGTCCGTCGAGCTGACCGCAATCCGCCCCGACCCCGAGATCGATCGGCACCCGCCTGCCATCGGAGAGCCCGCCCGGGTGGCCCGTGTACGTGACGAGCTCGTAATGGTTCTTCTGCGCCAGCACGAGCAAGAGGTCCTGGTAGCCATCGCCATTGACGTCGGCCACCATCGGGCCGGTCTTCGTCACGGGCGGCGCCAGCATGTCGCCGGCGGGACGCAGCACGCCCCGCAGCCCGGAGGTGCTCCCGAGCATCAGCCCCACGGCATTGCGGCGCCGCGACACGAGGGCGAGGTCACCGACGCCATCGCCATTGAAGTCGCCCGCGGCCATGCGGAAATCGGCGGGCACGTCCGTGCCCACGATCCGCGAAAGGCCGGCGTTGTCGGAATAGGTCGTCGCGGTCGGCGAGAGCCCGCCGGACGCGCCGTGATGGACGCGCACCTCCGCCCAGCCGTAGCCGGCGAACCAGAGGACGAGATCGTCCCGCCCGTCGGCGTTCACGTCGACGAGGAGGGCGTGCCAGCCCGCGTAGCTGCCGCTCTCGCGCGACCACTGCACGAGCCCGCCGAGCCCGCCGAGCCCCCCGAGCGCGTACTCCACGGCGCGCCCCTGCACGTCGCTGGCGACGCGGACGACGTCGTCGAAGCCGTCGCCGTTGATGTCCCCGACCAGGGTCTCGACGCCGTCGAGCCCCGTGCGGCCCGCGGTCCACGTTCGATTCGCGCCGGGCAGTGCCGCGCCGTTCGTGTATTCGAAGCGCTGCGCGGGCAACGCGGCCACGGCGTCGGAGCCGAGCTCCTCGATCGAGACGAGGCGGCTCCGCCCGGTCACCGGGCTTGCCTCGTAGCCGAGCCGGATCGTCCGAACGAGCCCCGCGCTCGTCCCCGCGACCTCGATCCGCGACAGCCGCCGGACGAAGCGCGCCGGGGCCGCCGTCGCGTCGGGGCGGGCCTCGTAGGCGAAGCGTACCGCGCGCTGGTCGGTGCACGGCCGGAGCAGAGGCGAGAGGTACAGCCGGTCACTGCAGCCGTAGAATGCGCTCGTCGGGTAGAGCGTCCACTCGTCCACGTCGTAGGAGACCGTGTACTTGTTTCCCTTGAGGTCCTCGACCCGCGAGAGCGCCCAGACGAGGACGCCCCGCTTGCCGTTCCGCTCCCAATAGCGCGCGTCGCTGCTGGCGCCGAACGTGTACGTCTTGCCCGTGCCGTCGCGCAGGGTCCACGCGCACGGCCCGTCGCCGCACGTCCCCTCGGGCACGAGCTCGGAGTAGCTCTCGTCCTCGGTGTGGTACTTGCCGCCAGCCGCGACGAGGCGCCCGCCCGCGACCGGCGCGGCCCCGACACCCACGCTGACGGCGTAGGCGTCCTTGCCGTCGTAGCGAATGGGGCGCTCGAACCGGATCCGCGTGATGGCCGGCAGGCCGACCAGGCTCCAGCCCATCCCGAGCAAGCCGTTGCCCGCCTGGCTGCTGTACGCCAGCGAGATGTCGGGTGCGATGCCGCCGCGGCCGGGCACCGCCTCGATGGGCACCTTGTACGTCAAGGCTCCGGTCTTCGCGACGTCCCATCGGAACGAGCCGACCGGGACCTGGCCGGGCGCGCCGTCCGCTGGCTTCGCCAGCTCGACGTCCTGGGTGTACCCGCTGACGCGCGTCGCGAACTCGTCCTCGGTCTCGGCGTGGGCCGTGGAGAGGAGCGAGAACGACGCCAGCAGGAACGATGCGCGTGTCTTCATCGAATGCCTTCCGATTGTCCGAGGCCGTCGCGCGGCCAGTGCCGGCCGCGGGCTCATGTTTCTTCCCGTGCCGAGAGGAGCTCGTTTCTGAGCCCCGTGTCCGCGGGCGCGTGGGCGATGAGGTAATCGAGCACCTCTCGCCGGACCGGCGCCGGACCGATCTTGCCGACCAGGCGCAGCACCACGTGGTAGTTGTCGGGCGAGACGCGCCCCGCGAGGAGGTGCTGCGCGAGCTCGTCGAAGGACGCGTCGCCGTCGGGCAGCCCCCCGAGGATGCGCAGGGCCGAGGCCTGGACGACCCGCTCGGGATCCGACGCCAGCGCGAGCAACGTCTGCGCGCTCTGCCCGCCAGGCGTCTTCCAGAGCGCTCGGCTCACGGCTTCTCGCACCTTCGGCGAGGGATCCCGCGCGAAGCCCGAAATGGCCGGGACGTTCTCGACCTGGCCCGCATTACCGAGCGCATTGAGGAGCATTGCGCGGTCCTCGGACGCGGTCGCGCGCTCGAGGTCGTCGACGAGCCGCCGGTTGAGGTCGCGGGCGAGGTCGGTCTCGCCGGCGCTGCCGAGGTGCGCGATCGTCGAGCCCGTGGCGTAAGCCGCCGCGATCCGCACGTGGCCCACGCTGTGCCGGTATTTCTCCTCGATGAAGCGCGCCGTGTCGGCGGCGGGGGTCTTGACGAACGACACGCGCTGCACGAAGCGGATGTAGTCGCGCTCGACCCCCTGCGCCTTCGGGGAGTCGAGGATCGCGACCATCGCCTTCTGCGCCGGCTCGTGCCCCACGTGCGAGAGCAGGTCGAGGATGAGCCCGCGCGCCTGCCCGTCGAGCTTCGGGCTCGGGAACAGCGCGACGAGCCTTTCGCACAGCTCGGGATGGAGCTCGAGCAGGCCCGTCGCCTGCCAGATGAACCTGCGCTCGTCCGCGGTCGGGCCCGCGACGGCGAGGCCGAGGAGGCGCCCTTCGAGGGCCTCCCAGGTGAGCCCCCCAGCCTGGTGCGCGAGCGCGCTCTCCTCGGCGGCCCGGCTCTCGGCGACCGCGCCGAGCGCGCGGCGCCGGTAGGCCGCGAGGGCGGCGGTCCCGAGCGAAGGCCGCCCGTCGGCCTCCTTTCGCAAAAAGCGCATCGAGGCCGTGATCCGGGCCGCGAGCAGCTTGCCCGCCCGGGGGTGCGCGACGGCGAGCGTCTCGTCGACCGAGATCGCCTGCAGGTAGCCTGCGGAGTGGACCTCCACCACCGCCGACGAGGTCAGGTCCTGCGCGAGCTCGGAGGTCGGCCCGCGCCAGGGCAAGGACCGAAACGACCGATAGGTCGCCTTTTCCTTCTGCAGCCTGACGATCGGTCCGCGCGTCCCCTCGTGGCGATAGGACGCGACCGCCTCCCCGAGGTAGCCCGTCTCATCCGCCTGCCAGGACGCCTGCCGGCGGTCCGGGAGCCGCACTTGGAGCTCGCTCACCAGCATCTGCACGGCGTTCTGGAAGTACTCGGACGCGTCGGGCGGGAAATGGACTGCATCTACCTGCCCCGAGGCATCGATGGAAAGGAGCGCCTCTTGCTGCAGGAGCGCGGTCCGGCTCTGCGCGGTGTCGAGCGCGAGCTGTCCCCCGAGGCGCGTGGTCGCGTCGCGGATCTCGTCGATCCTAAGGGCCATCAGGGTCCGCCCGCCCGCCTTGCCGCGGGCGGCCAGCGACACGTCCGCGTCGAGCTGGAGGAAGCCCGAGATGGCGGCCCCGTGGCCCGCGGGGTCGAGCGGCAGCGATTGCTCCTCCTCGGAGCGCCACGAGACCGTGTAGACGTAGCGAGTGCCGTCGGCCCAGGCGAACGCGAGCCTCGGGTGCTGGACGCGCGCGTAGTAGAGCGCAGGCCCCGCCGTGGCTGCGAGCAGGCCCAAAAGCAGGAGCAGGCGCCGACGCCGACTCATGGCTGGCACTCCGGGTCGTTGTCCCGATTGCGCAGGATGCAGGTGCAGCCCTGCGCGGTCCGATCGGCCTCGCCGACGAGGTACTTGAGCTCGCTCACGAGGCAGCGGTTCTGCCGCGAGGGATCGCCGCCGTGCTTGAGGTTGAAGCGCACGCCCGACGACTTGATGAGGTCGAGCTGGAAGAGCTTGACCATCGTCGCGAACAGCTCCACGCCGACATAGATGGAGATCGTCCCGCGCAGCGTCGTGAAATCGACGTCCCAGGTGCGGCTGCGCACGAGCTCGCTCGAGTCCGAGTCCGTCGTGACCGACGTCTGGCTCGGGAACGACAGCTCCGCGAGCGCGACGGAGCCGGACACGCCCACCTCTGCGATCGCCAGGGCCACGCCGACCTCGGCGAAGCCGTCGATCCCGACGCGCGGCGCGATCGACTTCCGGCTGGTCCGCTTCGTCAGCGCCGGGCACTTGGTGACACCCGTCGTGCGGTTCACGCGGACGACGTCGTAGCCCATCGTGGCGCCAAGCCCGATGTTGCCCGCGGCCCCGACCCGCAACCAGACCGTGAAGTAGCCGATCTGGATCGGGTACTGGTAGGCCACGCGGTAGCCCCAGCCGAGGGAGGTCGAGACCTGCCCCGTCAGCCCGTCGCACGTCGTCGGCCTCCCGTCGGGCGTGTAGCAGGGCTCGTGGATGTACTCGCCCGAGACGGTGAGGTTGCCCTGGAAGCCGTGGAGATCCGCGCCCCACACGCCCGCGAACTGCGAGTCTAGCCGCAGCCCGACGAGCGACAGGTCGAGGTTCCAGTCCGACTCGGTGAAGACCTCGTCCTTGCACGGCGGCGGCTCGGCGACGCCGTCGTCCGGGATCGTGATCTGCTCCCGCGCGCCCTCCTTCTCGAGCGCGTAGACCGACGACCCGAGGATGCCCGCGACGCTGCCCTTCGACTCGGCCCGCGTCGTGCTCTGGCTGTCGCTCCCGCCCGGATCACGCGGCAGGAGCGCGTAGATGCGGCGACGGTACTCCTCGACGTCCCGCATGTACGTCTCGAGCGTGCGCGGGCTGTCCGTGTAGCTGCGGTCGAGGTAGGTGCGGCGCAGCGCGAGCGCCGTCGGGCTCGAGGCGCCGAGGACGGGCGTCGGATCGAAGAACTTCTTGTCGAGGTCCTGCTCGGTGAACGTCGCCGTGCCGAGCTCCTTCTCGCACCGGGCGCGGTCCCGCGAGCGGTTCGTCGTGTAGAAGGAGAAGAGCGCCCGCGCGAAGTCGCTCGGCGCCCAGTCGCACGGCCCCGGGGCCGTCGTGACGTCGCACCGGAACGGGACACCCTCGGCCAGCTCAGCGCGGATCGCGTCCGCCTGCCGCTGGGCCTCCCGCGATTGCTGCGCCCACCGGTCGTAGAGGGCGTCGCCGGGGCCGCAGGACCCACCGAAGCGCCGCTCGGTCGCGCACGCCGTCGCCGAGAGCTCCTCCTGCTCCTTCGCGCTCGCGTAGCCCGAAAGGAGCGCGACGATCGCGGCCCGCCGGGCCTTGAGACGCTCGACCTGCTCGTCGAGATACCCCATCTGCGCGAGCTGGCCGGCGCGCTTCCGGTGCCAGGCGAAGTCGAGCAGCAGCTCCACGTCTGCCTCGGGCTCCACCAGGTGCAGGAGCGTCTCGCGGACTCGCGACGAGCTCCCGAGGACCGCGGGGTCGAGCTGGAAGACGTTCCACGGCAGTGCCCGATTGACGGTCCTCTGGGCGGCGTCCAGCCAGTAGTTGAAATGGAACTGACTCGTGTCGACGCCGGCCGTGGACTTCGTCGGCATGAGACCGCCGCCCTTGTCGCGGAAGTCGAAGCGGTTGTCGCTCGTCGCGAGCGGCCGACCGCCGAGGCCGAGGCCCTCGAAGACCGCGCGGTTGACGGCCCGCGGGTCGTATTGCAAACCACGCGCGTACTCGTCGAGCCGGCTGAAATCGTAGTACTTCTCGTACGCGTATTCCTCGCAGGACGCGACCCTCTGGCCGTTGTTGTTCCAGGCCTGCCGCTTGAGGTACTCGATGAAGGTGTTCGGAGCAAGGAGCCGATCGCGCAACGTGTAGGCCGTGCCCGGCGTCGCCGCGACGACGCCTTCCGCGCGCTCGAGGTAGTGCTGGGTCCGCCCGCGCATGGAATAGGTGACGTCGGGCAGCGCGATGGGCTGCGGCTTCGGGTTCTTGGCCGCGTAATCAGCGTCGGCCTGACGGAGGACGCCGGCGCAGAGCCAGCCCGGCGTCGCGCCGGATTGCGCGTACTCGACGCGCCCGCACCACGTCTGGTGGTAATGGAGGTTCGTGCACTCCGCGGCGGTGGGGGCCGCGCACACCGGACCGCGCTTCCATAGCTCGGCCATGCAATCGCGGACGCGCTGCCTCTCGGCGCTCGACAGGAGCTTCGAGGCCGCGGCGGCGCCCGCGCACACCTTGAACGACGAGACGGATTCGCTCTTCCAGTACTCATAATCGATGTCCGCGCCGCTCGACTGCTTGGCGGAAAACGGCCATTTGACGTCCGTGGTGAGCCTTTCTCCGTCTGCACGAGCGACGGACGGGTCGGCGCCGAGGGCCAGGAGCGCCGCGGCGACGCGTATGGCCGCGCGCGCGGCGGATCGCGAGGGCGCGGGGAGCGGTGATCTGGAGGTACGCTTTGCGATGAGCACACACGTCGCCAGTGCCAGGGACGTGCCACCTCGCCGCAGACGCGAGCGCGTGTAGGCTCGCGAAATCCGGCGCGCACGCGCGACCGACTGTGGACGCAAGGCCACGGTCGAGGCCAGCTAGCCTCGCCAGTGCGTGATCGCACGGCGAAGCAAGGGCGCCCCCGGCTGGCGAACGGCCACGGTTGTGACCATCATGGTGGCTCCACACTCGCCGGGAGCGTCACACATGCGGATCGTCAAGATCGGAGCGGGCATCGTCGCAGCGCTCGTGGCCCTGGGGCTCGTTGCTGTCACGATCTACGGCAGCGTGCTGACGTCGCGGACGCAGAAGGACGCGAGCCAGCAGGTGTTCCTGCACGGAAGCCCCCCTGATCCGGCGCCCCAGGGCGTCTACCAGGGCACGGTCCCCGGTCGCACCGTCTCGTGGAAGGGCAAGCGGTTCCATCCCGAGCGCTCGGCCGGGATCAACGTCTTCGACGAGGGCGGGACCCCGTCGGAGAAGTATCCGTTCAAGACCTATGTCGCAAAGGGCATTCGCGACCCGGACGTTGCGGTCTTCAAGATCGATTACGACCTGGCCGACAACCCGTTCTGGCTGCGTCGCATCCTCGACGAGGTGGTGCAGGTCGGTCCAGGCGAGTACCTCGGCAAGATCCACGTCCGGTGGCTGTTCGGCTCGTCGTTCGCCCTCGGCTACTTCAAGCTGCGGCAGGCCGCCCAACAGGCTGCCCCGAGACCTGCCGACTAGAAACGGCCCGCGAGACACCCGCCCACGATCGTCGATTTTCGAGAATGCGGCGGGCGCGGCGCGTTCACCGATCGAGCCTTCGCGCGGCCGAGGGGGGCCGCGGCCAGAGGTCCAGATCTGATCGACAGGGGCGGCTTCGAGGGCGCGCTGGCTGCGCCCGGGTCGCCCGCCAAGGAATCGAGCCTGCGCGCGTGCGCGGGTGGAAAGGGATGCCACGTGAACGGAATCGAGTACGGAAGAGCGATGGGGCTACTGGTGTTCGCGTTCGCCTGCGGCTGCGGCGCGGAAGATGAGGCGCCACCGAAGGAGGCGACAGGCGCCAGGGTCGAGGCGATCACCTCGCAGGAGTTCGTGTGGCGCCACGGCGACCCGTCCGTGCGCATGAAATCGACCAACGACGGCTTCTGCTACCTGGTCGGGATCTCGGGCCGGTTCGATGCGGAGGCGCAGCGTGCGCGCCTGCACGTCGACAATGGATTCTGGTTGCTCGACGGGGACGACCCGCAGGCAAACCCGACGAACCAGATGACGCTTCGCGCTCGCTGCAATGACTGGAGGGATTTCAGCGATGGAGCGCAGTTCAGCTGGTCGGGCCAGAGCGAAGCCTGGATGCACATCGATTGCCAATGGGACGGAGGATTCGGCTGTACCGATCAGACGTACACGAACTCCCCGATCGACCTGTGGGACAGTCGATCGTTTTGCTTCCTGAGCGGCATGGCGGGAAACTTCGCGGGCGCTGGTGAGCGCGTCGAGGTGGTACGGGCCTGGCAGCTCCAGGCGACCTCCCACGACGACCTTACGTCGGAGGCGACCAAGGGCGACGGCCGCTGCGTCTGGTTTGGCAACACCTACGAGAATCGGCTGCGGATCAGCGATGAGCATTGGCTGTCGCAGGGCAGCAGCAACGTCGATCTGATCCCGATCGACGCTGGCATCTGTGCAATCACCGGAGTGACGGGTCAATTCGCCGGTGCCGGCGAGGCGGTGACCATCCTGCCCAACCTGGTGACGCGCAAGTGGCAGATGCACGTCGAGTCCCAGCAGACCGGCGTCGGCTTCAAGGCCACCTGCATCCCGTTCGACCAGGGTCTGCGCACTCCGCCGCCGCCCCCGCCGCCACCCACGTTCCCGATGCCATCCTGCACGATCAGCTCGCTCTGGTGCGGGGGCTACGTCTACGTGAGCTGCCGCACGCTGCCAGTCACGCAGGTCCTCGAGCAGAAGACCTCCTCCGGGTACGTACGGATCGCCTCGGCCGCGGCCAACGCCGATGCATCCTTCACGACGCAGTCCCCGCAGTCGCCAGCGACCTACCGCGTCTGCGCGCCGAACTGGTGCACGCCGGACCTCACCACGGTCGTCCACCCGGAGCCCTGCCCCCCGCCGCCCCCGCCGCCCCCGCCCCCGCCGCGTTGTCCCGTCGGCACGCACTGGTGCGGCGAGGACCAGGGCTGCGTTCGAAACCGCATCTTGTGCCAGTGAGCCTGGCCAGCGGACCCGCCCATGGCGGCGAGCCCGCGTGGCGGCGGTCGTCTCAGCTCGCGTGCTTGCTGCTCTCCTCGGCGCGCTTCGGCTCCTCGACGGGGTGACGGCCACCCCGGCCGATGGGCATCCCCTGGGCGCGCATCTCGGACAGCAGGTACTGGATCTTGCGCGTCGAGATGCCCAGCATGTCGGCGGCGCGCGACGTCGAGCCCCCGGTGTGCTCGAGCGTCTTCAAGATCACGTAGCGCTCGATCTCGTCGAGCGTCGAGCCGGGCACCGCCGGCATGCCGTCCTCGCTCTTGCCACGCGCGGCGGCCACCTGCGCGCCGAGGTCCGCCGGGCGCACGAGCTCGCCCTTGGCGACCACGACGGCCCGCTCGACCGCGTTCTCGAGCTCGCGCACGTTGCCCGGCCACGCGTAGCGCGTCATCGCCTCGAGCGCGTCGTCCGAGAAGCCGGTCACCGCCTTTCCGTTCTCGCTCGCGCAGCGCTGGAGGAAGTGCATGGCGAGGAGCGGGATGTCGCCTCCCCGCACCCGCAAGGGCGGCATCTCGAGCGACACCACGTTCAGGCGGTAGTAGAGGTCCTCGCGGAACAGGCCCTGCCGCACCCGCTCCTGCAGGTCGCGGTTGGTCGCCGACACGATGCGCACATCGACCCGCACCGTCTGGTTGCCGCCCACGCGCTCGAACTCGTGCTCCTGCAGAAAACGCAGCAACTTGACCTGGACCGCCGGCGAGATCTCGCCGATCTCGTCGAGGAAGAGCGTGCCACCGTCGGCCTGCGCGAAGCGGCCGTCCCGCCGCGAGATCGCGCCCGTGAAGGCCCCGCGCTCGTGGCCGAACAGCTCGCTCTCGAGCAGCGTCTCGGCGAGCGCCGCGCAGTGCAGCTTGACGAAGGGCTTGCCCGCGCGCGGGCTGTGCTCGTGGATCGCCGCGGCGACGAGCTCCTTGCCCGTTCCGCTCTCGCCGGTGAGCAGCACCGAGGCGCGCGAGGGCGCGACCTGGAGCACGGCCTCGAACACCTTCTGCATCGGCGGGCTCGACCCGACGATCGACTCGATGCGGCTCTGCTCGTGCAGCCTCCTGCGCAGCTGGCCCACCTCGGCGCGCAGCCGCCGCCGCTCGAGCGCGCGGTCGAGCTGCTGCGTGAGGGCATCGACGTGGATGGGCTTGGTGAGGTAGTCGGAGGCGCCGGCGCGCATCGCCTGGACCGCCGAATCCACGGCTCCGAACGCGGTGGTCACGATCACGGCCCGGTCGGGATCCTCGGCCAGCGCTCGCCGCATCAGCTCGAGCCCGTCCATGCCCGGCATGAGCAGGTCCGTCACCAGGGCGTCGGGCGCGAACTCCTCGAGCTTGGGCAGCGCCTTGAAACCATCGGCGGCGGTCTCCACCTGATATCCCTCTTCACGGAGGATCTCGGCCAGGGCCGTTCGCGCATTGGCCTCGTCGTCCACGATCAGCACTCGGCCACGGGTTTCCATCAAGTGCTGGTCAAGCAAGTTGCAGACCGGCGGTTTGTACCAGCGACGCCCCGTGTTTCGCGCAGGATCTGCGTGCCGCCCTGTCCCAGGTGCACGAGGTGCGTCATGACGCCGGCAGTCGGACCCGGAAGATCGTCCGGCCCGGGCGGCTGTCGACCCCGACCTCGCCGCCGTGGTCGCCCACGATGCGCGAGACGATGGCGAGCCCGAGGCCCGTTCCACCCGGCTTGGTGGTGAAGAAGGGCTCGAAGATGGGAGCGTCGTGCGACGGCAAGCCGGGACCGTCGTCCTCGACCTCGAGCCGACCCCAGCCCGGCTCGGCCTCGACGCGGACGCGGACCTGGCCCCCCACGGGCACCGCCTCGACGGCGTTGCGCACGAGGTTGTGGATCACCTGCTTGATCCGCTCTTCCTCGAGCCTGGCCAGGACGGGCTTGCCGGGTGCGAGCGAGAGCTGCTTGCACGACGCGGCCGCCTCGGGCGAGATGAGCGCCACCACCTGCTCGGCACACCGGCGCAGGTCCAGGCTCGCGATCCGCAGCGGCTGCGGCCGCGCGAACTGCAGGAACTCCTCGACCAGCTCCGCCAGGCGGCGCATCTCGCCCCCCACGACGCTGGCCGCGCCCAGGGCGCCTGGCAGGTCCGGGCCCGCCGCACGCTTGAGCCGGCGCTCGAGCAGGGTGAGCTGCAGGTGCGCGGCGTTCAGCGGGTTTCTGATCTCGTGCGCCAGGCCCGCGGCCATCGTGCCCAGGCTCGCCAGACGCTCCGCCCGGCTGGCGCGCTCGGTGGCCTCGCGCTCCTCGGTGATGTCGAGGCCGATCGCGCACACGAGACGCCCGATCGCGTCCGGCAGCGTCGTGAAGTGCCAGCGCACGCGCCGGTGCCCGCCGGTCGGGGTCACCACCTCGAGCGGACCCGGCCTGCGCCCCTCCAGGAGGGCGTCCACCAGGAGGGCAGCCGGCCCGTGCAGATCGTGCGGCACGAAGAGCTCGAGGAAGGACCGCCCCGCCACCGCGTCGCGGCGCAGCTCCAACGCCTGCTCGGCATGGCCATTGACGAGCACGAGGCGCAGCTCCGCGTCCATCGTGACGATGAGCGCCTCGGACGCCTCGACGATCTGGCCGTAACGCTCCTCGCTCTGCACCAGCCGGTGCTCGAGCAGGTGGGTGTGCTGGCGCTCGAGCGCCTGCACGCGCTCGACGAAGGCCTCGCGATAGGTCTCGAGCATGATGGCGAGCTCGAGGTCGAGCACCTTGTGCAGCGCCGTCGCGATCGGCGCGTGCTCGGCGACCGGTACCGCGGCGCGCATGATCGCCAGGAGCTCGAGGCGGATCACGTTCATCGCGCCGAACATGTAGCGCTGCTCGAGGCCGACCCGCACGTGGACACGCCCGATGCGCGCGCGGCGGGCGAGGTACGCGTCGTCCCACGGCCCCTCGACCAGCTCGGACAGCCACGCCTGCAGCGTGCCCTTGAGGCGCTCGACCTGCTCGGGTCCCGAGAACACCAGCCGCGCGGCGGCGTGCTCCTGCAGCCGCGCGTAGAACGTCTCCGCGATCGCCTGCCGGTATGGCAAGACAAGCGGCGCGAACCGCCGGAGCGCTGCCCGATCGCGCTCATCGAAGCCGACGTAGCGCATCATCTCGGTGCAGAAGGCCTCGGACAGCAGGTCACCGCGGTCTCGCAGCATCGGATCATTCAGGCCGGCGAGCTGGCGGAAAACCCTTCGTCCTCGATCTCAGGGGTGCCGAGGTGGCGCGTCAGCTGGTCGAGATCCACCGGCTTCTGCAGCCGCACCACCGCGCCGGTGACCTCGAGGGGTAGGTCGATCGCGAGGGCCGAGAGCAGGAGCAGCGTCGCGACGCTGCCGGCCGCGCGCAGCCGCTGGAGGAGCCCGACCCCGTCGAGTCGCGGCATGCGCAGGTCGGTCACGACCGCGTCGGGGACGAACCGCGCCGCCCGGTCGAGCGCGTCGAGGCCATCCACGGCCGTCTCCACGCGGTAGCCCTGCTCGCTCAGGAGCGCGGCCAGGGCGCTTCTGGCGTTGGACTCGTCGTCCACGATCAACACCCGGCGCGGGCGCATGTCACTTCTTCTCCGGACGCTCGCCCCGCACGATGAGCACCGGGCACGGGCAGGTGCGAGCGACGCGCTCGGCGATCGAGCCGAGCAGCGCGTGCGGCAAGCCGGTGCGCCCGTGGGTGCCGAGGACGAGCACGTCGGCGTGCAGGTCGGCCGCGGTGCTCACGATGGTGTCCGCCGCGATGCCACGACGGACGTGGATGTCCGCGGTGGCGCCGCCCCTGGCCAGCGCCTCGCGCAGGCCCGCGCGCGCGGCCTCCTCGGCGCGCTTGGCGACTCCCTCGTACATGCCCCGCTCCCACGACTCGAGCGGCACGAACCACTGCGGCGCCTCGAAGGGCGGCTCCAGCACGTGAACCACGTGGAGCTGCGCGCCGATCGTGCGCACCAGGTCCACGGCGGTCCGGGTGGCCGCTTCGGATGCTGGCGAGAGATCACTGGCGAGCAAGACTCGCTTCCACATGACGGCCTCCGTTCGCTTCGTGGTTCAGCAACCGGCGTGCCCGGCGTCCCCGCCGCCTCGGCCAGTGCTTCGCGCAGAGGATGCGCTGACGGCCACGGATGCAGCAGTCTCTGCACCGGAGCGGATGCCAGGCGGGACCCATGGCGCTCGCTGCCGCTGGCACGTTTTTTTCACGTGGCTGAGGCATGAGCACCCAGAACCCTGTCATCCTCGTGGCGCACGACTTCTCCCCCGCCGCAAGCTGCGCCCTCGCGTGGGCGGTCGAGGAGGCGGGGCTACGCAAGGCCGAGGTGCACCTCGTTCACGTGGTCGAGTACCGGCTGTCGGACCTGTTCGGCGACGCGCCGCCGCTCGACGAGGTGCGGATCGCGGCGGTCGAGGCCGCGGCCGAACGGCGGCTGGCGGAGCTGCACGTGCCGGGCCTCGTTCACCGCCACGTCGCGATCGGCCGGCCCGCGCACCGCATCGTGGAGCTCGCCGACCGCCTCGGGCCGACCCTGCTGGTGGTCGGCACGCGCGGCCTGTCGGGCCTGCAGGGCATGGTGATCGGGTCGGTCGCCGACCACGTCGTCCGCCACGCCAGCTGCGCCGTCGTCTGCGTCAAGGCGCCGAGCTAGAGCCAATGCCGATCACATAGGCAACGCAAACGCTGACGCTGACGCTGACCAAAGACCCCACTGGCCCCTGGTGCGATGCCCTGCGCAAGTCCATGAAGCCTCTGGGATCCCGATCGTCGTGGCGCTGGACGCGGTGACCACCGCTGACCGTCAGCGTCAGCGTCAGCGTCCCCGTCAACTGAACGGCATTGGGGCTAGATCTGACGAGCCGCCGGTCAGCCCGCCCAGCCGCTGGCGATGATCGCGCGCAGGATGCCCTTGCCGCGGTGCCCGAAGATCGGGTGTAGCTCCTCGGCGCGCCGGTCGGCCAGCGCCCGCGCGACGCGGTGCGGGGTCGTGCCCGTTCGGGCCGCCTCCTCGAGCACGCGGCGCGTCAGCGGGTAGATGGCGTTGTCCCATGCGGTGCCGAGGTGCCGCTCGATCGAATCCCCATCGTCATAGCCCGCCCCTTCGTCGGCGCACGTCACGATGCCCATGCGATTGGCGAGGAAGTCGGGCACGTAGGTGATGCCGCGCGCCCCGAGCGCGAGGTCGTCGCGCTCGGGATCGAGCAGCTGGTTGTTGGCCGCGCCGCACACGAGCCGCGCACGAATCGTCGGGATGGTCTCGGGTCCGAGCACGCCGCCGATCGCGCACGGTGCGACGACGTCCGCCTCGGCCGCGAGGATCGAAGAGTCCCCGCGCGCCGCCACGTGAAGCGAGAGCTCGAGGTCGGGACAGGCGGCGCGTACCTCGTCGAGCCGGCGCGCCTCGAGGTCGCAGCCGATCACCCGCCGGACGCCTCGCTCGGCGAGAAAGCGCACGAGCGGGCCGCCGACGTTGCCGAGGCCATGCACCGCCACGACCTTGCCGGCCAGCTCGCCCTGGCCGAGGTGCGCGAGCGCGCCCTCGATCGCGCGCACCACCCCGCGCGCGGTCGGGACGCTGGGGTTGCCGCTGCCGCCGAGCGCCGGCGGGATGCACGTCGTAAAGCGCGTCCGCGCGAACACCGCCGCCATGTCGTCGACGTTCGTGCCGACGTCCTCGGCCGTGACGTACAGGCCCCGCAGGCTGGTGACGAACGCGCCGTACTCCTCGTAGATGCGGCGCCTGGTCGCGAGATCCGAGCCGGTCCCGCGCGCCATGACGCCCTTGCCGCCGCCCCACCACAGCCCCGCCAGCGCGTTCTTCTGCGCCATGCCCTTGGACAGGCGCAGCCCGTCGCGCAGGAACGCCTCGACGGTGTCGTAGCCCCAGTAGCGCACACCGCGGGCGGCTTGCCCGCGGCAGGTGCGGTGCACGAACGCCGCCTGCAGGACACCCGTCTCCGGCGCGACCTGCAGGAACAGGCCCTCGTGCCGGTCGAAGTCGCGCGTGTCGGTGGCGCAGAGCTCGGCGAGTGGCGCGAGCGCGGGGTGCGACGCGACCGGGCGCAAGGTGGCCTCGTCGAGGCAGACGAACGCGCGCCGGATCCCCTGCGACGAGAGCCACCTCGCGAAGTCGGCGGGCGTCCGCCCGAGCAACTCTGCCATGCCGTCGAGCCTATCAGGGATCCAGGGGGCCACGACGAGGCCCCCTGAGAACGTGCGCTGCCCGAAACTCGTTGATCAGCCGGGCTCGTCGGGGGCTTCGAGCAGGCCCCGGGAGGCTTCGCTCGGCGGAGGGGCCGGGGGCGACAGGGTCGTCCGGGCGGCTTCGCCGCTCGAAATGAGCGCCCAGCGGTAGGCGATCGGCGCGACCAGCTCGTTGATGGCGACCACCGAGAAGACGAGCGCGGCCGCCTCCGCGCCGGCGACGGGGAAGGTGCGCTGGAACAGGAGCGCCAGCGCGAGCGCGAGGCCGGCCTGCGGCAGAAGACCATAGCCGGCGAAGCGCTTGACCACCTCGGGCGCACCCGCAAAGGCCGCGCCCAGGCGCGCGCCAGTCAGAAGACCCACCGCGCGCACGATGACGAAGCCCGCCGCCGGAATGCCGATGGCCCGCAGCGCCTGCACATGGACGCTCGCGCCGGCGACCGCGAAGAACACGATGTAGACGGGCAAGCTCGCGTCGATGCCGTGGCGCAGACGCTCACCGTAGCGCGTGCCGTTCTCCACCAGCGCGCCCGCGGCGAGCGACACGATGAGCGGATCGAGGTGCAGCCGCTGACCGACCTCGGCCACCACGAAGCAAACCACGACCACGAACAGCGCCACGCCGCGCTCGATCTTGCGCAGGAAGACCACCAGGATGAGGCCGACCGCACCGCCCGCGACCACCGAGCCCCCGAGCTCCCAGGCCAGGGTGCGCAGCGTGTCCATGGCCTCGGTGCCGGCGCCGAAGGCGGTCTTGGCCAGGGACGACACGACCGCAAAGGCGATGATGACCATGAGGTCGGCCACGACCACGACGCCGAGCGCGGTGCGCGCGACCGGGCCGTCCGCGCCGGTCTCGTTTCTCAGCGCGACCACCACCGCCGGCGACTGCGCGGCCATCGTGACGCCGAGCACGGCCGACAGGGCGAGCGCCTGGAGATCGCTCCGGCTCGCGAGAAAAGGCAGCAAGGGCCGCGCGAAGTACGTCGCCACGCCGAGCAGCACCATGGTGCCGAGCACGCCGACGACCGAGATCCAGAAGATGCTGCGATAGAGCGCGCGCAGCTTTCTGACCTCGAGCTCGGTGCCGGCCGTGAGCGCGATGAGCGCGATCGCGAGGCCGTTGGCGATGCGCAGGTTCTCGAGCATCGCGGGCGAGACCAGGTCGAGCACCTCGGGCCCGGCGACCAGGCCCGCCGCGAGGTAACCGGTCAGGCGCGGCAAGTTGAGCTGCTTGAACAGGTGGCCGGCGAGCAGACCCGAGAGCAGGAGGTAGCCGAGCGCGAGCGCGGTGCCGGTGGGACCGGCCTCGAGCGGATCGGGCGCGAACAGGCGCACCGCGTGCATCAGGCCGCCGAGCACGACGAGCAGGACGAGCTGCACGAGGGCTACCCCGAAGCCTTCCGCGCCCGCCACGCGATCTGCACGAACACCTCGGTGACCATCGCGCCGCCGATGACGGCGGTGACGATCCAGGGCAGCGTGGGGCTCGAGTAGAGCGTCTGCGCGTTGACGACGATCGCGACCGCCAGCGCGCCGAGCGGCGAGACCGACAGGCTCCAGCGGTCGAGCTCGGCGAAGTCCCCGGGGTGGCGACGCTGGTGCAGGACGACGGCGAGGCGCTTGCCGCCCGAGCGGGCGACGACGAACAGGACGAGCAGGGCCCAGCCTTGCCAGTCGGCGACCCGCCAGAGCGCGCCGGCGATCACCAGGAAGATGAGGTAGACCGGTCGCTCCAGCCGGTCGAGGGCGTCGCGAACGTGCGTCTTCCACGTGCCGGGCAGGTTGCGCAGGAGCGCGCCCGAGAGGAAGCACACGACGACCGGCGAGAGCCGGAGGAAGCTCGCCATGCCCGACAGCAGCGCGACCGAGCCGAGCAGCACCACCATGATCTCGGCGATGCCGCGGACGCCCGCGAGGATGGCGTAGATCATGCCGGAGATGGCGGTGGCCATGCCGAGGGTGACGAAGATCCAGGCGATGCCGGGGAGCTTCCAGCCTGCTTCA
This sequence comes from Myxococcales bacterium, assembly GCA_023248855.1. Taxonomy (GTDB): domain Bacteria; phylum Myxococcota_A; class Polyangia; order JAHFDS01; family JAHFDS01; genus JAHFDS01. Next base: position 27,950 of record JAHFDS010000043.1, read on the forward strand.
CCGGCGGGGCGGAAGAACGCGGCGACCACCAGGAGCCCCGTCATGGCCGCGAGCTCCTCCAGCTGCACCAGGCGCGCCACGCGGTCGGCGTCTTCCTGTGCGACGCCGCGCGAGCGCAGAAAGGACGGCAGCGTGCGCGCCGTGACCGCGCCGGCCGAGCCGAGCAAGATGGCATCGCGCAAGAACTCGATGTCCGCGGAGAAGCCCGTCGAGAGCGCGAGCAGGAGCGCCGCCGCGGCGACCACGAACAGGAACGGCACGCCGGTCGTGAGCAGAAGGCCCCGCGCGAGGGACTTCGGGAGCGTCTCGATGACGCGCGCATCGAAGCGGAAGCCGAGCGACAGGCCAATCCAGCCGAGGCCGAGCGGCAAGAGGGGCTGCAGCTCCGCGAGCACGCGGTCGCTCAGGAGATCGACCTCCGGGTGGTGCGCGAACAGACCCATGAGCACGAACGGCAGCCCCGACGTGACCGCCTGCGAGATGCCGAGGGCGTTCTCGAGCTCGATGACGCGCGGATCGCCGGCCAGGTAGGCGAGCGCCAGGATCGCGACCAGGCCCAGGATGATCTTCACGACCTCGGCGGGCGTGCGATCGGAGGGCGCGGTCGGGCTCGCCGGGATCGCGGGCGCTGCGGGCGAGACCGCCGCGGTCACGGAGCTCGGGGGTGAGACGCCGGGCATCAGGGGCGCGGGGGCCGCCACCGTCGGCGTCGACCCATCTGCCTGTGCGAATGCGTCGGCAGGCGCGCCGGACAGGAGCAAGAGGAGCGCGAGGCGCGCGGCGAGGATCCGCATCGGGACCGGTGCCCGAGTCTACTCCGGGATGTGATTCAGTAGACGCTTCGGAGCGCCCGCTCGAGCGCGCCGCGCAGGCTGGGTGGCACGTCGGGGAAGCGCTCGCGCACGCCGCGCTCGAGCAGATCGAGCGCACGCTCGGGCACGCGCACCGAGAGCTCGGCGAGCTTGCCGCGGAGTGCCTCGGCGAAGCCGGGCGCCGCGTCCGGCCCGGTCCAGCGCAGGCGCTCCACGAGCAAGGTCGAGAGCAGCGCGAGCTCCTCGACGGCGCGCGCGGCCCGGCCGATGTCGTCGCGCGAGCGCAGCGCGCGGAAGCCCTGACCGGCGGGCTCGTCGAGGGTGCGGGTCCACTCGGGCCGCGGTCGCATCAGGCCCTCGACCAGCTCGAGGTACGGGCCATCGAGGTAGGCCTTCGAGCCTGGCGCGGGTCCGAGACGCGCGCGCCGGAGCAGCGTGTCCACGAGCCGCCGCAGCTGGAGGCCGAGCGAGAACCCGGCGCGGAAGACGCGCACGAAGGCCACCGTGCGGAGCGTGATGACGGCTTGATCGAGATCGGAGCCGGCGACGAGCTCGAGGCCGAGCGACAGCGTGTCGGTGGCGCGCGAGACGGCGAGCTGCGTGGCTGCGAGATCGCCCGGCGGCACCCGGTCGGCCACGAGCACACGGTTGAACAGGAGCGCGAGCTCGTTCTCGAGGCGGTGCAGCTCGGCCTCGTCGGGCAGGGAGCCGAGCACCTGCTGCAGGAAGCCCTCGCGCTCGAGCGGCGGCACGTAGGGGGACGGCAGCGTCAGCGGCTCGAGGGGCATCGGCGCGGCCGTCTGCTCGCCGGGTCGAACCGTCGCAGGATCGAGGAAGCGGTAGACCTCGAGCGCCTCGATGGGATCCGGAAAGCCGAGGTCGGCCATGCGGCCGTTGCGCCAGCGCGCGGCCATCTCCTCGAGCTCGGTCGGCAGCTCCCAGCGCGCGCCCATGACCACGCGGCGGCCGAGCTCCAGGTCCGCGCGGTAGAGCGAATCGAGCCAGCGCTCGAGCGTGCGCGCCTCCGCGGGATCGTCCGTGATCCACTCGATGAGGTAGAAGCCGTCTGGCGTGGGCCACATCGCGTGCTCGCTGTCCTCGGGCGCGGCCTCCTCGAGCGAGAGATCGTAGACGCGAGCCGCCCTCGCGAGCACGAGCGACGGCAGCTCGATGTCGAGCGCGGCGGCCGCGGCGGCCGCGTGCGCGACGCCCGCGTCACACAGCACCTCGATCCAGGCGGCAGTGGCGGACAGGAGCAGGTGCTCGCGATCCCACACGTCGAGGTCGAGGAAGGTCTGGATCTGCTCGGGAGAGGCCAGCGCGACGAGGTCGGTCGCGTCGCGCAGCCCCACCTCGCGCAGCAGCCAGAACAGCTCGAGGGCGGGCAGCCGCGGCACGAGGGCGGCGGCCCGGTCGCTCGAGACCAGCTCGTCGTAGCGGCGGCGCGGGGAGCCGGCGCGCGCGAGCAGCGCACGGAACCGGCTGAGCGGGATGACCTCGTCGGACATGCCCGCGGGGTAGCAGGCGGGGCGCGCTCCCACAAGAGAGGAGTGTGCCCCGTGCCGACGGCGGCGGGCACGCCTGGGGCCGGCGCGCTACAATCGCGCCGCGTGGCGAGGCGAAAGGGGGCGGTGGCGCGCGTCTGCGCCGGCTGCCAGGTGCTGCAGGAAGGCGAGCGCCAGCACTGCGATCGCTGCGGCGGCACGCTCGAGGCGGCCTCGGAGGCCGCGCTCGAGCGGGTGCTCGACCACCGGGTGCGGGCGCTGATCGAGCGCTGGCGCTCCGGCGGCGTGATCGACGGGCCCACCGCGACGCGCCTGCGCGACGAGATCGCGCCCTGGCCGGTCGCACCCGCACCCGCTCCCGCTCCCGCTCCCGTTCCCGTTCCCCTGCGCCCCGCCGCCGTCGAGAGCGATCCGTCCCTCGCCGAGGTGGTCGGCCCCCTCGGCGCCGTCGCGCAGCTCGCGGGAGCGCTCGACGAGGTCACGCGCCGCGGCCCACGCAGCCGAGACGTCTGGCCGATCGTGCAGGAATACGCCCTGTGGATGGTGGGCGCGCTCCTGGTCGTGGCCGGCTCCATCATGGGAGTCCGCGAGGCCTGGCGCTCGCTCGGCGGCGTCGCGCGGCAGCTCCTCGTCGCCGGCGCGCTGCTCGTCTACCACTTCGGCTTC
>JAHFDS010000389.1 GCA_023248855.1 Myxococcales bacterium
GGCCAGGAGACCGCCAGCTCTCGGAAGGCGCCGCTCGCGGCGGACACCTGACCTTGCCCCGACTTGAGATCGCCCTTCCAGGCAACGGTTGCAGTCCGTGCGGTCGTCATGGTCTCTCCTTGCGCGCCGATTGCTCTGCGGCGTCAGTACGCTCGCGCTGCATCGCACGTACCGAGCGACGATTTCCGTGAGGTTGGTGTGTGGTCGCGATCCAGACGGCCAGCGGTACACGCTTTGCTACGGCGAAGCCGCCAGGAGGGTGGCCATGCAAATCAGCGAGCTCATGACCAAGCGAGTGAGAACCTGCCGGATGGACGAGCGTTGCAGCACCGCGGCGAAGCTCATGTGGGACGGAGACTGCGGCGACGTGCCCGTGGTGGACCCGCACGATCGGCTCTGCGGGATCATCACGGACCGCGACATCTGCATGGCAGCGCTGCACCAAGGTCTGCCGATCTCGGACATCCCCGTGGCGTCGGCGATGGCGTCGCGCGTGGCGGCGTGCTCGCCGACCGATTCGGTCAGCGCCGCGCTCGAGATCATGCGTGAGCGGCGCGTGCGTCGGATCCCCGTCGTCGACGCGGACCGTCGCGTCGTCGGTGTGCTGTCGCAGGGCGATCTCGTCGTCGCCGCGTCGCTCCCGGGCGCGCGGAAGGAGGCCGAGCTCACCCCCGACAACATCATCCGCGCGCTCGCGTCGATCTCGACGCAGCGCCGCGAAGCCCATGCGTGAGGCCCGGACATGGCACATCGTTCGATCGACACGAGCAAGCAGCCCCGCGAGCCGCGCCCGCCGTTCCCGCCGCAGCACCTCGATAGGCCCGGCCTCGAGAGCGACCTCGAGCCGCGCCCGCGCTACCAAGCGTCCGCGTACCACGCCGCAGGAAAGCTGCGTGATCAGGTCGCGCTCGTCACCGGCGGCGCCTCCGGCATCGGCCGCGCCGTGGCGTACCTGTTCGCGCGCGAAGGCGCCGACGTCGCGCTCACGTGCCTGCCGGTCGAGCAGCGCGACGCCGACGAGACCCGCGCCATCGTCGAGCGGGCGGGCCGTCGCGCGCTCGTGCTCGCGGGCGACCTCACCGACCCGAAGTTCGCGCCGCACGCGGTCCGCCGCACCATCGAGGTCTTCGGGCGACTCGACGTGCTCGTGAACAACGCCGCCTACCAGCAGAGCCGCGAGTCGCTCGACGAGGTCGACGAGGCGCAGTGGGACCGCACCTTCAAGACCAACGTTTATGGCTATTACCGCATGACGCGCGCCGCGCTCCCGCACCTCGGCCCCGGCGCGTCCATCATCAACACCGGCTCCATCACCGGGCTCGAGGGATCGGAGCACCTCCTCGACTACGCCGCGACCAAGGGCGCGATTCACGCGCTGACGAAGTCGCTCGCGAAGAACCTGGTGGGCCGCGGCATCCGCGTGAACTGCGTGGCGCCCGGGCCGGTGTGGACGCCGCTCAACCCTGCGGACCGTGACGCCGACTCGGTCGCAGCGTTCGGCCAGCACCAACCGATGGGACGACCGGCGCAGCCCGAGGAGATCGCACCTGCGTTCGTGTATTTCTGCGTCGGCGGCGGACTCGTCCTACGTGACGGGCGAGGTCCTCACGCTGCTCGGCGGGAAGACGACCGCCGCGTAGACCTGGCGCGATCAACCCGGCAGATCGTGCGTGGCGGGGACGTCAGTCGGTGAGTCTTGCCAAGCTTGCGCCCGTAACCCCGCAAGGCGACGCATCGCGGGCCGTGGAATGGCCTCTGCAAGGCGCGGAGACGAGCCGCAGCCCACGCTCCGACCGGGCGAGTGTTCCCCCCAGGACCCCATCCCCGAGCCGGAACGTGGGCGGCGCGGCTCATTCTTCCCCCCATCTCAAAAACCTCGGGCTGCGCCGATCGCGTAGTCACCGCAATCCTCGCGAGTCTGCTCGAAGCCCTTGCTCCGCCGCCGGAACGGCGATAAACGATTGGCGTTTCCGCTGAGGACCGGGGAGCGATGGTGCGGCGAAAGGCTTCATCGAAGAGGTCGAGCATCCGCAAGGGTCCGAAGCGGAAACCGCCTTCGACGCGCAAGCCCCGCGCACCTGCCCCCCCCCCCGCGCCACCGAGCGACGGAGCGGGATTCCCGATCGTAGGCGTCGGCGCGTCCGCGGGCGGGCTGCGCGCGCTCGAGGAGCTGCTCGGCGCGATGCCGGCGGCGAGCGGCGTCGCCGTCGTCGTCATCACGCACCAGCACCCTGACCAGGCGAGCCTGCTCCCCGAGATCCTGGCGCGCAAGACCCTCATGCCCGTCGTGGAGGTGTCGCGGCCGACGCGCGCTCTGCCCGACCACGTCTACACCGTGAAGCCCGGGCACCTGCTCTCGATCGCGCGGGGTGTCCTGCGGCCGCAGCCGATCGACCGCGCGCACGCCGTGCCGATGCAGGTGGATCACTTCTTCCGCTCGCTCGCCCAGGACCAGCGCGACCGCGCGGTGGGCATCGTGCTCTCGGGCACCGGGACGGACGGCACGCTCGGCCTCAAGGAGATCAAGGGAGAGCTGGGCCTCGTGATGGTGCAGGATGAGCAGTCGGCGCAGTACGCCGGCATGCCCCACAGCGCCATCGGCACGCGCCTCGCGGACCACGTGCTTGCCCCGGCGGCCATGCCCGAGCACCTCGTCGCCTTCGCGAAGGCGCTCCAGGACCGCACGCCCGCGCCCGCGGAGGAGGCGAGCCCGGCCGGCCTCCAGCCGATCCTCGACACGGTCCGGAAGCACACCGGCCACGACTTCTCACAGTACAAGGCGAACACGATCCGCCGCCGCGTGGAGCGCCGCATGCAGCTCCACCGGCTCGACACGTTCAAGGCGTACGCGCAGTACCTCCGGTCGACCCCGCGCGAGGCCGAGGCGCTCTTCCAGGAGCTGCTCATCGGCGTGACCTCGTTCTTCCGCGACCCGGACGCGTGGCAGGCGCTCTCCGGCCCGCTCACCGCGCTGCTCACCGACAAGCCCGACGACTACGTGCTCCGCGCGTGGGTCTCCGGCTGCTCGACCGGCGAGGAGGCGTACTCGCTCGCGATCCTCATCCGCGAATGCATGGACGCGCTCGGCCGCTCGACGGCCGTGCAGCTCTTTGCGACCGACCTCGACCCCGCCGCGATCGCGCACGCGCGCGCCGGCTACTACCCGGCCGGGATCGCTGGCGACGTCTCGGCGCAGCGACTGCAGCGGTTCTTCACGCGCGAGGACGACGCCTACCGGGTGCGCAGGGAGATCCGCGAGATGCTGGTGTTCGCGCCGCAGAGCCTGATCGCCGACCCGCCGTTCACCAAGCTCGATCTGGTCTCGTGCCGGAACCTGCTCATCTACCTCGACGGGAACCTGCAGCGGCGGCTCTTGCCGGTCTTCCATTACGCGCTCCGGCCGCGCGGCCTGCTCTTCCTCGGGACCTCGGAGGCGGTCGGCACCTTCTCGGAGCTTTTCCGGCCGCTCGACAAGAAGTGGAAGATCTTCGCGCGTCGGGACGGCGCGACCGGCGTGCACCTCGCGGACTTCCCGTCCGCGATCGCGGAGGCGCCCTCGAGCGAGGCCCGGCTCTCGCCGAAGGGCCGCGACGCGAGCCTCGCCCAGCTGGCGGACCGGCTCCTGCTCCGCACGCGCGTGCCGCCGACGGTGCTCGTCCAGGAGCGCGGCGACGTCGTGCACATCCACGGACGCACGGGCCTCTACCTCGAGCCCGCGCAGGGCGCGCAGGCCACCGCCAACCTCTTCAACATGGCGCGCGAGGGTCTGCAGGTCAGCCTCGCCGCCGCCATGCGCCAGGCCGCCGCGGAGGACAAGGAGGTCGTCCACCGCGGCGTGCGCGTCAAGACCAATGGCCACACCATCCAGGTCGACCTGCGAGTCGCCCGGGTGCGCGAGCCCGAGCGGCTGCGCGGCCTCTACTGCATCTCGTTCGAGGAGACGGCCGCGGTGGACGCGCCCGCCGAGGCCGGCGGGTCGCCCGTGGAGTCCGGGCGCTACGACGCGCTCGAGCGCGAGCTCCAGCTCGCCAAGGAGAGCCACCAGGCGACCATCGAGGAGCTCGAGACCTCCAACGAGGAGCTCAAGTCGACCAACGAGGAGCTGCAGTCGACCAACGAGGAGCTGCAGTCGACCAACGAGGAGCTGGAGACCTCGAAGGAGGAGATGCAGTCGCTCAACGAGGAGCTCCAGACCGTCAACGCGGAGCTGCAGGGCAAGGTCGAGCAGCTGTCGGACGCCAACAACGACATGCGCAACCTGCTCAACGGCACCGAGATCGCGACGGTGTTCCTCGACAACGACCTCAACATCAGGCGCTTCACCGAGCAGGCGCGCAAGGTCATCCGCATCATCCCGACCGACGTCGGCCGGCCGATCGGCGACCTGGTGTCGCGGCTGCGCTACGACCGCCTGGTCGAGGACGCGCGCGAGGTGCTGCGCACGCTGGTGTTCCGCGAGATCGAGGTGCAGGGCACGGGCGAGGCGTGGTTCCTCATGCGCATCCTGCCGTACCGCACGACCGAGAACGTGATCGACGGCCTCGTGCTGACGTTCGTCGACATCACGAAGCTGCGCCGGTTGCAGGACGACCGGCGGCGCCTGGTCGAGGTGCTGCGGACCTCGACCACCAAGATCTTCGAGCAGGACCTCGAGCTGCGCTTTCGCTGGGTGGCCCAGCCGGTGTTCGGCCACGAGCCCGAGGCGCTCGTCGGCAAGCGCGACGCGGACGTGTTCGAGCCGGCGGTGGCGCGGGCCATGACGGCGCTCAAGCGCGACGTGCTCGCCTCGCGGGTGCCGGCCCGGCAGCGGTTCGAGATCGGGCTCGACGGCAGCTCGCGCGTCTACGACCTCTTCGTGGAGCCTACGCGCGAGGAGAGCGGCGAGGTCTCAGGCGTCGCCTGCGTCGTGACGGACCTGACGGCGGTCGACCATGCGTGAGGAGCGTCCGATCCGACGCGCGCTGGGGGCGCTGCGGGCGCGCGCGGAGGCGGTGGTCCCAGGCCATCCGCGCGCGGACGACGCCGACCCGGCCCGCGTGCACCACGAGCTCGAGGTCCACCGGGTCGAGCTCGAGCTGCAGTACGAGGAGCTGCTCGAGGCGCAGCACCAGCTCGAGGAGAGCCGCGATCGCTACTACGAGCTCTACGACCTCGCGCCCATCGCGTACGTGACGGTCGATCGCGCGGGCTGGGTCGTCGAGGCCAACCTGCGAGCGACGCAGCTGCTCGAGACGCCTCGCGCGAAGCTGATTGGGGCCAGCCTGCCGGGGTTCCTCTCCGAGCAGGGCGCCGACGTCTTCCATCGGATGCGTCTCGACGTCATTGAGACGCGCGGCCGCGGCGCGTGCGACCTCACGCTCCAAGTCGGCGGCAAGCCCGTCCCGGTGCGGCTGGAGGCCGTCGCTTCGTCGAGCGATGCGGCCGGTGCCCCGCGCGTGCAGTGCGTGCTCATCGACCTGTCGGCGCTGCGCAGCGCCGAGGACGAGCTGCGCTCGCACCGGGCCCTGGCCGACCACCAGCTGCGCGAGAGCGAGGCGCGCTTTCAGCTCATCGCCGATCACATCGAGGACGTGTTCTACGTGCGCGAGCGCGACGGCCACCTGTCGTACGTGAGCCCGGCGTTCGAGCGCATCTGGGGGGTGCCGGCGAGCCACCTCTACGAGAGCCGCGGCACGGCGTGGGACCGAGCCGTGCACACCGACGACCTCGACCGCGTGCTGCTCGCGCGGCGGCAGCACCTCAAGGGCGACCCGTTCGACGAGACGTACCGTGTGGCCCGCGCCGACGGCGAGGTGCGCTGGGTGCGCGACCGCGCGTTCGAGGTCGAGGACGCGAGCGGCCGGATGCGCCGAGACGTCGGCGTCGTCCATGACATCACGACCGAGCGCCTGCTCGAGGAGGACCTGCGCCAGGCCCAGAAGATGGAGGTCGTGGGCGCGCTGGCGAGTGGGGTCGCGCACGACTTCAACAACCTGCTGCAGGCCATCCTCGGGTGCCTGAACGTCGCGATGAACGAGCGGACACCGCCGGCGCGCGTGCGCGATCACCTGCGACGCGCGTCCGAGGCGGTGCGGCGCGGCGGCGATCTCGCGGCGCGCCTGACCACGTTCGGGCACAAGCGCGTCGCGGCACCGCACCGCATCGAGCTCGACGGGGTGGTCGCCGACGTGGCCAAGCTCGTCGCGCGCCTCGTGACCGAGCGCATCCAGCTGGTCGTGCGGTGCCAGGCGCCCGGCGGCCTCGTGCTCGCGGACCCCGTGCAGATCGAGCAGATCATCCTGAACCTCGCGGCCAACGCGCGCGACGCCATGCCCCACGGCGGCACGCTCACCCTCGAGACGCGGCTCGTCGGGCGCTGCGCGCTCCCGGACGGTGCGCAGGAGCGCCTCGTGCGGATGGAGGTTGCCGACACCGGCGAGGGCATCGACGAGCACATCCAGCCGCGCATCTTCGATCCGTTCTTCACGACCAAGGGGCCCGGCAAGGGCACGGGCCTCGGCCTCTCCACCGTGCGCGAGCTCTGCGATCGGCTCGGTGGGCAGATCGATCTGCGCAGCGCGCGCGGGCAGGGCACCACGATCGGCGTCGAGCTGCCGCTCCTCGACGTGGTCGCCGAGCCCCCGTCGGGCCGACGCGCGGCGGCGCCGGTGGCGACCCTGTCCGGCACCGTGCTGCTCGTCGAGGACCAGCCGCTCGTGCGGCGGACGCTGCGCGAGGACCTCGAGCATCTCGGTCTCGACGTCCTCGAGGCCTCGAACGAGGAGGAGGCGCGGACTTTGCTCGAGGTGCACCGCGGCTCGATCGACGTGCTCCTGACCGACGTGGTGATGCCGGGCATGCAGGGCCCGCGCCTCGCGGAGGTGCTCTCGCAGCGCCAGCCGGGGCTGCGCGTGCTGTTCATCTCGGGCGACGCGACCGAGCTGTCGTCGCTCGAGGACACCGGGCCCGTGGGGCTCCTCCAGAAGCCGTTCGATCAGCGCGAGCTGGCCGAGCGGCTCGGCGAGCTCCTGGCGACGACGCGCCCGCGGCGGACGGAGCCGCCGCAGGCCCTGGTGCGCGAGCGACCCGCGCCCGGCGCGACGCTCATGCTGGTCGAGGACGACGCGGAGATCCGCGAGGCGCTCTGCGATCTCCTGGAGAGCGAGGGGTACCGGGTCATCGGCGTTGACGGCCCGAAGGCCGCGCTCGAGCGCATCGCGCAGACGGACGCGCCCGCCATCGATCTCTTGCTCACCGACGTGCTCATGCCGGGCATGAGCGGCGTCGAGCTCGCGGAGGAGCTTGGGCGGCGGCTCCCCGCGCTGCGGGTCATCTTCATGTCGGGCCAGCCGCGCGCGCCGGAGCTCGGCGTCTTCGTGCAGAAGCCGTTCGCCCTCGAGACGCTCCTCCGCGCGATCCGCGAGACGCTGCCGCCCCGCGGCTGACGGCTACGTCGAGCGCCGGGTGCGCGCGGCCTTCTCGGCCGCCTCGGACCGGGACTTCGCCGACCGCTCGCGCGCCGCGGCCTTGGCATGCCGCGACAGCGCGAGGTGCGACGCGGCGGCGGTGCCCTCGCGCTGGAGCTTGCGCAGCGACGCGCGCGCGCGGGTCTTGCTCGGCCGCGTCCGCT
>JAHFDS010000390.1 GCA_023248855.1 Myxococcales bacterium
GCGTGCAGGGTGCCGAGGCCGCGGCATGCAGCGGCGCTCTGGCCGTCGCAGGCCTGCTTGTAGAGCGTGGCGGCGCGGGCGTCGTCGCGCGGCACGCCGAGGCCGCGATCGTAGAGGCCGCCGAGGTGGAAGCAGCTCTCGGCGCTGCCCCTGCCGCACTGGGTCTGGCACTGCTCGCGCGCGCCCGGGCCGCTGGGATCGCAGACGTGCGCGTCGGCGGCGGCGGGCGTGCTGCACTTTTCGCCGTGCGCGCGGTCGCCGCTCCAGACGAAGCCGGGAGGGCACACGCCGGCGGCCTCCGCCGGGACGGCGGCCGCAACGGCGGTCAGCTCGAGGCGTACGAGGGCCCCGCACTGGGGCGGCGGCGCGGCGTCGGTCGAGCGGGCCCGCCGGCAGTCATCGATGACACCGTCCATCTGACGATACATCTGCTTGGACGAATCTTTTGCGCTCGCCCCCTGGCCGAACACCTCGGCCACGGTGCGCACGACCGCCTTGGCCATCGACTCGACCACGAACGCGCCCACGGTGGCTCCGCGGACGAAGTGGGTCGCGCCGTCACAGCGCCCGCGCAGATCGGTCGCGAGGGCGCTGCGCCAGGTCGACATGCGCCGGCCGACCAGCGCGAGGGCAACGTCGAGAACGGCGCCGCGCGTGAGCTCGCCCGAGAGCCTGGCGGCGATCTTCGAGCCGAGCGAGAGGTTCGCCGCGAGCTCGGTCTCGCCCTCGAGGCGCACGAGCTGCTCCTTGAGCGTCATGCCGAGAAACCCGTAGCGGCCGTCGATGGCGCAGTCGGGGAGCACGGTCAGCGTCGCGCAGTCGTAGCGGACCACGGCCACGCCGCGCTGCATCGCCTGCTCGAGCTCGCCCCGCGTCTCCGGTGGCAGGTCCACGACCAGCGGCTCCGTCTTCGGGCCGCGCGCGTCGCAGCGCGCCTTTGCGATGCCGCCGGCCTGGGCGAGGCCCTCCTCGGCGGACTGGTTCTTCGGACGCGCGACCTCGGCCACCTGACCGGGGCGACACGCGAGCAGCGAGACGAGGAGGAGGAGCCGGCGAGCCATCCGTGCAGTCTACCCGGCGACGCTCAGGGGATGGCTACTTCAGCCCCTTGAACAGATCCTCGAGCTTGGCCTTGGCCTTGGCCGCCGAGTCATCGACGCCCGGCGCTCCGTCACGGTTCTTGAAGTCGAAGTGCATGCAGAAGTTCGCGGCCTCGCGGTCGCGGATGAATGCCGACTCGGGCTCGCGACACTTGTTGTGCAGGTTCGGGTCGTAGAGCGCGCAGTTCTTGCATACGTGCATGTCGGCGCCACAGTGGGGACACTCGTCCTTGCGGCCGACCTTGACGCCCACCTTGACCTCGAAGATGACCTCGTTGCTGCACTTCCAGCAGTAGTACGCCATGACCCGCTAGTTCTAGCACCAATGCGACGCGTCCAGCCCCTTGAGCAGGTCGTCCTCGCCGTGCTAGAAGTTCCAAATCTGCATCTGGTAACCGAACAATGCGTTTGTCGGCCAAGACCCAGTACGGCGTGCGAGCGCTGTTCGACATCGCCTTCCACGGTGGCGGAGGTCCCATCCAGGCCAAGGACATCGCGACCCGCCAGGAGATCCCGCTGCGCTACCTCGAACAGATCTTCCAGGACCTCCGGCGTGCAGGGCTCGTGGATTCTCGGCGCGGGCCGCGCGGCGGGTACTCGCTCGCGCGGGCGCCCGAGGCTATCCGCATCGGCGACGTCATGCGCGCTCTGCAGGGGCCGATCGAGCTGGTGGTCGATGGGCCGGGGTCGCGCGGGGCGATGTGGCAGGAGCTAGCGCGCAAGGTGAGCGCGTGCTTCGACGAGCTCAGCGTGCGAGATCTGTGCGACCGCGAGCGGACGCGCCCGGGCGGAATGTACTTCATATGAGCCTGCCATGCTGACCTTCCAGAGCATCCTCGAGTCGATCGGCAACACGCCGCTGCTCGAGCTGGGCGGCCTCGTCGGCGCAGGGGCGGGGACCGTGCTCGCCAAGTGCGAGCAGTTCAACCCGGGCGGATCGGTCAAGGACCGGATCGCGCTCGCGATGATCGAGGCGGCCGAGCAGCAGGGGCGCATCACGCCGGGCCGTAGCGTCATCGTCGAGCCGACGAGCGGCAACACCGGCATCGGCCTCGCGCTCTGCTGCGCGGTCAAGGGCTACAAGCTCATCCTCACGATGCCGGACTCGATGTCGCTCGAGCGGCGGGCGCTCCTCAAGACCTACGGCGTCGAGATCGTGCTCACCGAGGCCGAGCGCGCAATGGAGGGCGCAGTCGACAAGGCGCGAGAAATCGCCGGGCGCGGCCCCGAGCACTACATGCCGCAGCAGTTCGAGAACCCGGCGAACCCCGAGGCCCATCGCCGGACGACCGGGCCGGAGATCCTGGCGCAGCTCGGTGGGCAGGCGCCCGACGCGTTCGTCGCGGGCGTGGGCACGGGCGGCACGATCACCGGCGTAGGCGAGGTGCTAAAGGCGAGGAACCCGGCGTGCCGCGTGGTCGCCATCGAGCCGCGCACGAGCGCCGTGCTCTCGGGCGGCGCCGTGGGACCGCACAAGATCCAGGGCATCGGCGCGGGATTCGTGCCGGGGGTGCTGAGCCGCAAGGTCTACGACGAGGTGCGCACGGTCACCGACCGCGATGCCTACGACATGAAGACGCGCCTCGCCAAGAAGCTGGGGCTTCTGGTCGGCATCTCGGCGGGAGCGGCCGTGCACGTGGCCTGCGAGGTCGCGCGCGAGCTCGGGCCGGGCAAGAACGTCGTGACCGTGCTGCCCGACACCGGTGAGCGGTACTTCTCGCTCGATGAGTATTTCTGATGGGCGAGCAGCGGATCGCGGGAGCGAAGCGCGTCCTGGTCGTGGGCGCGGGCGGGCTCGGATGCCCGGTGGCGCTCGCGCTCGCGCACGCGGGTGTGCCGCTATCGATCGTCGACGACGATGTCGTGGAGCTGTCGAACCTGCAGCGCCAGGTGCTGCACGTGACGGAGCGCGTGGGGTGCAAGAAGACGCAGTCGGCGCGCGCGGGCTTGCTGGCGCTGGTCCCGGGGGCCGACATCCAGCTGGTGGACGCGCGGCTCGGGGCGGACCACACGACGACCGAGCTCCTCGAACGCCACGCGGTCGTGGTGGACGGGACCGACGCGATCGAGACCAAGTTCCTGCTGGGCGACCTCGCGGTCGCCGCCGGGGTGCCGCTCGTCCACGGCGGCGTCATCCGCTTCGAAGGGCACGTGCTGGTCGTGATGCCGGGGGGCCCGTGCTTCCGCTGCCTGTTCGAGGCGCCACCGTCCGAGCAGGCGCCCACGTGCGCGGACGCGGGCGTGCTCGGGGCGATGTGCGGCTGGGTCGGTGGCCGCATGGCCGCGCGCGTGCTCGACGTGCTGTCCGGTCGCGGCCACGCGCACGCGGGGCGGCTCACGGTGCTCGATGGTCTCGGCGACCGCGAGCGCGAGGTGGTCTTCCGCGCGCGCCCCGGCTGCACCGCCTGCGCACCCGCCTCCCAGGCGAGGACCGCATCATGAACAGGAGTACTCGATGAGCTTCGTCCGTGGTCTCCAGTGTCGCGAGTGCGCACGCACCTACCCGGTGGCGGCGGTGCACGTCTGCGAGTTCTGCTTCGGCCCGCTCGAGGTCGCCTACGACTACGACGCGATCAGCCGGGCCCTGTCCCGCGACAAGCTCGCCGCGCGCGCGCCCAACATGTGGCGCTACGCGGAGCTCTTGCCGCTCGATCAGCCGCCGACGGTCGGCGTACAGGTGGGCGGGACGCCGCTCCAGCGCGCGAAAAACCTCGAAAAGCGCCTCGGTGTGCGCGAGCTGTGGATCAAGAACGACGCGGTGTGCCACCCGACGCTGTCGTTCAAGGACCGGGTGGTGTCGGTGGCGCTGTCGAAGGCGCGCGAGCTCGGCATGGAGGCGGTCGGTTGCGCGTCTACTGGCAACCTCGCCAACTCGGTGGCCGCGAACGCCGCCGCCGCCGGCATGTCGGCGTACGTGTTCGTCCCGCAGGATCTCGAGCGCTCGAAGATCCTCGGCACGATGGTCTACGGGGCCCGCGTGGTCGGCATCGCGGGCACCTACGACGACGTCAATCGCCTGTGCTCGGAGGTCGCCGGCAAGTACGGCTGGGCCTTCGTGAACGTCAACGTGCGGCCCTTCTACGCCGAAGGCTCGAAGTCGCTCGCGTTCGAGGTGGCCGACCAGCTCGGCTGGCGCGTGCCCGACCACATCGTCGCGCCGATGGCGTCGGGATCGCTCGTGACCAAGATCGAGAAGGCCTTCCGTGAGCTGCGCAAGGTGGGCCTTCTGCCGGAAGGACCGGGCCCGGTGCTGCACGGCGGCCAGGGCGCCGGCTGCTCGCCGATCTCCGACGCCATCCGCGCGGGCGGTGAGAGCTACAAGCCCGTCAAGACCCCGACCGGCATCGCCAAGTCCCTCGCCATCGGCAACCCCGCCGACGGCTTCTACGCGGCGCGCGCCATCCGCGACTCGGGCGGCCACGCGGCCAGCGCCACGGACGAGGAGATCGTCGCCGCGATGCGCCTGCTCGCCGAGACCGAGGGCATCTTCACCGAGACCGCGGGTGGCGTCACGCTGGCCGCGACGCAGAAGCTGCTCGACGAGGGACGCATTCGCAAGGACGCATGTATCGTCGTGTGCGTGACCGGCAATGGCCTCAAGACCACGGACCCGCTCGAGAGCGCGATCGGCGCGCCGTCGGTGATCCCGGCGAGCCTCAAGGCATTCGACGAGCTCTACAGGCAGGACACGTCGCGCGCCGCCTGAGCGGTGAGCGCGCCTATTCGCAAGGAGACAGCCATGGCACTGGTTCGCATCCCGACCCCGCTCCGCAAGCTGACGGCCAACCAGGAGGAGGTCACGGTCGCAGGCAAGAACGTCGGCGAGATCCTCGCCGCGCTCGAGGCCGCGCACCCCGGCATCAAGGAGCGCATCTGCGACGACAAGGGTCAGGTGCGCCGCTTCGTCAACGTGTTCGTGCGTGACGAGGACATCCGCTTCCAGCAGAACCTCGAGACGCCGGTCGGGGACCACGACGAGGTCTCGATCGTGCCGGCCATCGCGGGCGGCTGATCACGGCGACGCCGTGCTGACCGAGGCGCAGATCCGTCGCTACGGGCGTCACGTGCTCCTGCCGGAGCTCGGCGGACGCGGGCAGGCGCGCGTGTGCGCCGGGACGGCGTGCATACGCGGCGAGGGCCTCGCGGCGGAGACGGCGCTCCTCTATCTGGTGGCGGCCGGCGTGGGGCGGGTGGCGGTGCCAGGGACGATGCGCGCTGCGGGCGTGGCGCACGCGCGCAGAATCGATCCTTCCTGCGCGATCGGATCGGACGAGATCGCGGGCGCGGTCGATGTATCCGTTTCGGCGCATGAGTCGCCGGCGGAGGCGGTGGCCGAAGGGGGACGGGCGGCGCTGCGAGCCGTGTGGGCGCTCGCGGGGACCGCGCCATGATGCTGCCGCGCAGCGTCCTCGACCTCGTGGGGTGCACGCCGCTGTTGCGCCTCGGCTGGCTCGAGCGCGGACTGCCGAACGTCGAGATCTACGGCAAGTGCGAGTGGCGGAACCCGGGCGGCTCGGTCAAGGACCGCGCGGCGCGGCAGATGATCCTCGACGCGGAAGCCGAGGGCCGGCTCAAGCCCGGCATGGCGCTCATCGACTCGACGAGCGGCAACACTGGCGTCGCCTACTCGATGCTGGGCGCGGCGCGCGGCTACCGCGTGGTGCTGGTGATGCCCGAGAACGTGAGCGACGCGCGCAAGAAGATCACGCGGGCCTACGGGGCCGAGCTCGTGTTCTCGTCGCCGATGGAGGGCTCGGACGGCGCGATCCGCCTCGTACGCCGGATCGTCGAGGAGTCCCCGGACGAGTACTTCTACCCCGACCAGTACTCGAACGACTCCAACCCGCGCGCGCACTACCTCACGACCGCGCCGGAGATCTGGGCGCAGTCGGGCGAGCGCATCACCCACTTCCTGGCGGGCATCGGCACGAGCGGGACCATCATGGGAACCGGACGCCGGCTCAAGGAGCTCGCGCGCGCGGCCGGGCGCGCGGTGGAGATCATCGCGATCGAGCCGGAAGACGCGCTGCACGGGCTCGAGGGTCTCAAGCACATGGCGTCCTCGATCGTGCCAGCCATCTACCATCCCGAGGAGCTCGATCGCGTGATGCCGATGTCGACGGACGAAGCCTGGGACGTCGCGGAGCTCCTCGCCGAGAAGGCCGGTCTGGCGGTCGGTCACTCGTCCGGCGCGGCGGCCGCGGGCGCGCTGCGGGTGGGCAAGGAGCTGGCGGCGCGCGGCGCGGGCGGCGTCATCGTCTGTGTCCTGCCGGACAGCGTCGCGAGGTACCTGGCGCCCGGCAAGTGGGAGAGGACGACCGCGTGGTAGCCCCTGCGCGTTCCGGCGGCTGGCGCGTCGTGGGTGTCTACGAGCTCGATCCCGTGCCCGTGACGGACGGGGCGCCGATCGTGTTCCGCGTCGAGGTGCAAGAGCGGGTGGGTGGGAGCCGGTTCCGCGGGCGGGTCTGGCGCATCGAGTCCTTCAAGCTGCGGCCGTCGTTCGCCGCCGAGCTCGAGGAGAGCCACGAGGAGACCCTGGTGCTCGACGCGGTGCTCAACGACCCGATGGTGGAAGCCGAGTCCGAGGTCGGGGTCCTAAAGGGTGTGGGCGAGCGGCTCGAGCAGCAGGTCACGAGCGGGAGCGCCTCGTGAAGATCGAGGATCAGGCGCTGGCGGCGGCCTACGCGCACGCGCGCGAGGCCTATCCCGAAGAGGCCTGCGGGCTCCTCCTCGGAGACCGGGGCGGGAGCGGCGTGGACGAGGCGCGGCGCTGCGAGAACACGCAGAATGCGCTGCACACCGAGGATCCGGCGGCCAATCCGCGAGATGCGCGCATGGCGTACAGCCTCGGGCCGAAGGACCTCTTCTTCCTCGACAAGAGCCAGCGCGGCGAACGCCCCGCGCGGGTCGTCTATCACTCGCACGTCGAGGTCGGCGCCTATTTCTCGGCCAAGGACAGGGACGACGCGCTGCTGTTCGGCGAGCCGCGCTTTCCAGTCGACTACCTGGTGGTGGACGTCAAGCGCGCTGGTGGCGTGGTGCGCGCGCTTGGCGCGAAGCTGTTCCGGTGGGACGGGGCGGAGTTCGTCGAGGTCGCCGCGTACCCGGGCGAGGCGTGAAGCTCGGAGTCGTGCTCGGCTCGGGCGCGCCCGAGGACGCCGCGCTGGCCGGGCGCCTCGTGCGCGCGGCGGCGGTGGCCGGGCACGATGCGCGCCTGTTCGTGATGGGCGCCGGGGTGGGGGCGATCGGCGAGCTGGCCCGGCTGCCGGACGAGGGCATCGACGTGGTCGTGTGCGAGAGGAGCCTCGAGCAGGCGGGAATCGCGCGGCCCGGCAGCGTGCTCGGCGGCAGCCAGCTCGATCATGCGGCCCTGATCCGCGACTGCGACCGCGTGGTCGCGCTGACTTGACATATTCGCGTAGGAAGATAAATGCGTCGGGTCGGCATCGTGCTGGGAGAAGGGGCGGCCACCGGGGCGGCGCGCGAGGCCCTGCGGGCGGCGCTGGG
>JAHFDS010000391.1 GCA_023248855.1 Myxococcales bacterium
TGCTCCGGTGGGAACACCCCGAGGAGGCGGTTGATGGTGCGCTGGGCGTTCGAGGTGTGCAGCGTGCCGATGACGAGGTGGCCGGTCTCGGCGGCCGAGATCGCGAGCTGGATGGTCTCGAGGTCGCGCATCTCGCCGATCGCGATGATGTCCGGGTCCTCGCGCAGGGCCGCGCGGAGGGCGCGCGAGAACGACTCGGTGTGCTTCTTGACCTGACGCTGGTTGACCGAGCAGCGCTTCGGGGTGTGGACGTACTCGATCGGATCCTCGACCGTCAGGATGTGGTCCGCGCGCTCGCCGTTGATGAGATCGACGAGCGCGGCGAGCGTCGAGGTCTTGCCACAACCGGTCGGCCCGGTGCACAGCACCAGTCCCTGGTGGTAGTTGGTGAACTTGGCGAGGATCGCCGGCAGGCCCAGGCTCTCGAGGGTGGGCGGCTCCGCCGGGATCATGCGAAAGACGGCGTCGAGGCCGCGCTGCTGGCGGTAGACGCTCGAACGGAAGCGGCCGATACCCGGCACCACGTAGGCGAAGTCGAGGTCGTTGGTCTCGGCGAAGCGCTCGCGCTGCTCGGGCGTGAGGATCTCGAAGATGGCCTGCTCGGCCGTCGCCCGATCGACCACTTTCTGGGTGAGCGGGCTCAGCTGGCCGTTCTTCCGCATGAGCGTGGGGGCGCCCGTGTGCACGTGCACGTCCGAGGCCCCGCGCTGGATGGCGGCGGCCAGCAACCGGTCGAGCGTCCTCTGCCCGGTCGCCTGCGCGACCTCCAGCATCGGCGCCGTCGCCGGGCGGGGCGGGGTCTCCACGCGGACCACCGCGGGCGCGCCCGGGGCGACCGGCTGCGCGGACGGATGGCTCACCTGGGGGGAGGGTGCTGGGCTCGGCCGCGCGAGCACCGGGCGCGCACCGGTGGTGGGCTGCTGGATTGGCGCAGGTGTGGCCACGGCCCGTGCCACCGGTGCGGAAGGGGCCGCCTCGGTACCCTGGGCGGCGATCTGTGCCCCCTGCTGCGCCTTCTGGCGCGCCAGGTAGACCTCCTGCTTCTGCAGTAGCCAGGTGAGCTGGTCCTGCGTGATCGCGCCGGAGCGCACCATCGCCTCACCGAAGCGAACCGCGTTGCCGTGCCGCCGCACATAGGCAACCAGCTGGGTGAGCTGTTCCTGGCTGATGAGCTGGTAGTGAACCGCGAGCCTTCCCAGCAGGCTGCCTGCGTCGTCCAAGCGTACGCCTCCGCGTCGGCATCATACCACCTGGGCACCGAACGCGCGGAGTCGGGTCGGCTACTTGGAGCTACTTGGACTTCGTGAGGATGCCGATCGAGCGGGCCCCGGCCCTGCGAGCCACGGACATGATGTCCACCGCCTTGCCCAGGAGCACGTTCTGGTCACCGCGGATGAGCAGCGTCTCGCTCTGCGCGGCCTCGAGCGCCTTCTTGATCTCGTCGCCGAGCCGGCCGACGTCGTCGATCTTGTTGTTGCCGAGGTAGATGAGGCCGCCCTGGGTGATGGTGAGGATCGGGTCCGAGCGCTTCTGCGAGACGTTGCTGCCGGAGCTCGCCTGCGGCAGGTTGACCTTGACGCCCGAGCGCTGCGCCATCTCGCTCTCGACCATCGCGGTCGAGGTCACCATGAAGATGATCAGCAGGACGAGGAAGATGTCCGTCAGCGGGGTGATGTTGATCTCCGCGACGATCTCCCCTTCGTCCTCGGCCTCGGCCGAGCGGGACACGCCGATCGCCACGTCAGGCCGCCTTGCTGTCGGCGGCGGGGGACGCCCCCGGGGCGCCGGGGCCGACCAGGGCCAGGGTGAATTCCTCGGAGAACACCTTGTAGGAGAGCGCCACCTCGGAGATCCGCGCGGTGAAGTAGTTGTACATGACGACGGCGAGAATCGCGATCCCGAGGCCGAGCGCGGTCGCGATCAACGCCGAGGAGATACCCGCCGAGACCACCTTGAAGCCGCCCGTGCCGGTCCTGCCCATCGACGCGAACGCGTCCATGATGCCGACCACGGTGCCGAACAGGCCCACGAATGGCGCCGAGGCGCTGATCGTGCCCAGCGCCCAGAGATAACGGCGCAGGCCCTGCACGACCGCCGTCCGGCGCAGCGCGACGGCCTCGGGCACCGCGGCCGGCTGCCGCCGGGCCACCTCGAAGCCACGTGCGAACACGGTGGCGAGGGGCGCCGCCGAGGCCTCGCAGAGCGCCTGCGCGGCTTGCCGCTCCCCCCGCTCCAGCGCCGACACGACCTTGGCCTTGAACTCCTCCGATCGCGGCAGGATGTCCCACAGGTAGTGAATGCGCTCGAGGACGATCGTCAGGGCCGCGAGGGACCAAAGGCCGAGGATGACCAGGAGCCACCAGTCCTGGGCGGCCATCTTCTTGAGGGCTTCGAGGAACATCGCCGAAGCGCAGGATAGCAGGCCGGGCGCAGGCGACAACGGCAGAGGAGCCGGGAAGCGGCGCGGGAGAGGGACAGCCGCGGATCCGGCTGGGCCAGGGGCCGTCTGACACCGGAAATCTATATAACCAATTGAATATCCGATGAGTTCGGCCGCCCCCTTGCGCGTGCTTGGGGTTCGTCCTATGACCCGGGCCGATGTTGATCTACCAGCTGCTCGACGTGATCCGGGAGACGATCCTGGCGACGGCGGCGATCCTCACCCTGGCGCCGGCCGGACAGGTGTCGCCCCGGCAGGCGGTCGAGTACGGGGTCTGTACGGTCCAGGCGGCCAGGCGCCAGAACCTCCCGTGGCAACGCGTGGCGGCCATCGTTCACCACGAGAGCGAGTGGCGGCCGGACGCCCGAAGCCAGTCGAACGACTGGGGGCTCGGCCAGATTCACTGCCCGGGCAAGCACTGCGGCAAGAACCCCACCCCGGCCGAGCGCGCCGCCCTGCTCGACGGCTGCACCAACCTCCTCTATACGGCCGAGGTCCTGCGGTCCAAGCAGCGCGCCTGCAAGCAGGACTGCGGAGGCGGTAACTACCTGCGGCTGTATAATCCCGGCAACCCCACATACCAGCTCGCGGTCCAGCGCATCGAGCGCCGGATTTATCAGTCTTTCTAGCGTCAGCCGTCGCTCCAGCTGGCCACGGCGCGAGGCGCGAGCACGTGCGGGCCGAGCACGACCTTGGTCGGGCTCGACCAGTGGACGAGGTCCGACCCGACGCCGGGCGGCAGCGCGAAGGACAGCGGCCGTGTCTCGGGATAGAGATCGGGCAGGACCTGAAGCCGGGTCACGCCCTCGTCCCGCTCGATCCACGCCAGCGCGCCACCGTCGGCACGCCAGGTCGGCGGCACGATCACGTGAACGGCGCGGCCGCCCGACACCCTGCGCCCGTCGAGGAACACGGCGCCGTCCTGGACCGCCGCCAGGTGGCGGCCGAGGGGACACGGGCGGCGGGCGAAGGTGGGCGTCGGCACCGACCGCCTGCCCGCGCGGCGCGGCTGCCGGTGGGGGACCTTGCCAGGCGGCGCCACCCCCGAGGGTCGGCTCGCGGCGTCCGCATGCTTCTGGGTGAACAGGCCGAGCACCGAGATCGCGACGCCGAAGATCCGCATTCCAAGCCTCCTTGCGTCTCCATTCCGTCGGTGTGCGACCTGGATCGCAAGTTTTCGGCCTGGAAAGGAATGCGCCTGGCGCGCTGCTGGCCACTCCGGTACACCTCGCCGCGATGGGGCGTGTGCTGACGCGACCGGTCGAGATCCCACGCCCCCCGGGCCCAAGCCCGCTCGCGCGACCGGACGTGGCGACCGTGTGGATCCGCGCCGCGGCACGGGTGGGCCTCGAGGTGGGGCGCACGCGCGACGCCTACGCGTCGGCGGATGGCACGGGCCGGCTGTGGATCGGCGAGGACGACACGCTCGACGACGACGACTCGCTCGCCCAGCTCGTGTTTCACGAGCTCTGCCACGCGCTGGTGGCAGGGCCGGACGCGCTGCACAAGCCCGACTTCGGGCTCGACAACACGACCGACGCGGACCTTCACCAGGAGCACGCGAGCCTGCGACTCGGCCTCGCCCTCGCGCGGCGCTTCGGGCTTGCAGCGCTGATGGCGCCGACCACGGTCTACCGCCCCTACCACGACGCGCTGGCGAAAGACGCCGGACAGGCGCTCGCGGGCCGGGATCCGGCGGCGCGGTCGGGGAGGCCCTCGCGACCACCCGGCGCCTCGTATGGCACCCGGCGGGCGCACCTCGCCCGATCACGCCAGAAACCTGCGGTGGTTGCGCGTGGCTGGTGGACGGGCGGCGTTGCCGGGCGCTCGGCGGCCCGCGCGGAGCGAGCACGACCGCCAAGGAGGTGGCGTGCGTGCACTTCGAGCCACCCCTGGACTGCCAGCGCTGCGGCGCGTGCTGCCGGGAGGCCTACGACGCGGTCGAGGTGGGACCGCGCGAGCGCGTGGTCCGCGCCCAGCCGTCGCTCGTGGTGGCGCGGCCCGGCGGGCCCGACGGCGCGCCGAGGCTCGAGCTCCTGCGAAACGGCCCCCCAGGAAAGAGCTCATGCGCGGCGCTCGGCGGCGCGCCGGGTGCCTGGAGCTGCCGGATCTACCTGGATCGGCCGCGCACCTGCCGGGACTTCGCGCGCGGCGGGGGACATTGCCTCGATGCCCGGCGGAAGCTCGGCCTGTCGCCCCACCCGGCCCCTGCACTGGGGGCTAGTGCCCCGGGTTCTGCCAGCCTGGCCTGAGCCTGCTCGCTCGGAGGCCAGGGGCACGTGACCTCGGGGCCTCCGCACCGTGGGCTGGAGCCCCCGAAAACCAGGCCTCCCTACATGAAGTGTGAGGTGGAAAACACCGGCCGTCGGATCCATCCGGCGAGGCCTGGATGTGGAACACTCGCCGCAGTCGCCGGCCCCCAGCCAGGAGCAGGGCTCCCCAGAGGCCAGGGCCCGCAGAGACGTCTTCGCCAGGACGGGAGGACTGACAACCGCCCTTGGCAGGGGCCGAGGTCGTGCGCCCGGCCGCCCCTCCAGGGGGGCGCGACGACAGGTCACCGAGATCGACCCGCACGACGCTGCGTGGCGGGATCTGCAGCTCGCCCTCGCCGCCCGCCCAGGCGACCAGGTCCGCCTGGATGTGAACCCCCGTGGTGCCGCCCTCGTTGGACGCCTCGAGGGAGGGACCCGTGAGGATCATCCGCGGTGCCATGCCCGCGGCGACCTGACCGCCGACCAGCCGCAAGCGCACCGTGGTGGCCTGGTCGGGCGCGCGATGGATGAGGAGCACGCGCACCGCGCTCCCCACCCGGGCCGCGTAGGCCGACAGGTACGGCACCGGGCCCTCGTACTCCTGCGAGAACGTGGTCGTCACGTCGTAGCTGCCCGTGCCGGTCGTGGTGACCGGCAGGAGCGTGCCGCCGCCCAGGCCCGATGCCAGCTGGATCGCGAAGGCCTTGGGCCGCACCGTGACGCCGTCGAAGGCCGGCCACCTCGGCTGCGCACACGAATCGTAGGCGACGACGAGACCATACGAGCGCGTGGTGGCCTCGTAGCTGGTGGCGACGCCGACCCCCGAGGTGGCCATCTGCCCGAGCGCGTCCGCCGTGAAGAGCGCGTTCGCGAGCGAGTGGCGCGCCCCGGTGGTGTCGTGGTCGAACACGCCGTCCCACTCGAGGTACGCGAGCTCGAGCGTGCGTCCGGCCTCGGCCGCGAGGCGCTGGAAGCGCGCGACGTCGGTCGGGATACGCAGGCTGCCCGCCATGACGTGCATGGGCTCCTCCGCGGCGCGCCGGCCCGCGTACCAGTGGTACGACATGAAATCGACGGCGGCGCCCGCGTTTCGAAGGACGACGCGATCCCAGCCGGCCGTGGCGACCTCGTCGCCATCGTCGTCGACGTCACGGAACTCGCCCGCCATCGCCGCGCCGACACGCGCGTCTGGTTGCATGGCCTTGATGGCGCGCGAGAACGCGGTGAGGTCGGCGGCGTAGGCGGTGGCGCTCCGGTAGCCGTGGTCCCAGTCGCCGAACGGCTCGTTGCCGATCTCGTAGTAGCGCACGCCCTCGGGCGCCGAGGCGATCGCGAGCTGCGCGGCCTCGTCGGGCGTGCCGCTCTCGAGGTTGACCGAGTACAGCAGCTGGCCCTCGGTGGCGCGGGCGAAGGCCAGCGCATTGTCGAGCCCAGCCAGCGCGCAGGCGTCGTCGTTCGGACCGATGCCGAAGTCGAAGTGCCGCGTCATCCAGCGCCAGCCCGGCGCGCCGCCGCCCGGATACCGGTAGATCTTCGTGCCGAAGCTGCGAAACTGGTCGATCACGTCCGGCGTGCTCTGCGCGCGCGCGGGCAGGTTCGTGCCGAAGAGCTCGTGCGGCACCGCGCGCCCCGGCCGTGCCAGATCGATCAGCACCTCGGGAGCGAGCAGGAGCACGCCTCCATTGTGTACCATCTGTGACGGTGAGCGAGACCACGCGCTGCGCCGTCTGCACCCGACTCTACGACGGGGATCGTCCGGGCTGTCCCTTCTGCGGCGCCGGGGAGCGGGCCGATGCGCCGCCGGAACGACCGAAGGTCGATCCCGAGCGTCTGCTCAAGGCCATGGTGGCGGAGGCCGACGCCAATCGCGGTCCGTCTCGGGCCGCCGTGTGGCTCGCAGCCACCGGCTGCGCCAGCGCGCTGCTCGGCTTCTTCCTCTGGCCGGGCCCCGAAGGGTCGTTCCGCATGACCGCGATCGCAGAGGGCCTGGCGGTCGCGCTCCTGGCGGTGGCGTACCTGCGCCGGTGAGCCGCGGGACATCTACCCGTGTATCGATCGTTCGTGCGCACACGCGTCCTTGGGGCGTGAGTCGGCGCGCGGTCGCGCGAGATTTTCGTCGTGCGGGATCGACCACGCAACCTGGGGGGCGTGACGGCCCCAGCCCTCGCTCAACGCACCGAGATTGCTGGAGAGCAGATGGCCTGCAGCTTGCGTTGTGGAGCCAGCAAAGGAGACTCCCATGACGACGTCCCTGCATCTGCTCCGTGGTGTGCTCGTGTGCTCGCTGCTGTCTGCCCTGTCCGCCGCCGGCTGCGGTGGCGTCGGCGAGATCTCCGGGGGGGATCGCATCCCCGCGACCGAGGAGACCAAGGCCGAGCTCGGCATTCAAGAATGGAGCATGCCCGACCGGGGCAGCACGGACGCCGAGCGCACCGAAGGGTTCGATCTGCAGGGTCGGCACGCCCTGACGCTCGACTCCTCGGCGAGCGGCCTCGTGTATCGCGCCTTCAACGCCGGATCGCAGGCCGAATCGAGCCTGGTCGAGCTCGGCGAGGACGGTCGCCTCGTACGCGGAGAGTCCGCGGCCGTCGAGCACGCGCTCCTGGTCGCCACCGCCTTCTCGCGCGACATCGACCGCGCGGCGCTCTATGCGCGCCCCGATCGGGATTGCCGCCGAGCCCGCCGCGCCGTGTGGAAGGCCGTGATGGAAGGGGCCCACGCGTGCTTCCGCGCGCTCGTCGCCGCGGCCCACGGGCGGCAGGATGCGGCGGCCGAGGCGGCGTGCACTGCGGCGCCGGGCCTGGTTCGCCAGGCGCGCGAGCACGCGCACCAGGTGTGCAGCAGCGGAGGCGCGGGCTCGGGTGGCAATGCGGGCGCGGGCG
>JAHFDS010000044.1 GCA_023248855.1 Myxococcales bacterium
GGCTCGACCCCGCCGCCACCCCCGCCAGGGCCGGTCGGCTACTGTCTCCCGAGCGGCGAGCCCGCCGGCTGCAACCAGCCCGGAACGGCCTCGACCTGTGGCGCGGGCCTGGTCTGCTACGCGCGCGCGAGCGCGAGCGGACAACCTCCCGGCGTGTGCTACCCACCGCAGCCCATCACGCGGTGCGACCCGGCGCATCCCATGTGCCCCGGCAGCCTGATGTGCCGCACCAGCTCGAGCCCGACCGGCGGTGGCGGCTCCGGCGGCACGTCGTCCGGTGGCGGAGGCAGCGGCGGCTCGGCTCCGCCGCCGCCCACGGGGGGCTACTGCCTGCCCGACGGCGTCGGAGCCAGCTGCGCCCAGCCAGGGACGACCTCGACCTGCGGCGCGTACCTGACCTGCCACGCGCGCGCGGGCAGCACCGGCGGCCAGTCCGCCGGCATCTGCTACCCGTCATCGTCCCCTGTGCAGTGCAACCCGGCGCGTCCGATGTGCACCGCACCATTCTCGTGCCGCACCACCCTGGACGGTCCGAGCGGCTCAGGTGGCAGCGGCGGCTCGACCGGCACAGGCGGCTCGACCGGCGGCACAGGCGGCTCGACTGGCGGCACAGGCGGCTCGACCGGCGGCTCTGGCGGCTCGACCGGCGGCTCCGGCGGCTCGACCGGCGGCTCCGGCGGCTCCGCCCCGCCTCCGTCCCCCAGGGGGTACTGCCTGCCCATGGGTTTCGGCGCCGCCTGTGATCGGCCGGGCACGAGCTCGATGTGCAACCTGAACCTTTCGTGCCGCGCGCGCAGCGCGCCCACGGCCGGCCAGTCTGCTGGCATCTGCTATCCGACCTCGACGTCCTCCATCGTCCGCTGCGATTCTGCGCATCCGATGTGTCCCGCCACCTTCACCTGCTACGGCGGCTAGGGAGCCATTCGAACACAACTCGGTGCTTGTGCGCACAGTCAGCTCGGCATCTCGATTTTCGTAATGCGTAATTCGCAATGACTAACCTAGAACTGGAGAACCTAATTCCCATGATGACTATGAAGCGAAGACTGACCGTTACCCGGTCTAAGCGCCACATGCCATCGCCAATCGCAAGTGCACTGCTAGCCCGGGTACTCCTGCTTGCAGGCACCGGAATGCTGCTGGCGTGTCAGGGGGAGACCGAAGTGTTGCCACCTGACTTCGATGCGCCGGCCCCGAATCATCCGGCGCGCGCGACACATGAATCCGCAGCCGAGAGCCTTGCCCTCGAGCCCAGCGCCAGCGCGCTTGGAGAAGACAAGGGCCAGATGGCGAGCCCCGTGCGCGCCCATCAAACCGCAGCGCTGAACCGAGGTACGCACCTCGGACCGCTCGTGATCGAAGGCGTCGACGTAGCAGCGGATGCGGACACCCCGCGGCACATGGCCAAGTTCCACGACCGCCGAGACTGCGCGGGCGATGTGAGCAACTGGCAGCGCTTTGCGTCTTTCCCCAATCTGGACATCACCGATCAGGGCCAGATGCTCACACTCATTCCTCCAGCTCCGGTGAATGGCAACTTCGAGGTACTCTATGCTGGACCCTTGCTTCCGGGGAAGCTGGCAGAAAGCGATGTCGGAAGGGGTTCTATTCTGTATTACCTCGGCGGAGAGAACCAGTACGTCAAATGTCCTGACGGCTCGACGATCGCGGCCCTGGTGAGCCATGGCTACGTGCGCGTGGACGTTACCTATCGCTTGCGCAACACGAGTGACGTTGCGCAGCCTCTGTTTTGGAAGTTGCTCTCGACCGCCGCCGTCAAGACCCAGGGCAAGACGACGCCCAAGCGCTACTTGTCGATCTTGAAGGATGGCGACACACTCTACTCCCTCATCAGTGCCGACATCGATCCGGCGCAGCCCAACCTCAAGGCCTCCGGCCAGGCCCCGGCGCTGGTGAATCCTGGTGCCGCGACGGCGGTTCGCGTCGTGTTCATGGCTGAGATCGCGAACAACGGGGGTGGATCCGGATTGACGACGTTCTCGGCGGTCGGTGCTCTGGGAGGCCCGAACGACACAACGGGCTTGTATTTGTACCTGTCCAACCGCTCCGTGCTCAATAGCGCCTGGTAGCCACGACGCGCGCCGGCGCCGTCGCGCGGCCGGCGTGTCCGCTCATCACGACCGGTGCGCGGCGGCCAGGGAGGACTTGCGCGTCTACACCGCTGCTCCCGACGGCGAATTCTCCCCACCAGGACGTCCCAGCTCATTTCGTCTGCTTGACGATCGTCCCGCCGAAGTTGGACCAGTACACGTGGGTGGCATCGACCACGATCGCCGAGAGACCACTCCCCACCGAGGAGCGTGTGGCGGGTGTGCCACCGCACTTGGTGCGCGGATGGTCCGTGGCAGCGCTGACGGTCGGCCCGCTCCGATTCGCCATCACCCTTGCCGCCGCCACGAGCGGCCGCCGTCGGCAGTGACGCGATGACCGATACAGCCACCCATGCAAAGAACGCCGCGGCATGGTCCCCTCCCGGCGCCAGTGCGGCCCTCATCATAGCCTGTCATCTCAGGTTCGGGAGTCGCCCGGGGGGCAACAGGTGGCGACCAGCTTCCGGATGGTGGCGTGGATGCGGTCGAAGGTGGCGAGGAGCGCCGGACCGTCGAAGGCGTAGAGCCTGCGTCTTCCGGCTCGGGTGCTCGTCAGGATGCCCGCCTCCTCGAGCTGCTGCAGATGACGCGAGATCACGGACCGATCCTGCGGCAGCGTCTCTGCGATGCTCTCGACGTCGCAGGGCCCGTGCTCGATCAGCGCCTTGAGGACCTCGATGCGGGCCGGCTCGCCGAGCGCCCGGAACATGCGGGTGTCGAGCACCTCCGCCAGCTGCTTGCCGATCCTTCGCATCCTACGCCTGTGCATGTACATGCACGAATGTCTCCGGTCAAGCGTTGACAACGTGTGCATTACGGTGCATATATGCACACATGATCCTGCGCGAGCTCCTCTCCGCCAGCTTCTTTCCGTTCGCCCTCATCGCGGCGACCTCGGCCGCTGTGCGCCTGCAGGCCTCCGGGGCGTCGGCCGGCGCCGCCACCGCCCTGGTGCTCGTGCCCTTCGTGCTGATCGTGCTGCTGCTCGAGCAGCTCTTCCCATTCGACCGGGGGTGGAACCGGGGGCGCGGCGATCTGCGCGCCGACGTCTCGTTCGCCGCCCTCGTGCGCGTGCCTGAGTCCGCCGCAGCCGGTGTCGGGCACGTGGGGTTCGTGGCGCTGACCGGCCTCGGAACGTCGGGCCTCTCGCGGTTGCCCTGGGGCCTCCAGCTGGGGCTCATCCTTCTCGCCGCCGATCTCGGCAAGTACTTGCTGCATCGGCGCGGCCACGTGCGGCCGAGCTGGTGGCGCTTCCACTCCATTCACCACGCGCCCGAGCGCATCTACGTGCTCAACGGTCTGCGCCTGCACCCCATCAACCTGCTCTGGAACGCCGCGTTCGACGTGGCGCTGCCGATCGTGCTCGGGGTATCGTCGAAGGTCGTCGTCATCGCCGGCACCTTGCGCGGAGTCGTCGCGATCCTGCAGCACGCCAACCTTCCCCTCCGCTTCGGCCCGCTCAACTACGTGTTCAGCACGAACGAGCTGCATCGCTACCATCACTCGATCCGGCTCGAGGAGGGGCAGCGCAACTACGGCTCGACCTTCATCGTGTGGGACCTGCTCTTCGGCACCTATCGGGGGGCTCAGGGCCGCGCGCGGCCGGCCGCAGTCGGCCTCGGCGATGCCGCGGCGGTGCCGCGCGCGGTGCTCGGCCAGCTGCTGTGGCCCTTCTGTGGCGCAAAGCTCCACACGACCTGCTTTTCACCCCGCCTCCGCGCGCTCCTCCGCTGAGCGGACGGGGCTCGGCTCAAAAACCCGAGAGGCGGGCGAAGCGGTCGCGATGAAATGGGGCGTCGCCAAAGGTCAGCTCGGCCACCCGGGCGCGCTTGTAGTAGAGCCCCAGGTCGTGCTCCTCGGTGACGCCGATGCCGCCGTGCATCTGGATGCCTTCGGCGGCCACAGAGAGGAACGCGTCGGACAGGCGCGCCTTGGCGGCGGACGCCAGGGCGGGGACGTCGGTCCGCCCGGCGTCGAGCGCCCGCAAGGCCTCGAGGACGACTGAGCGCCCTAGCTCGAGCTCGCCGTACAGGCGCGCGGCCCGGTGCCTCAGGGCCTGGAACGAGCCAATGGGCACGCCGAACTGCTTTCGCGTCCTGAGATACTCGAGCGTGCGCTCGAACGCCTCGGTGGCGCTGCCCAGCATCTCCGCGCAAAGGGCGATCGCGCCGCGATCGAGCAGGCGATCGAGCAGCTCGGCGCCGGCGCCGGGCGCGCCGACGAGCGCGGTCTCTTCCAGGGCCACGGCCGAAAACGACACGTCGGCGGCCGCGCGCCCGTCGATGGTGCGGCGCGGCGACACCGAAACGCCCGGCGAACGCGCCGGCACGAGCACGAGGGCGAGGTCGTCTCGCGCGTCGTCCGCCCCGCCGAGGCGGGCCACGACCAGAAGGGCGTCCGCGAGCGGCCCGTCCAGCACGAAGCGCTTCTGACCCGAGAGCACGAGCCGAGTGCCGTCGCGCTCGAGGCGCGTCGCGACGCCATACGGCGCGTGCCGCGCGCTCTCCTGGTGGGCCAGCGCGACAATACATTCGCCCTTGCAGATGGATGGCAAATGCGCCCGCCGCTGCGCCTCGCTGCCTCCCAGCACCAGCGCGCTCGCGCCGAGCACCGCGGTCGAGAGCATGGGCGTCGGCGAAAGGGTGCGACCGAGCTCCTCCATCACCACGCCGAGCTCGGCAAAGCCGAGCCCCGCGCCGCCGTGCGCTTCCGGCACGAGGATGCCGCAAAAACCGAGGTCGGCGAGCGCCCGCCAGGCCTCGGGATCGTGGCCCGTGCCGCCCCGCAATGCCCGCAGGCGCGAGGTGGGCAGGCGCGCGCGCACGAAGTCGCGCGCCGTGCGGCCGAGGGCCTCCTGCTCGGGCGAAAGCAGGAGCGTCAATCCGGCAGCCCCAGGACGCGCTTGGCGATGATGTTGAGCTGGATCTCCGAGGTGCCGCCCTCGATGGTGTTGGCGCGCGAGCGCAGCCAGTCGCGCGTCGTGGCCAGCTCCTCGGCCGAGTAGCCCTCGCCTTCCCAGCCGAGGCCCTGCGTGCCCAGGCACAAGACCCGCAGATCGCGCCGCCGCTGGTTGAGCTCGGTGCCATACAGCTTGGCAATCGACGCTTCCGGGCCGGGACCACGCCCGGCCTGCGCGCGCTCGGCCGACCGCCGGAGGGTGAGCTTCTGACACAGGAAATCGAGGTTCGCCTGCGCAATGCGGTCGCGCAGGATGGGCTCCGCCAGCACGCCGTCCCGCATCCCGACCGTGCGCCGTGCCAGCGCCTCGAGCGGCTCCTCCTCGTCAGTGCGCGCGTCCCGCAGCCGCGCCACCGCCTCGCGCTCGTGGCCGAGCAGCGCCTTGGCGATGGTCCAGCCCTGGCCAGCTCGCCCGACCAGGTTCGCCGCAGGCACGCGCACGCCGTCGAAGAAGGTCTCGCAGAACGGTGAGGAGCCGCTGATGAGCTGGATCGGCCGCACGGAGACGCCAGGGCTCTCGAGGTCGATGAGCAGGAAGCTGATGCCCTCGTGCTTGCTGGCGCCCGCCTCCGTGCGGACCAGACAGAACATCCAGTCGGCCTTGTCGGCGTGCGAGGTCCAGACCTTCTGGCCCTCGACGACGAAGCACTCTCCGTCTCGTACCGCGCGCGTGGACAGGCTCGCCAGGTCCGAGCCCGCGCCCGGCTCGCTGTAGCCCTGGCACCAGCGGATCTCGCCGCGCGCCATCGGCGGCAGGTGGCGGCGCTTCTGCGCCTCGTCGCCAAACTCCAGGAGCACCGGGCCGAGCATCCAGATCCCGAGGCTCCGTAGGGGCAACCGGCAGCCTAGCCGCCGCATCTCCTCGTCGAGCACGCGCGCCTCGGCGGGGCCCAGGCCCGCGCCCCCATACTCGCGTGGCCACGTGGGCGCCGTAAAGCCGCGCTCCGCCGCCCTGGACAGCCACAGCCGCGCGTCCTCGCTGGGGAAGCGCCCGCGCCTTCCGCCCCACACCTCGTCGGCCTCGCCGCCGAGCGGCGCCCGCTGCGAGACCGGGCAATTCGCCTCGAGCCACGCCCGGAGCTCCGCGACGAAGGCCTCCGCCGGCGCGGCCGTCACTCCGCCCGCCGCTGGCTCAGATCGAGCGCGACGTCCTCGATCATGTCCTCCTGACCGCCGACGGTCTTGCGCCGCCCCATCTCGACCAGGATATCCCGCGGCGAGACGCCGTACTTGGCGCCCGCGCGCTGCGCGAACAGCAGGAACGACGAATACACGCCGGCAAAGCCCAGGATGAGCGCATCCCGATCGATGCGCACGGGCTGGTCCATCATCGGCACCACCAGCTCCTCCGCCGCGTCCATGAGCTGGTAGAGGTCGGTCCCGTGCACGGCGCCCATGCGCTCGAGCACCGTGGCCATGACCTCGAGCGGCGTGTTGCCCGCCCCCGCGCCGAGGCCCGCGAGCGAGGCGTCGATGCGGCGCGCCCCCGCCTCCGCCGCGGCCACCGAGTTCGCCACGCCGAGCGAAAGGTTGTGGTGGCCATGAAAGCCGATCTCCGTCTCGGACTGCAACCCTGCGCGCAATGCGCCGATGCGTGCCGTGACGTCCGCCGGCAGCATCGTCCCCGCCGAATCGGTGCAGTAGATGCAATTGGCGCCATAGCCCTCCATGAGCCTGGCCTGCGCGAGCAGCGCCTCGGGCGAGACCATGTGCGCCATCATGAGAAAGCCCACCGTGTCGAGGCCGAGCTTGCGTGAAAGGCCGATGTGCTGGCCGCTGACGTCGGCCTCGGTGCAATGCGTGGCCACGCGAATGCACTTCACGCCGCAGTCGGCCGCCATGCGCAGGTGATCGACCGTGCCGATCCCCGGAAGCAGCAATGCAGACACCCGGCTGCGCTTGAGCGTCGGCACCACCGCGCGCAGGTACTCTTCGTCCGAGCACAGCGGAAACCCGTAGTTGACCGACGCGCCGCCGAGGCCATCTCCGTGCGTCACCTCGACGAGCGGCACGCCCGCCCGATCGAGCGCCGAGGCCACCCGCACCATCTGCTCGAGCGTGATCTGCTGACGCTTCGGGTGCATGCCGTCGCGCAGCGTCATGTCGTGCAGCGTAATCGCGACGCCCGCGAGGCTCATTGGTCTGCTCCCTGGGTGCGGGGCCGCCACGTGCCCTCGATCATCTCGCGCGCGAACAGCTCGCCCGTGCGCAGCGCCGCCGCCGTCATGATGTCGAGGTTGCCGGCGTATTTCGGCAGGTAATCGCCGAGACCCTCGACCTCCATGAAGGTCGAGACGCGCCGGCCCTCGATGACCGGGCCGTGCTTGAGCCGGTAGCCGGGCACGTAGCGCTGCACCTCCGCCACCATCTCGCGCACTGATCTGGCAATGGCGGCCTCGTCGGGGGGATCGACGGTGAGGCAATGAATGGTGTCGCGCATGATGAGCGGCGGCTCGGCCGGATTGATGATGATGATGGCCTTGCCGCGCCTCGCGCCGCCGATCCGCTCGACCGCTCCCGCCGTGGTGCGCGTGAACTCGTCGATGTTCTGGCGCGTGCCGGGGCCGACCGAGCGCGACGCGACCGTGCACACGACCTCGGCGTACTCCACGGCCTGCACGCGGCTCACGGCCGCGACCATCGGGATGGTCGCCTGGCCGCCGCAGCTGACCATGTTGACGTTGGTGGCGCCCTTGCCGACCTGCTCGCGCAGGTTCACGGGCGGGATGCAGTACGGCCCGATCGCGGCCGGCGTGAGGTCGATGACGACGACGCCGAGCGCCTCGAGCTTGCGCGAGTTCTCGACGTGCGCGTGCGCGCTGGTCGCGTCGAACGCAATGCGGACGCCCTCGGATTTCACGTGGGCCAGCAGGCCCTCCACGCCGCCGGCGGTGGTGCGCAGGCCGAGCTCGCGCGCCCGGCCGAGGCCGTCGGACGCCGGGTCGATGCCGACCATCCAAGCCGGCTCGATCCACTCGCTGCGGCGGGCCTTGATGCAGAGATCCGTGCCGATGTTGCCCGAGCCAATGATGGCCGCCCTGATCTTCATGAGAACCGCACCTCCGCGCTGCCGATGCCCGCGATGCGGACGCGCATGTGATCGCCGGCCACCACCGGCTCGAGCGGGACCAGCGATCCCGACAGGACAATCTCCCCCGCTTTGAGCGGCACGTCGAACGCCCCGAGCGTATTGGCCAGCCAGCGCACACAGTGGACCGGTGAGCCGAGCGCCGCCGCACCAGCGCCCGTCGACACGATCTCGCCGTTCTTCTCGACCACCATGCCGCAGGTCACGAAATCCACGGCCTCTGGCCGGACCCGCTCGCGCCCGAGCACGAACAAGCCACTCGACGCATTGTCGGCCACGGTGTCCTGGATGCGGATCTTCCAGTCGCGGATGCGCGAGTCGACGATCTCGAAGCACGCCATGACGCACTCGGTGGCCGCGAGGACGTCGGCGTCGGTGACGCCGGGGCCGACGAGATCCCGCTTGAGCACGAACGCGATCTCACCCTCGGCGCGGGGCTGAATGAGCTGACTCGAGATCGCCAGCTCGCCCTCGCCGAGCATGCCGTCCGTGAGCCAGCCGAAGTCGGGCTGGTGCACGTCGAGCATGCGCTGCACGGCCTTGCTGGTGACACCGATCTTCTTGCCGATCACGCGCTCGCCGGCCGCCTCGCGGCGCGCAAGGAGTCTGCGCGAGATGTGGTAGCCGTCCTCGATGGTGACGTCGGGGTGGCGGCTCGTGATCGGCTCGACCGTGCGCCGCGCCCGCAATGCGTCAAAGAGCTGGTCGCCGAGCTGCGTGCGAAGCGCCCCGTCCATCACCGCTCCAGCAGGAAATCGAGGCAAGCGCGGTTGAAGTAATCCGCGTGCTCCACCATGACCCAGTGTCCGCATTCGGTGAGCAGGGTGACCCGCGCGCGCTTGCAGGATCTCGCGAGGGTGAGCGCGCCCGACGACGGGCAGAACTGGTCGTTCATGCCCCAGAGCGCGAGCACCGGGCACGCAATGCGGTGCAGCTCGGGCGTGAGTAGCGGTACGCGCATGCTGTGCAGGACCCGCTTGGGCTGCGTCTCGGCGATCTCGAGGCGCTCCGCCAGGATCTCCTCTGTCACGAGCGACGGGTCGAAGAGCTGCAGGCCAAACACCCGCCGCATGCTCTCCTTGGTGATGCCGCGCTTGTCGAAGAAGGCCTCCATCATGACGCGAATGCCCTCCATCTTCATGTAGGTCTCGCGCTCCTCGAGGCCCCCGGGCGCCATGAGGACGAGCCTTCGCACCCGTTCGGGCAGATCGATCGCGAGCTGGATGGCCATCGCGCCGCCATGCGAGTTGCCGACCAGTGAGAGCTGGCCCACGCCCAGGGCGTCCAGAAAGCGTCGCGAGGCGCCGGCCAGGAAACCGAGGTCGTAGTCGCGGTCGTCGGGCTTGCTCGAGTAGCCGTAACCCAGCGTGTCGGGCACCAGGACGCGCAGGCCTCGCTCCGCAAGCGCCGGGTAGTTTCGGCGAAAATTGCTCCAGCCGCTGGCGCCGGGGCCGCTGCCATGCAGGAAGACCACCGTGTGCTCGGCGCGCGCCGGCCCGGCCTCGTGGTAGTGGACGCGCAGCCCGTCGCCGATGTCGACGTACTTGCCCTCGGGAACCGCCCGCTCCTGCGTCATTTGATCTTCCCCTCGGCCAGAAACTGCGGCGGGTGGTG
The DNA here is from genome assembly GCA_023248855.1 of Myxococcales bacterium. Lineage (GTDB taxonomy): Bacteria > Myxococcota_A > Polyangia > JAHFDS01 > JAHFDS01 > JAHFDS01. Next base: position 9,772 of record JAHFDS010000044.1, read on the forward strand.
GCCCCATTCGCTGATGTGGTCGTAGGTCGTCGGCTGCCAGGACGCGTCGTCCACTTTGCGCCCGCCCCAGCCGAATTCGAACTGGAAGCCCGAGGGCGTACGCGCATAGAACGAGAACATCTGGTCGTTCGGGTGCTTGCCGAGTGTCTGCATGAGGCGCACGCCCTTTCGCACTGCGCGGTCGCAGGCCAAGCCCACGTCGTCCATCGAGCCCACCTCCAGCATGAAGTGGTGGAGGCGCTTCTTTTGCCGGTCGCCGAGCGCGAGCGAATGGTGCCGCCGGTTGGCGTGCAGAAACACGATATCGACCGGATATCCGTAGATCTCGCAGACGATGCGGTCCGACAGGCGAAAGCCGAGCAGATCCTGGTAGAAGCGCAGGCTGGCGTCTCGGTCCGGCGCCGAGAGCACCAGGTGACCGAGCCCAAGCTCACCAGTCACGAAGCCCGAGCGCACGTGCGGCGACTGGAACGCCTCCGCCGGCACCTCCGGCCCCACGAAGAGCTCGAGCGGGATACCCGCCGGGTCCAACAGGCGACAAAGGCGCCGCACGCGTCTGGCCGCCGCCTCCTCGGGTCGGGTCGCGGTCACCGCCACGCCCGCCCCGCCGAGGCGCGCCACGAGCGCGTCGAGCGTCCGGTCATCCGGCGCTTCCCAGCCGACGAAGGCGAGGTCGTCCGAGGGCCCCTCGGACAGCACGAAGCGCTGGCGCTGCGCGTCCATGCGCAGGCCCAGGCTGCCGTCGTCCCCTCGCCCGGAGACGCCTAGGCCGAGCACGTCGGTCGCGAAGGCCTCCCAGGCCGGAAGGTCGCGCACCTCGAAGCCGAGATAGCCGAGCCGCAGGTCGGTCACAGGAAGTAGTCCGTCGTGCGCAGGCCCAGCATCACGCCGCCCGCGTTGCGCCCGGGCTTGTCGGGGTTGTTCGCGTAATGGGCCCGGGCCGAGTGGGCGTCGAGGAAGAAGCGCTGGATGGGGCTGCCCTCGAAGATGGCGCGGCCGCCGCTCGCGGTGAAGAGCATGTCCACCGCCGCCACGCAGCGCTCGACCGCCAGCGAGGAGTCGAACCGGTACTGGACGCGCCGCTCCATCGGGATCTCGCGCTCGGCGCTGACGAGCGTCATCAGCTCGTCCATGTTGCGCTGCAGCACGAGGCGGACGCCGTCGAGCTCGGCCGCTGCGCGCGCGCACACGGTCTGCGCCGCCGGGTCCTCCGCGACCTTGCCGCCGTCGCTGGCCGCGATGCGCTTGGCGGTCACGGCGCGATAGGCGTCGAGCGCGCCCTGGGCGATGCCAATCGCGGAGGTCGACACCGAGCGCACGAAGATCTGGCCGAACGGCAATCGAAAGAGGGGCGCCGGATTGTGCGGGTTCCCCGGGCTCTTCTGCTTGAACCCGTCGGTGAAGCGGTGCGTGCGATGCTCGGGTACGAACGCGCCGTCCACGACGACATCCTTGCTGCCGGTCGCGCGTAGACCCATCACGTGCCAGTTGTCGTCGATCTGGTAGTCGGCGCGCGGCACCAGGAACGTGCGCATGTCGGGCGGGTCGCCAGCCTTCTCGGGCGGCACGAAGCCGCCCAGGAACGCCCATTGCCCGTGGTCGCAACCGCTCGAGAACGACCAGCGTCCGGAAATGCGATAGCCGCCCGGCGCCCGCTCGACCTTGCCCGTGGGGGCGTACGACGACGAGATGAGCGTCGTGGAATCGCGTCCCCACACCTCTTCCTGGGCCTCGAGCGGGAACAGCGCGAGCTGCCAGGCGTGCACCCCGAGGACGCCGAGCACCCACGCCGTCGACGGACAGCCGGCCGCGAGCGTCGATTGCACCTCGAAGAACAGGCCCGGGTGCGCCTCGGCGCCGCCCCAGCGCGACGGCTGGAGCAGCCGCAAGAAACCCGCGTCGTGCAGGTCCGCCATGGTCTCGTCGGGGACGCGGCGCAAGGCGATCGGGCTCTGGAAATGGACGCTCATCGCTTCCTCCGATCGAGGAACACCCGCCGGGCGTTCTGGTAGAGATACTTGTCGAGCACGCCCTCGCGCAGGTCGAGCGCCGCAGCCTCCTTGAGGCAACGCTCCATCGACAGCACCGGATGGTCGCTGGCGAAGATGATCTTGTCCTGCCCGCGCGTGTTCATGAACTGGATGAGCTCGGCCGGCAGGTACTTCGGCGCATACGCGGAGGTCTTGAGGTAGAGGTTCGGGTACTTGAGCATCAAGCGGATGGCCACTTGCCACCAGGGATCTGCGCCGTGCGCCATGACGAGCACGAGCTCGGGGAAGAACAGGCACACCTCGTCGAGCAGGATCGGGTCCTGGACGCGCGCCGGCATGGGCGGGCCGGGGATGCCCGTGTTCACCGTGACCGGCAGGTCGAGCTCGATGCACTTGGCGTAGAGCGGATAGCACGCGCGGTCGTCGGGCGGCGTGCTGGTCATGAAGGGCACGACGCGCGCGAGCACCACCGGCTGGCTGCGAAAGAGCGCCTCCAGCTCGCGCAATGCGGGCATGCCGCGCCGTGGATCCACGTAGGCCGCCAGGACGAAGCGGTCGGGGTGCTTCTCGGAGAACGCCACCACCTCGGGGTCGGGCTTTTCCGCCCGCACGGACAGGACCGACGTCTCGACGCCGATGCGGTCCATGTCGGCCAGCATCTCGGAGATGGAGAAGTCCTTGAAGATCTGCTCGCTGCGCTTGAAGTACTCGGCCGCGACGCGCCGCAGATAGTCGGGCTTTTCGGCCGATCCCATGCGGACGTTGACGAACGTGTCGATCGCGCGGAGCTTCACGACTGGGCCTCGCCCTCGGGCCGGCCAATCGGCCGGTAGAACTGCCGGTACCACTTGCGCAGGGAGCCCACGGGACCGTCCCCCTCGCAAAGCAGTGGCGGATGACGCCACACCTTGTGCTCCCAGATGCGGATGTCGTCCTCGAAGCCCGCGCGCAGGTTCGCCATGTACATGTCGACGTAGCCCGCGGTCGTCTTCTCGTCGCCGACCACCTTGAGCGTCACACCCATCCGCAGATCGAGCGTGCCCGCGTCCACCGGGGTGTGAAGGAGCATCATGCGGTTTTGCATGAGGCCGTCCATGCGCATGAGCAAGACGCCAGGGCCATGGTAGGTCGTGGTGGACGCGAACGGATCGACCTTGCCGTCGCCGAAGTGCGCGCGGCCACGGACGCGCTGCGTGGCCGTGACGCCGTCCGTATCGAAGCCGAACTCGTCGATGTCGGTGCGATGCACCGCGGGGAAGTGCGCCTTGTCGGCCAGGTTGTCCACGATCTCTCGCGGGTGCGTCTTGATGTGGTAACGGTGCGTCGCCCACGGCAGCCAGCTGGCCGAGCCGATCTCGGGCAACACCGGGACCTCGAAGTCGGGCGCCCCGCCGTCGGGATCGTTCCACATCAGCACCGCGCCATTGACCTCGCGAATGGGCCACGCCTTGACGCGCGCGCGCGGCGGGATCTTCCTCGCGTAGGGGATCTCCACGCACTGCCCGTCGCCGCCGAACTTCCAGGCGTGGAACGGGCAGACGATGCAGCTGCCGGAGACCTTGCCGCCGTGACCGAAGTGCGCGCCCATGTGCGGGCAATGGGCCTCGAGCACCTGTACCTGGCCGTGATCGTCGCGATAGGCCACCAGGTCCTGGCTGAAGTACCGAATGGGCTTCGGCTCGCCCTTGGGGAACTCATTGGAGAAGCCGATGCCGAACCAGCCTCGCGGGAAGCGCGCCCAGACGTCGTCCTGGCTCATCTCGGTGCCCTTTCCAGGTGCGCGGCGATCTTGTTCGCCAGGTCCTCGGCGGCCGGCAGGAGCGCCGGTCCCAGCATCGCATTGACGAGCGGTCCGGTCGGTCCGAGCGCGTCCATGCGCAGGCGGAACGACAGCTGAGAGAGCGGCCGGCCGCTCGGGACCGGCGCCTTCTCCACGGCGCGACCGTGCACGAGCCGGAACATGAGGCGAACCAGCACACGCACGAAGCGTGCAAAGAGGCCGAGCTTGGCGGGAGCCGGCACGGCCGCCCCCTCGGCGAGGGGGGTCATGAGCAGCGTGCCGTCGCCGTCGACCTGCTCGTTGAGCCCCGTGAGCGTGAAGGAGACGCGCTCCGGGCCGTTCCATTCGGTCACGTGCGCCTTGAGCTGCACCTGACGCGACAGGATCCCGACGTCCCCCTTGAGCGTCCAGATCGAGTCGGCCTCGGAGAGGACTTCGTGCTTCTGGTAGCCCGTCAGAAAGGGGGCCCAGTTGTTCATGTCCTTGACGAAGTCCCACACCTGGATTGGTGGGACGCTCATCGTGGTCTGGTATTCGACCTCGGGCATCGACAGCTCCTATGTCTCGACCACGGGGTCAGGTGAGTGGTCGCCCCGCCGCGTGCTCGCCGGCCAGAAAGCCGAAGGTCATCGCGGTACCGATGGTCGCGCCTGCGCCCGGATATCCGGGGCCGGTGATGCCGGCCATCACGTTGCCCGCCGCGTAGAGGCCCTCGACCGCCTCGCCGCCGGGCCGCAGCACCTGCGCGTGGTCATTGGTGCGGGCGCCGCCCTTGGTGCCAATCGCGCCCGGGTGCACCTCGAGCGCATAGAACGGGCCCTTCTCGAGCGCGCCCAGGTTCGGGCTGGGTTGATTCGCGGGATCGCCGTAGAAGTGATCATAGACGCTCTCGCCGCGCTGGAAGTCCTCGTCGACCCCGCGCGCCGCGAAGCCATTGAACCGGCGCACCGTGGCAGAAAGCCCCGCCGCGTCGACACCGATCTTGCCCGCCAGCGCCTCGAGCGAGTCGGCCCGCGGGATCCACTCGGGGAGCGCCTGTCCCGGCATGAACGTCATGAGCGCATACTTGTCCGCGTACTGCTGGTCGAACACCAGCCAAGCCGGCAGGTTCGCCCGCTCGTAGCGCATCGGGTCGAAGGCGAAGAACGGCTTCATGAGGTCGTTGTAGTTCTGCGCCTCGTTGACGAAGCGGCGACCGGCGCGATTGACGATGAGGGTGTGAGGCAACGAGCGCGTGGCGAAATCCCCGCGGTAGAGCGGGCGCCCCTCGTACTCCTCGCCGGGAATGCACAGCGATGGGCACCACCACGCCTCGCTCATGTTGCCGAGATCGGCGCCGACGCTCATGGCCATCTTCAGGCCGTCGCCCTCGTTGCCGGGCGGGCTGTTCGGGTGCGTGAGCACGCCGCCGAGAAACTGCGCCGCAAGGGCCGAATTCCACTCGAATCCGCCGCTCGCGAGGATGACGCCCCGCTTGGCGACAATCACGATCTCCTTGTCACCAGATTGCGCTCGCAAACCAATGACACGTCCGTCCTCCACGAGCAATTCGCGCGCGGCGACGCGCAATTGGGGTTCGACCCCACGGTCTAGCGCCGCACGCAGGAGCCCACCGACCAGTGCCGCACCGTAACAGACGAGACCCTGCGCGTAGCGCTTCCCCAGGAGCTCGAACGGGAGCTGCAAGGGCTTCGAAAAGACTCCCCAGTCGGTCGCCTCGGTGACCGACATCGCGGTGGCGCCGAAGACGGGGCTCCGGCGCAGCTTGGGCTTCCAGGGGCCGAGCGTGTTGGTGTCGAACAGGCCCGGATCGAGCGACCGGCCCCCGGCCTTTCCACCCTCGAACTCGGGGTGATAGTCGGGATAACGGCCGAGCGCCTTGAATCTGAGGGGCGTGTGGCCCTCGAGGTAGCGCAGCATGCGCGGCGCCTGGTCGAGGAATGTCTCCACCAGGGCCTGCGAGCTGCGCCCGTCCGCCAGGCGGAGGACGTACCTGAGCGCGTCGGCGCGTGAGTCCACCACGCCCGCCTCGGCCATGTGGTGATTGTTCGGGATCCACAGGACGCCGCCCGAGACCGCGGTCGTGCCGCCGACCCGCTCGGCCTTCTCGATCACCATCACCTTCGCGCCCGCGTCGTGCGCGGCGATGGCCGCGGTCAGGCCCGCGCCGCCCGAGCCGATGACGAGGACATCGACCTCGAAATCGGGCTTCGCTTCCTTCTTCTTGCCGAACCACGCCATCGTCAGCGCGCCCCCAGGTGCTTTGCGGCGCGGTAGCCCCAGACCAGACCGCGCAGGTTGGACAGGCCGCTCTGGTAGCCGGCTCCGATGTCGAGCGGCGCCGCGGAATTGCCGACGGCATACAGGCCAGAAATGGGCCGGCCGCGCACGTGCATGACCTGCGCGTGCTCGTTGGTGCGCAATCCCGCCGCATTGATGCCGGCGCTGCAGACACGGAGCGCCATCCCGTAGTAGGGAGGCTTGTCGAGCGCCCCGAGGTTGGGGCTCGCCAGGTCGCGGTCGCCGGTCATCATGGCCGCCCAGGGATAGGTGCCGCGGCCGAAGTCGCGGTCGCGCCCCTCGGCGCACAGGCCGTTCCATCGGGCGACGCTCGCCTCGAGGCCGGCCGCGTCGATGCCGAGCTTTTGCGCCAGCTCGCCGAGCGAATCTGCGCGCGCCGCGACCGTCTCGGGGATCTCCTGACCCGGCAGGAACGTGCCGAGCGGGTACTTCGCGCGAAAGTTGCCGTCGAAGATGAGAAACGGGGGGAAATTCGGCTGCGTCTGCGCCGTGCCGTCCCAGGCGCGCGTCTTCGGCAGGTAATCCCGGTAGAACGACTCGTCGCCGAAGCGCTGGCCGGCGCGGTTGACCCACAGCGCGTGCGGAAAGCCCCCTTCCCACGAGCCGCGCCAGAGCGGACGGCCGTCCTGCTCCTCGCCCGGGATGCGGTAGCCGAAGAAGAGGCCCAGATTGTTCGCCGGCACGGCCGCGATCTGCGCGCCCGCCTCGCTGCCCATGATGAAACCGTCCCCGGAGACCGACGGCTGGCACATCGAGTTCCACTCCGGGAGCTGCTCGAAGAACTTCGGCAGCTCCGGGTGCCAGTCGTAGCCGCCCACGGCGAGCACCACGCCGCGCTTGGCGCGCACCATGAGGGTCTTGCCGCCCTGCTCCGCGCGCACGCCCACGACGACGCCGTCCTCGATCACGAGCTCGCGCACCGCGGTCGCGACGTGCGCCGGGATCTTGCGCTCACACAGCGCCGCGCGCAGAAAGTACGCCATCATGCCCGGGCCGAGCGTGCGCACGTCGGCGCGCATGCGCTTGGCCAGGAGCTGGAAGTCCCAGCCGAGCACCTTGGGGAAGCCGCCCCACGCGAACAGCTCGTCGTGGGTGATGCCGTTCGGCATGTGCGGCGACAGGTACGTCTTCTTCTGCCACTCGCCGAGCTCGGCGCCCGCGAAGGGCTCGACCTCCAGGTAGCGCCCCGCGGCCACGGTCCCGGGCGCGACCGGGTAGTGGTAGTCGGGGAACCCCGCGATCAGCTTCCAGCGCACGCCCGCGCGGCTGCCGAAGTAGCCGACCGCCTCGTTCGCGGTGTCGAGCAGCGTCTCCTGCAGCCGCGGATCCGCGTAGCCCGCGGCCAGAAAGCGCAGGTAGGCGAGGCCGGTCGCGCGCGAGTCGAGAAGGCCCGCGCTCTGCATCAGGGCGTTGTTGGGAACGAAGACCTCCCCGCCCGAGTACGCGCAGACGCCGCCGAGCTTGGGCGCCTTCTCCAGGATGACGGCGCGCTGACCTTGGTCATGCGCGACGATCGCCGCGGACAGGCCGCCGAGGCCCGATCCGACCGCCACCACGTCCGCCTCGATGTCCCAGCGGCCGAGCTTGAACGCCACGTCGTGCGCCTCCCCGCGCGGTGGGTCGCCCGAAACGGGCGAGCGCGCGCAGTCCTTTTCTAGAACGTGTTTCAGTTCGGGTCAAGCGAAGAATGAAACATGTTCTAGTTTGGCTTGCTCGCATAACTGAAACATGTTCTAGTTTCCTCGTGACTGCCCCACACCTGCTGGTCGACAAGGTCGGACACGTCGTGACCGTCACGATGAACCGCCCGGAAGCGAAGAACTCCTTTTCCCTCGAGATGCTCGCGCGCCTGGCCGACGCCTGGGACCTCATCGACGGCGACCCGGACGTGCGGGTCGCCATCCTGACCGGTGCGAACCAGACGTTCTCGGCCGGCGCGGACCTCAAGGCCATGAACAGCTCCCGTGACGGCGACCCCTGGGCCGCGCGCTTCAAGGCCGAGCCCGACCTGCACTGGAAGGCTTTTTTGCGCCACTACCGCCTGAAAAAGCCCCTCATCGCCGCGGTCGAGGGCTACTGCATCGCCGGCGGCGCCGAGATCCTGCAGGCGACCGACATCCGCATCGCGGGCCAGGGCGCCAAGCTCGGAGTCTCCGAGGCACGCTGGGGCCTGTTCCCGCTCGGCGGCTCGACGGTGCGCCTGCGCCGCCAGGTTCCGTACACGGTCGCGATGGACATCCTGCTCACCGGCCGCCACCTGTCGGCCGAGGAGGCGCTGCGCGTGGGCCTGGTCGGCCGCGTCGTCCCCGACGGGCAAGCGCTCGAGGAGGCGCTGCGCGCGGCGGGCCAAATCGCCGACAACGGCCCCGTCGCCGTGCAGGCGATCAAGCGCTCGGTGCAGGCGACCGAGGGGCTGCCCGAGGCCGAGGCGCTCAAGCTCGAGCTCGAGATCGGCCAGGCGGTCTTCGCCAGCGAGGACTCGAGGGAGGGTCCGCGCGCGTTCGCCGAGAAGCGCAAGCCGGCGTTCAAGGGACGCTGATCCAGATGGCGCTCGGTCATCCCGCACGGGGGCATTTCTCGCTCCTGCGCTCCGAGTCGTTCCCGTACGCGGTGCGCCACGCGCACACACAGGCGGGGCAGATCGCGTTCTTCGACGAAGGCGCCGGGCCGCCGGTGGTGCTCGTCCACGGCCTCGGCGGGGACCTGACGCACTTCGAGCACCTCGCGCCGCTGCTCCGCGATCACTTCCGCCTGATCGGCCTCGATCTCCCCGGCAGTGGTCTGTCACCGCGGCCCGGCGGGCGCCTCTTGCACGCCCAGTCGCGTGCGGTGCTGGCGCTGCTCGATCACCTGCGCATCGAGCGCGCGGCCCTGGTCGGGCACTCGGCGGGGGGTCTCGTGTGCACCCGCGCCACGCTCGAGGAGCCGGGCCGCGTCGAACGCCTCGTCCTCATGTCGAGCGCGGGCTTTCGCGGCTACCCGGCGTGGATGCGCTGGCTCGCGCGCGCGTCGCTCCGCCCGCGGCTCCTGCGCGCGATCCTCCCTTTCGGCGCGGTGCCGCTGCTCGACCTCGTGTTCCACGGCAGAAACGAGTACACGCGCAAGTTCGTGCGCGATTCGGTGGATCAGCACCCCGATCACCTGCCGAACATGGCCACGACGTTCCATCGCCTGCTGCCCGATCTCATGGTGGCGGGCGTCGTGGCCGGCGCCGATCGCGTGCGTGCCCCGGTGATGGTGATCTGGGGCGAGAGTGACCGGCTGGTGCCGCCGCATGGGGTCCGCCGCGTGCTCGCGAGCCAGCCGACCTGGCGCCTCGAGATGCTGCCCGATTGCGGCCACATGCCGCACATCGAGCGCCCCGACGAGACCGCGGCCGCGCTGCTCGACTTCCTGGGCGAGCGCGCCGTCCGGATCGTCCGCGCGCAGCAAGGAGACCTGCGATGACGCTCCTACGGCCCGTCACCAAGGACGATCTCGCGCGCCTGCCGGCGGTGCGGCCGGAGGTGCTCGGGCGCTCCCTGCGCGTCCTCTCGCCGCTCATGAAGTACTACTTCCGCGCCGAGACCCGCGGCCTCGAGCGCTTGCCAAAGGGGCAGACCCTCGTGGTCGGCCACCATGACGGGGGCGTCATCCCGGTCAACGGCATCGCGTTCGGCGTGCACTGGTACGCGCGCTTCGGGTTCGAACGCCCGCTCTATGTGCTCGCGCACGACATCCTGCACAGCCTCGGCAAGGGCTTCGCGAGCCTGCTCGCCGACTCGGGCGTCATCCGCGCCGACCGGGCCGCGATGGACGCCGCGCTCCGCACCGGCGCCTCGGTCATGGTGTTCCCGGGGGCCGCGCGCGAGACCTTCCGCACCTACTGGCAAAGGCGGGAGATCGACCTCGGCGGGCGCCACGGCTTTGTCGCCCAGGCCATTCGCTGGAACCTGCCCATCACGCCGGTCGTGTCGGCCGGCTCGCACGAGACGGTGTTCGTGCTGGCGAGCGGCAGAAAGCTCGCCGAGCGCATAGGCCTGCCGAAGCTCATCCGCTCTGCGGACGTGCTGCCGCTGCAGCTCGGGCTGCCCTGGGGCCTGTGGGCGCTGCCGATCCTGCCGCAGCTGCCTTTGCCCGCGAAGATCACGAGCGAGGTGCTCGAGCCCATCCACCTGTCGGACGTGCTCGGTCGGCGCATCAGAAAGGCCGACGCGAGCGACCCCGACATCGTGCGCGCGGGCTACGAGGCGGTCCTCTCGCGCATGCGCGCCGCCCTCGGGACCCTCTACGACGAGCGCCGCTGGCCGATCTTCGGCTGACCGCGACCCCGACATTACTGACGTTGCTATACACGGGATGAAGTTGTAATATCCATCCCGTGAATCCGACGGCGAAGTCGCTCGTGCTCGACCTGCTCTCGGCCGCCGATGGCGCGGAGGTCGAGGTGCGTCGGCTGGTCGCCGCCTGCGCCCTGTTCGACATCAGCGAGAACAGCGTGCGCGTCACCCTCGTGCGGCTCGCGTCGAGGCAGCTCATCGAGGCGGCGGGGCGAGGCGCCTATCGCCTGGGCGAGGGCGCCCGGGATCTGGCGCGGGAGGTGGCCGGCTGGCGCACCGCCGAGCGCCGCGTGCGCGCCTGGGACGGCCGCTACGTCGCCGTGCACACCGGGGCGCTCGGCCGCGGCGACCGGTCGGAGCTGGCGCGGAGGTCGCGGGCGCTGGCGATGGTGGGCCTTTGCGAGCTCGAGCGAAACCTCTTCGTGCGTCCCGACAACCTCGAGGGCGGTGTGCACGGGGTGAGAAGGCGCCTCGAGGCGCTCGGCCTCGACCCGCTGGCGCCGGTGTTCGGCGCGGGCGATTTCTCGACCGGGCTCGAGGCGCGCGCGCGATCCCTCTGGGACGGCAAGGCGCTGTCGGCCTCGTATCGCAAGGGGCGCGAGCGGCTCGAGGCCTGGCTCGTGCGCGGCGAGGACCTCGAGCCCGACGCTGCGGCGCGCGAGGCCTTCCTGCTCGGCGGCGCGGCGATCCGTCAGGTGGTCTATGACCCGCTCCTGCCCGAGCCGCTCGTGGACGTGGAGGCGCGGCGCGCATTCGTCGATGCCGTGCACCGCTTCGATCGCGCCGGTCGCAGGATCTGGCAGCGCTATTTCGGCGTCGGCCTCGGCTCTGCCGCCCCCTCCACCGTGCGCGTCGGCACGGCAGCCCAAGGAGCCCTGCAATGACCAAGGCCAAGGACCTCCTGTCGCACGAGGAGATCCGAGCGCTCACCGAGCGCTCCGACGCTCGTGGCGCGTTCGCGGTGGCGAGCACCTGGGTCGTCATCGGCGGCGCGCTGGCGACGCTCGCCCTTTTTCCGCATCCGCTGGTCTTCGTCGCCGTGGTCATCGTCCTCGGCGGCCGTCAGCTCGCGCTCGCGATCCTCATGCACGAGGCCTCGCACCGGAGCCTGTTCAGAAGTCGCTTCGCCAATGACGTCCTCACCGACTGGCTGTGCGCGCGGCCAATGTGGAACGACGTGGCGCGCTACCGCGCCCACCACCACCGGCACCACACGCAGACCGGCACCGACGGCGACCCCGACCTGTCGCTCGTGACGCCCTATCCCACCTCGCGCCGCTCGCTCGCGCGCAAGCTGACCCGCGACCTCTTCGGCGTGACCGGCTTCAAGCGGATGGTGGGCCTTTTCCTGATGGACCTCGGCTACCTCGAATACACCGTGTCGGGCGATGCCATCCGCCTTCCGCCAATGCCGGTCCGGGAGCACCTGCGCGAGGGCCTGCGCCACCTGCCCTCCGTGCTCGTCACCAATGCCGCCTTGTTCGCGCTGTGCGCAGGCTCGGGCCACGCCTGGGTCTATGCCGCCTGGGCGGTCGCCTACCTGACGACCTTCAGCGTCTTCGTTCGCATCCGCTCGCTGGCCGAGCATGCGTGCACGGAGCTGTCTTCCGAGCCCCTGCGCAACACGCGCACCACGCGCGCGGGCCTCCTGGCGCGACTGGTCGTCGCGCCCCTCCGGGTGAATTACCACCTCGAGCACCACCTGCTCGTGATGGTCCCGTATTACCGCCTGCCAGCCATGCACCGCCTGCTCCGCGCGCGTGGCGTCGTGGAGGCCGCCCCGGGCTACCTCGACGTCCTTCGCGTCGTCTCGGCTCGCGGGTAGGAGGTCACGGTGCCGGCGCGTCGGGGCCTCGTCGGCGCGCTCTGCCTGCTCGCGGCCATGTCCGCACCTCCGGTCCTCGGTGAGCCCGCGCCTCCCCTCGTGCTGCGAAGGCTCATCGTGAGGCCGGGCCTTGAGCGCCCCGAGGTGATCGAGCGCGCCGCCCACGACGACGCGCACTTTGGCCGCGTCGCGATGAAGTCCTGGTCGAGCCTTGACGACGACGGGGTCTGGACGCGCGTCGTCGAGCTCCAGCTCGGACGCCGATCCCCACGGACAATCGCCGGGTATCTCGAGCACTGGCGCAGGAGCCACGGGTGCACGACCACGCAGGTCGAGGACGTGCCCCCGCTCGGACGGCTGCCCCACCTGCCGCCGCAACTCACCTTTGGCGGCAGCTGCGAGGGTGGCGACATCTACCTGATGCGGGTCGTCATCCTTGCCGGCACTGCCTACGAGCTCCACGCCGACACATCGATCGCGAATGTGCGCCAAGGGCCCATGCCCCCGCTACGTCCTGCGCTGGCCGCCCTCCTGGACCGCCTCGCGCTGCGATAGTATGATCTTCATATGCAGAAGAAAGAGCGCATCACGATCACGGTGCGTCGAGAGGTGCTCCGCGCCGCAGAGCGTCAGGTGAGGCGGGGCCGAGCGCGCTCGGTGAGCGCATGGGTCGATGCGGCCATGGAGCAGCAGGCGCGGCTCGAGGATCTCGCCGCTCTGCTCGCGGAGATGGCCGCAGAGAGAGGCCCCACGAGCAAGGAAGCCGAGAAATGGGCGCGCGACGTCCTCGGCCTGTAGTCCTCGACACGGGTGCGTTGATTGCTTTTGAGCGCAATGACGAGCGGCTCTGCCGGCTGATCGAGCTCGCGCTTGCGAACGGGGCGGTCATCCATGTGCCCGCTGGCGTCGTCGCTCAAACATGGCGCGATGGCCGCCGGCAAGCGCGCCTGAGCAGGCTGATCGGATCGGGCTGGCTCGTGATCCAGCCCCTCGACACGCACGAAGCCAAGGGCGCGGGCGCGCTCTGCGGGCGCAACAGGACCACCGACGTCATCGACGCCAGCGTCGTCCTGCTGGCACAGCGACACGGCGCCGCGGTGATCACGAGCGATCCGGACGACCTCCATCGGCTCGGACCCGATCTGCAAATCGTGGAGTGCTAGGTCCAATGGCCGGCCGCGAAGCCAACGCTCAGCCCGCCTGACCCGCGACCGTGCGGATCGAGGCGCAAGGTAGTCGTGCGCCTGCCGATCGCGGGAATCGACAGCAGGGCGAGCGGAGCGTGCCGCAGGGAGAGGACCCGTGAGGCTGTGCCGAGCGGGGGCGCGAGTGGCATGAGCAACAGACCGGAGGTGAAAGTCCCGACCCGGGGCCCTGACGGAGGGAACCCGACACGGAAAACAAGGGCGCAGCCAAGGGCGAGAGCTCGAGAAAGCGTCTGGTGGAAGGCGTAGGTGCGTGACCGCAGGTGCGCAGCCACACCTGAAGAACGTCGGCGTACCTGGGATCGTCCCGCACTTCACGCGGTCTGTGACCACTGTTGGGAACGCGCGCGCCGCCGAGTGCGCTCGCGCACGAATGCGCGCGTCCCAGCGGCGTGCCGCTTCCCGGTTGTCGGTTGCGATCCGATCGAAGATGTCGCGACGATCATCCCGTGAGACCGGCGACCAACGCAGTTTCAGGGCAACGGCACCCTCGACCTGCTCGCCAACATCCGCAAGGTCCGCACCGCCGGGGTGACGTTCATCCTGGTGGCGCAGGGGCTCGAGATCCGCCCCGCCCGCGATGCCGTTTCGGACCTGACCCTGACCGTGCTCGCGGCGGCGGCCGAGTTCGAGCGGGCCGTGATCATCGAGCGGACGCATGACGGCCTGGCCCCGACCAAGCGCGGGGGGGCAAGCTCGGGCGCCCACGCGACCCACGTGGGCCGAAGTACGCGCGTATCGCAGAGCTGCGCCCGCAGGGTACCTCCTGGAACGTGATCGCACGGGCGCTGCGCTCGACCCCGTCGACGGTGCGCTACGTGTACTTGCGGGGGGTGCAGAAAAGGACTACGATGACCATCCGGTGAGTTCTCGACGGAGGAGGGCAGGCGGATGAGGGGCTACAGAAACCGATCGTATTTGACGCCCCTCCTTCGCCTCTGTTCCTGTCCCATCCCTCGGCGGTTGCGTCATTGTCACCGAGGGTATCGTGTGAACGGAATCTGAGATGCAGCGGAATCAGATTCTCGCGCTCGCATCGTCGCTCATCTTCGCCTGTGGCGCAGATTCACAGAAACATCTGGGATCGGGAGGTGCCGGCGGTTCTGGCGGTGGTATGGACGGAATGAGTTGCAGCAGCATATCTGAATCCAGCTCTGCAGTCAGTGAACCCAAGACGGCACAATGTCCTTCTATCATTGCCATGTCGCTCGCCCCAGGAGATCCCAATTGTCCCGGTGGTGGATCACAATTCACAGTGGGATCCACTGTCACATACGCTTGTAACGGTGCCTCAGAGATGGGCGCAACGGGTCCGGTGGGGCCCGCTGGACCTGCTGGGCCGATCGGACCTGCAGGGCCAGCTGGATTGGTGGGTGCGACTGGGCCTGCGGGGCCGATCGGCCCCACGGGACCTGCTGGATTGGTGGGTGCGACTGGACCTGCTGGGCCAGCTGGATTGGTGGGTGCGACTGGGCCTGCGGGGCCGATCGGCCCCACGGGACCTGCTGGATTGGTGGGTGCGACTGGGCCTGCTGGGCCGATCGGCCCTGCGGGACCTGCTGGATTGGTGGGTGCGACTGGGCCTGCGGGGCCCGCCGGCCCTGCGGGGCCAGTCGGTCCGCCTGGTGGAGTCATCAATGCCACGCAGATCGCCTTGCTGCGCTGGTACGGCAACAATCAGACTGGCCTCTCCTTCACCGTGGGCAACCAACCATTCGGAGTGGCCTTCGACGGCGCCAACATCTGGGTCACGAATTTCGGCAGCAACACGGTGAGCAAGCTGGTGGTGAGCACGGGCGTCCCCGCTGCCGGCTCGCCCTTCGCCGTGGGCAACCAACCGGCCGGAGTGGCCTTCGACGGCGCCAACATCTGGGTCGCGAATTTCGCTGACAACACGGTGAGCAAGCTAGTGGCGAGCACGGGCGCCCCCGCTGCCGGCTCGCCATTCGCCGTGGGCAACGGCCCGAGCTGGGTTGCATTCGACGGCGCCAACATCTGGGTTACGAACCAAGGCAACGGCACGGTGAGCAAGCTGGTGGCGAGCACGGGCGCCCCCGCTGCCGGCTCGCCATTCACCGTGGGCGCCGCCCCGCAAGGAGTGGCCTTCGACGGCGCCAACATCTGGGTCGCGAACCAAGACAGCGGCACGGTGAGCAAGCTGGTGGCGAGCACGGGCGCCCCCGCTGCCGGCTCGCCCTTCGCCGTGGGCATCCAACCGGTCGGAGTGGCCTTCGACGGCGTCAACATCTGGGTCGCGAACCGCGGCAGCGGCACGGTGAGCAAGCTGGTAGCGAGCACGGGCGCCCCCGCTGCCGGCTCGCCCTTCGCCGTGGGCATCCAACCAATCGGAGTGGCCTTCGACGGCACCAGCGTCTGGGTCGCGAACCGCGGCAGCGGCACGGTGAGCAAGCTGGTAGCGAGCACGGGCGCCCCCGCTGCCGGCTCGCCCTTCGCCGTGGGCTTCAGTCCGCACGGGGTGGCATTCGACGGCGCCAGCATCTGGGTCGCCAACCGCGACAGCGCCACCGTTTCAGAGCTCTGACTGGCTGAGCGCCCAACCCGAGGTGGAGCACAACTCGACGATCCGCCGCTGGCTCACGCGCACTGCTCATCGCAAGCAATGCACTGTCGTCACTTAGGCCGGGCTCACGTAATGGAGTTACAATAACGCCCACTATCAGTCGCTGCGATCCACCGCGGCGCACAGGCTCCCGCCGCAGTCGCGATCGTAGTACCGCCCTCGTGATGGATCAACTTTTCGGCGGGCGCTTCTCGGTTCCGCGAACGCGGTGCAGCGCGATGGCGTCCCGAACGAGCTCCCGCAATGCGGCCGATGGGGTGACGCCGCGCCGCCGCGCCAGCGTCTCCAGCTTCGCCATCTCCCGATTGTTCAGCCCGACCTTGTAGACGTGCACGGGGCGCAGAGCGCGCAGCCTCATGCGGTGGACCCTCCATCGCTCCTTGGTCCAATATGTGACCAGCACTTGTAACGGTTCTGTGAGAGGCGCCCCGGGCAACCGGGGCGCCTACTCGACGAGGGGATGCTCGGCATCCCCTCTGCGGTCGCCGTCTGCGGCGACCGATCGGACACGAGGGCTGAGGATATTGGGCGCGGCAGCGGGGGGGACCGCCTTGCGCCGGCCAGCGCACCGATGGTGCTGCAATCGCAAATCGACGCCGCTCGGCTGCCAATCGCAAGGGGTGGGGGCCCGTGAGGACTTGTCCGAACGGGGAGGGGATGCTCGGCATCCCCTCTGCGGTCGCCGTCTGCGGCGACCGATCGCCACACGGCGCGACCGCCTTGCGCCGGCCAGCGCACCGATGGCGCTGCAATCGCAAATCGACGCCGCTCGGCTGTCAATCGCAAGGGGTGGGGGCCCGTGAGGACTTGTCCGAACGGGGAGGGGATGCTCGGCATCCCCTCTGCGGTCGCCGTCTGCGGCGACCGATCGGAAACTAGATCGCCCGCTCGCGCCCCACCCAGTACGGATCGCGCAGCTTTCTCTTGTAGAGCTTGCCGCTCGGGTCGCGCGGCATCGCATCGGTGAAGTCGATCGAGCGCGGCAGCTTGAACGCCGCGAGGCGCTCCTTGCAGAACTCGAGGATCGCGGCTGCCAGCTCCGGGCCGGCCTTGGCCGCAGGTGCCGGCTCCACCACGGCCTTGATGCGCTCGCCCCAGTCGTCGTCGGGGATGCCGAAGACCGCGCAGTCGGCCACCTCCGGGTGCGACAGCAGCACGGACTCGATCTCGGCCGGGTAGATGTTCACGCCGCCGGAGATGATCATGTCGCACTTGCGATCGCACAGGAACAGGTAGCCATCCGCGTCCAGGTAGCCCACGTCGCCGACGGTGAAGAACTCGCCCTTCCAGGCGCCATCGGTCTTCTTCGGATCGTTGTGATACTCGAAGCGGTGCTGGCCCATTGACATGAACACCGTGCCGGGCTCGCCCGCCGGCGCCTCCGTGCCGTCATCGCGCACGATGCGCAGCTTCGAGATGGGCCACGCCTTGCCCACGGTGCCGGGCTTTTCGAGCCACTCGCCCGGCCGCGCCAGCGTCCCGCCGCCCTCGGAGGCCGCGTAGTACTCGTAGATCACCGGCCCCCACCACGCGAGCATCCGGCGCTTGACGTCCACCGGACAGGGCGCCGCGCTGTGGATGACCTGCCGCAGCGAGCCGAGCTTGCGGCCGGCCCTTTCGGCCTCGGGCAGCGCGAGCAGGCGCGAGAACTGCGTCGGCACCATGTGCGTCGTGGTGATGCCGTACCGCTCGATACGCTCGAGCGTGCCCTCGGGCGTCCACTTGTCCATCAGCACCACGCGGTGCCCGAGGTGCAGGTGGTTCGAGCAGAACGACAGCACCGCCGTGTGATAGAGGGGCGAGGTCACGAGGTGCACGCTGCCGTCTCGGGGCTGCATGCCGAACAGCATGAGGAACTGCGCGTAGCCACCGGCCATCGTCTCGGGATCGACCGCCACGATGGGGCGCCTGACCCCCTTGGGCCGGCCCGTCGTGCCCGACGAGTAGGTCATCGGCATGCCCGCCACGCGATCCCCCGGCGTCGAATCGGGCTGGCCCGCGGACAGCGAGGAGAAGGGGCGGAACCCGGGCGCATCCCCCGTGCAGAAGCGCCCGTCGCCCGAGAAGCCTATCGAGTCGAGGGCGGTCCGGCAGACGTCGGCCACCTCGGGCGAGCAGACGACCGCCTTTGCGCCCGAATCTCCGACGATGTACGCGATCTCCGGCGGCGCCAAATGCGTGTTGATGGGCGCCATGTAGAAGCCCGCCTGGGCACACGCGAGGAACACCTCGAGCAGCGGCAGGTCGTTCCGGAGCACCACCGCCACCGCATCGCCGCGGCGCAGGCCCCGCGCGCGCAAGCCGTGCACGAGGCGGTTCGCCGCCGACAAGAGCGCGCCTGCCGTCACCTCCCGGCCCTCGGGCGTCACCACCGCGACGTGGTCCGGGTCTCGCTCCGAAAGCCGCCAGAATCCGAGCTCCATCGCCATCGTTCCCCCTTGCCGCACCGGCCGCGCGGCGGTCCAGGCACGCAGCTTTTTCGCAAGAAACACCGGTCTTGCGAGTCGCCGGACTAGAACACGTTCCAAACTAGAACACGTTCTCTTTTTCGCTTGCGACGAAGTGAAACATGTTCTAGTCTCGGACCGGTGTCAAGGACGGAACCGACTCCCACGGCGTCCTCCCTGGCACTCATCTGCTCGGCACTGGGGCCGAGCGCGGGAGGGTCGCTGATGGACATCGATCTCTACGACCCGGACCTCTACGTCCGGGGGGTTCCTCACGACATCTTCCACCGGCTGCGCGGGGAGGCCCCCGTGTACTTCCACCCGCGCGAGGCGCCGGGCGGGCCGGGCTACTGGGTCATCACGCGCTACGAGGATATCGTCCGCATCGAGCGCGACACGGCGGTGTTCTCCTCCTGGAAGGGCGGCACCAACATCGAGGACTACGGACCGGAGGACATGGACGTCATCCGGTTCCTGATGATCAACATGGACCCGCCCCAGCACATGAAGTTCCGCAAGCTGGTGCGGGACGGGTTCGCGCCCCGGATGATCGCGGCCATGGAGCCGCACATCCGCCAGATCTGCCGCCGCATCGTCGACCGCATCGCCGACAAGGGCCAATGCGACTTCGTCAAGGACCTCTCGGCGGAGCTGCCGCTGCAGGTGATCGTCGAGATGCTCGGCGTCCCGCAGACCGAGCGCCACAAGGTGTTCGACTGGTCCAATCGGCTCATCGGCTTCGACGACCCCGAGTTCCAGACCTCGCTCGCGGACGGCAAGGTCGCGGCGGCCGAGATGTGGATGTACGCCAACGAGCTCGCCGAGCAGCGAAAGGGCGACGGCACGGACCTCGTCAGCGTCCTCATGCGGTCCGAGGTGGACGGCGAGCGCCTGAGCGAGATGGAGTTCGACTCCTTCTTCCTGCTGCTGGCCGTGGCGGGCAACGAGACCACGCGGAACCTGCTGTCGGGCGCAATGCAGGCGCTCATCGACTTTCCCGAGCAAAGGGCGCGCCTCCTCTCGAACAAGGGGCTCCTGCCCACCGCCGTCGAGGAGATGCTGCGCTGGGTCACGCCGGTCATGTACTTCCGGCGTACCCTCAACGAGGACGCGGAGGTGCGCGGCCAGAAGCTCAAGGCCGGCGACAAGCTCGCGCTCTACTACCCGTCCGCGAACCGCGACGAGGCGATGTTCCCACACGCCGACCAGTTCGACGTCGGCCGCACGCCCAATGACCACCTGGCCTTCGGCGTCGGGCCGCACTTCTGCCTCGGCGCGAACCTCGCGCGCATGGAGATCCGCCTGTTCTTCGAGGAGCTGCTCTTCCGGCTGCCGGACATCCAGCTCGACGGCCCGGTGCGCAGGCTGCGGTCGAACTTCATCAACGGCGTCAAGTCGATGCCGGTGCGATTCACCCCTGAAAGGACCTAATGGAGGATTCCGGCGGAAAGCGGGAGGAGCGCACCCGGCGCATCGTGGAGACGGCGATGGCGCTGGCCGAGCGCGGTGGTTTCGACGCCGTGCGACTGCGCGACGTGGCCGCGATGGCCGACGTCGCGCTCGGGACGCTCTACAAGCGCTTTCGCAGCAAGGATGACATCCTCGTGGCGGCGCTGGAGCTCAACATCGAGCGGATGGAGCGCGGCCTGGCGGAGCGCGGCTTGCCCGGCAGCACGCCCGCAGACCGCGTGGCGACCTTCTTCAAGAAGGTCACGCGGCAGATGGTCAAGAACGCCAACCTGTCGCGCGCCGTCCTGCGCGCGGTCGGCTCCGGTACGCCCGAGTCGGCCGAGAAGGTCATGCGCTTTCGTGGCCGCGTGACGCACATGGTGGCGACGGTCCTGCGTGATGGCCCCGGCGGGGCCTCGCTCGACGACGAGAGCGCGCGCATCGTGTCGAGCCTGCTGCAGGACATCTGGTACGCATCGCTCGTCGGCTGGACCGCGGGCCTCTACAAGGAGGCCGAGGTCAACACGCGCGTGAGGAATGCCGCCGAGCTCCTGGTACGTGGTGCGGAGGAGATGAAATGAAAGAGCGATTCTCGTTCCCCGCCTATCCGGCGGGCTGGTTCCAGGTGGCCTACTCCGACGAGCTCGCGCCCGGCGCCGTCATGCCGCTCGAGTACTTCGGCGAGGACCTGGTCCTGTTCCGCACCGAGAGCGGCAAGGCGCAGGTCCTGGATGCGTTCTGCCCGCACCTCGGTGCGCACCTCGGCCACGGCGGCTCCGTCGCTGGCGAATCCGTGCGCTGCCCGTTCCACGCCTGGTGCTTCGACGGCGCCGGCAAGTGCACCGAGGTGCCCTACGCCAAGAAGATCCCGCCCAAGGCGAGCGTCCGGCCGTGGCACGTCAGCGAGCAGAACGGGATGATCTACGTCTGGTACCACGCGCTCGGCGCGGCGCCCACCTGGCAGATCCCGGCATTGCCCGAGTTCGCCAGCGAGACCTGGACGGCGTACGAGAAGCGTC